>JAGQWL010000275.1 GCA_020437385.1 Bacteroidota bacterium
GCCTCGAACTGGCTACCGCCCGCATGCCGCAGCGGTTGCGCTCGCTTGTTCCGGCTACGTTCCTGCGGACGAGTTACATCGAGCGGCCACGGATCGACGAGAACCGTACATACACAGGGAGCTGAAGCGTTCTCGAGTCCATATCCGGTACACCCAGGAGCGTGTCACGCCGGTATACAAGTACGCTTATGTTTCTGCCGACTTTGCAATGGGCTCTGCTGCCACTCGACCGGCGCATCCCGGCGAGGAGATGCGAAAGGGAAGTGGACTCGTACAACCGATTCAACAGCACACGTGGGAGTTGTTGTGGGCGACCGCGGATCCACACGACACCGGGAATATGCTGTTCGCGCTCAACCCGTATTCCGGTCCGTACGAGATGGGTACGTGGTTTCCCGAAGAACCGCGAACGATGACCAAACTGGTTGCCTCGCAGGAGAAACCCACCTACGACAAGGCGGACAAGTGGACCGGTGGATCGCCGTTCGAACAGGTCTTCCAACACGAAAATTGTATTGTCGCGCTGTATAACATTCCGGCAGAGTCTCGTTTTCCTTTTGTCTCGATGTTTCTCTCGTCGGGCTTGGGCGCTCCCGACAGTGTCAGAGGCTGGTCGGTCTTTCGTGTTGAGCGCGTGTACGTTGCGATTTTCGCACTGGCCCCGTTCACGGCTACAGCAGTTGAGGGGGGGCATCGACGGCTGCACGCCAACTCGCTGAAGAATGGTGTGGTCGTGCAGTGCGAATCGGCCACGCGATTCGAATCATACGAAGAATTCTGTGCCGGCCTTTCTGAGCCGCAGTTCGAGCTTGTTCCGGTCCCGACAGTTCGGCTCCGGACGTTGTCGGGAGCGAACGTGGAGGCTCGTTACGGTGAGGATCCACTGGTCGACGGCGCGCCGGTAGCGTACGAAAACTGGCCGCTGTTCGACGGCCCTTTCATCCAATCGCAAGCAGGAAGCGGTATCATCAACTTCGTGGGCTACGACGGTTCCGCACGAACCATTCGGATAGCCTGATGATGTCTGGATCTCAGGTCACGCCCGATCATCGTTCAGGACGCGGCAACATGGTTAATGGTCCATTCTAACGTAGCTGCCGTCGAATCCTGTGGTCCACGATTTACCTTCGTCGGACGATGAGGTGAATAACTGACGGACCGAACCGTCGGGTTGCGCTTTGAGCAGGAGTCTGTTAAGTACGGTTGTACCAGTCGAGTCGACGTTGTCGTACTGGAGCAGGATCTCGCTGTCGCCGTGCGAGACCTCGACATATTCGCTCACTTCCTGGCCAATCCACGTCTGCTTCCATTTTCCGACGGCGGGGTCGTAGAAGTTCAAACTCATACCTGTGTTGCCGGCGCCGGACTTCCAGTCCTCAAGCAGGGCGCATCCGTCGGACACGACCGAGATCGTGTTAGTCCCCACCTGGCGACCGTTGACGAATACGTTCCAATTTCCGACCCAGAAATCCATGGTGCGATAGCGATCGTCGTACATACACGGGGTGGCCTTCCTCTTGACAGTCTCCAGAATGTCGGGGAATCTGCTGTCCGACCGAAGAGCGGCGAGATCGCCGTCTGTGTTCAGCAGACTATGCTGCCTGAATCCTGCCTCCACGGCCTTGTGGAGCCAGGTCAGTGAGGCGTCCACATCGCCCAGACGTGAGTGAGCGCAGGCGATGTTGTATCGAGCGGTGGCGGATGCCGTCCCCAGGCTGTCTGCCGTCGTGAAAGCGCGGATCGCCCTTCGGTATGAAGACTTCTGATGGTATGCCATGCCGAGTCGGAACCACGACACCCCATCGTCAGGACGTGATTGAACAACCTGGGTCAAATCCCGAATTGCTGCATCCAGGTCTCCTGATTGAAGGGCGGACGCGGCGCGCTGCGCAAGGTCGGTGGTAGACTGGGAGTTGGCAGTGGTTGTCGCCGTCATCTGAAGGATGACCAGCAGCAATGTTGCGAGGAGGGAATACGTTGATCGGTTCATGGTCGCTGGGGCATCATTACCTTGGTGTCGGCAAGACGATAGTGCGCGCGGCCGCGTTTCGCGATTGCCGGGTGACGAACGGTTGCCCTGGGGTGATGTGGCGCTGATGGAAGCCGCCGAATTGTGCGTATGATCCACGTCTCAACGCTAACTGCTATGAAGAGACTCCGCTACCTGCTTGATCCCATCACGCCCGAGCGCTTTCTGTTGCTTGTCGTGCTCTTCTGGACCGTCGTCGGTGTACTGGCAATCGTCGGTCGGCAATCACTGGCCCTGGCCGTCGGAGGAACGGTCAGCGCAAAAGGCACGCTGTTTATCCTGCTTGGGTGGTACACCTGGATTCCTGCAACCTATCTGGCACTGTTGCTGGTCAGGTTCATACCCGATCTGTTTACAGCGAGGTGGTTGATGATCGCGGCGCATGTTGGTGGAGGAGCAATCTGTACGATTCTGACCTCCACTCTTTATGCCCTCGCAGCTGCTGTACTGCGATTCGACCTTCCCGGACGGGAAGCGGTCCCTCTGGTGAATCAGATTTGGCAGACTGCGTCGATGAGCCTCGCGACGGATTCAATGATCTATTTCTTCATTCTGGGAATCGTGTCATCGTTCGAGTGGTTCAGGCGACTTCTGAGTGAGAGGGAGAATACGGATCGTCTATCGACGGCTCTCGCTGAATCACGACTGACGGCGCTAACAACACAACTCCAACCGCACTTCCTCTACAACGCGCTCAACACGGTGAGCATGCTCGTCCGTTCAAATCGAAATCCCGAAGCGACAACACTGATCAGTGGTATCGGCGAACTGTTCCGTTACCTGATCGATGTTCCGTCGCCTGTCGTTCGACTCGATCGTGAACTGGAGTTCATCCGGAACTACCTGCATGTCGAGTCCATGCGTTTCGGAGATCGACTGCAGACAACGGTTCGCGTCGAAGACGAACTACGTGAAGCGCGTGTACCCCATCTACTTCTGCAACCCGTGGTGGAAAATGCCGTACGGCATGGGGTGGGTCCAGTCGACGGAAATGTCGCGATTGAAGTGTCTGCTGTCCGCCTGCAGAACAGATTGCTGATCGAGGTGACCGATACCGGACAGGGTATTCATTTGTCCCCGCAGAAAACGGAAGGTCTCGGATTGGCAAACACTAAATCGCGGCTTGATGCGTTGTATGGAAACAACTACTCCCTTGATATCCGCTCTTTGGAAACGGGTGGGTGCAGGGTCCTTGTCGATATCCCGTTCGAAAGATTCTGATCACGGTTACGGATTTCTCAAATGTCGGAGACTTATCCAATCACGGTACTCGTTGTTGACGACGAGCAGCCCGCGCGTGAAGGGCTTCGAGACATGCTTTGCACCTTCGACGGACTTCGGGTCGTTGGAGAGGCAGGGAGTGGGTCGGCGGCCCTCGATCGAATTCGCCAAACGCATCCTGATGCAGTATTCCTGGACGTCCAGATGCCGGGGCTTTCGGGTTTTGACGTCATCGAAAACTTGTCGGACGCTGATATGCCGATGGTTGTTTTCGTGACCGCGTTTGATCGACATGCTGTGCGCGCATTCGAGGAACACGCTGTCGATTTTCTGCTCAAGCCTTTCAGCGACGACCGCCTGCGTCGTTCCGTTGAGCGGCTGCGAGAGCGCTGTCGGGACACGGCGATGCGAGTTTCGTTGCAGCACCAGGTGCGGGCGCTACTCGATATGAACCGGCGCGAAAAAGCAAAACCTCGCCGCATTGCCGTACCAAACAACGGCAAGACGACATTTGTCGAGCTGGGCGATGTTCGGGCCGTCCGAGCAGCTGGAAACTACGTCGAGATACATACGGTCGGTCGTCCGCTTTTACTCCGCTCAACGTTGACGGCAATTGAGGAGCAGCTTGCGGATAACGAGTTCGTACGGATTCATCGGTCGACGATCGTGAATCGAGAACGGATTGCCGAAATGATTCGCAAGCGATCAGGTGGGTGTCAGCTGATTCTGGATTCCGGCCTGGAATTGTCCGTGAGCCGTTCCTACGCAGACAAGGTTCCGTTCGTATCGTAGACGGGATGGAGGTCAGCCTTCCAGTTGCAGTCCGGTCGAGGCGGCCACAGTTCTGAAATAGTCAGCATCAACCGCAGCCGCGTCGAGGACCCGTCTTAGATAGCTTTCGTCGACCGTATCGACGACGCATCCCTTTACGAACTCGATCCCAAAGTCACCCGTGTAGCCTGTTTCGGCCAGGAGACTAAGCACCGCCGCATAGTCGATGTCTGCGCGTTCGAGTGTGGAGAATTGTCCTTCGCGCCGTCCTTGCAAGTGGAAGTGAACGACCTCCGGTGCAAGTGTGCGTAAGTCAGCCAGGGTTTGCTCGGTGCTGCCGAAGTTGAAAGGCTGAAAGCAAATCTTCAGGCCGTCAATCAGGCTCAACAGCTTCTGTGTCGATTCGATCGTGTCGAACAGCGTGTTCGCATGAAACTCACCGGCAAGAACCAGTGCCTCGCGATTTGCCGTTTCCCGAAGTTGATGCAGAAACCCGATCGATGAATCAAGTTCACGGGTAGTGCAAGTCGCAGACGCGATCGAGCCCACGAAGAATTTTATTGTGCGTGAACCGAGCCTCTTGGCCGACCGCACGAGATTCGAGATTCTGGCAAATTCCTGCGCGGCCTGGTCACCGTCCAGATGCAGTTTTGGATAGAGCCCGGCGATTGTCAATTCAAGGCCGGTTTTCTCCGCCAGCGCCTGCGCCGCGGCGATCTGTTCCGCGTCGAGGCGTGCAATATGACCCTCCCAAAGTTCCACGTAGCGAAAATCGGCCGCCGCGATAGGAGGGAGCAGCGTGGCAAGGTCAAAGACCGGCGTTTTGTCTCGGCTCCACCGATTGGGCTCGAGCGCAATCGTATTGAGGTGTAATCGCGACTTTTTCACTGGCCTTCAGTTTGTGGAGTTACCAGTGCGTGCAGCGGGTTCTGACCGTCGAAGACACGCATCACGTTCTGCAGCGCCAACTCGTACATCTTGCGTCGTGTTGCAAGTCCTGCGGACCCGATGTGGGGGAGAACCACGATGCGGGGATCGCCTACTGCGGGGTGTGTCGCCCGCATCGGCTCGGGATCCGTCACGTCAAGACCCGCACCGGCAATCTGTTTGTCGGATACTGCACGAACGAGTGCATCGGTGTCGACGACGGCACCACGGGCGGTGTTCACCAGAATTGCAGTGGGCTTCATGATCTCGAGCTCGCGTTCTCCAATCAGGCCTCTAGTCTCTGGCGTCAAAGGAACGTGCAACGAGACGAAGTCCGACTCCGCCAGGAGCCTCTCGAGTGGCGCGTGCTCGTAACCGCGCGCTTCGGCTTCCGGTTTCGCCGATCGTGCAGTATAGAGAATTCGCATGCCGAACCCCTCGCATCGCCGCGCAAAGGCTGCCCCGATCCTGCCGAGACCGACAACTCCGATAGTTGCGCCGTGCAACTCTGCTCCGGCGAGCAGTGACGGGTGCCACCCGGACCACTTGTCTTCTCGTACATAATCGACTGCCTCCGGAAGACGTCGCGCGACGGCCATCAGGAGCGCGAAGGCAAGATCAGCGGTACACTCGTCGAGTACGCCGGGCGCATTGGTAACCCACACCTTTCGCTGTCGGGCAGCCTCGATGTCGATGTTGTCGAAACCCACACCTGCCTGGGCGATGATCCGGAGCCCACGCCCTGCCGCGTCCATGACGGCGCCGTCGATCGGATCTTCAATCGTGGAGACGATAGCAGCCGCACCCCGGGAAGCATCGCAGAATTCAGCGTGCGTCGGGACGTCGTATTCCGGCCAGACACTTGCCTCAACTCCGCGGTCTTGCAGCAGCTCGTGGTAATTGCTCGGCCACTCCCGACTGATAAATACCTTCTGCATCAGGCCTCCTTTGTTTATTTCGATTCGGTGACGACTTCTTTGTGGCAGTATGCCAGCGCGATTCTTGCGAGGAATGAGGCGCCGGTCTCCATTGCGGCTTCATCCGGTGAGTAGGTCGCTGTATGCAATCCGGTAACCTGTACATCAGGCCGATTTACACCCAGCAGGAAAAAAGCGCCGGGCAGATGCTCGAGGTAGCGGGCGAAATCCTCCGCCGCGAACCAAAGCGGCGCTTCATGGACCTTGTCCGAGCCAAGAAACGACATACCCTCGGATCGCACGAAATCCGCCGATGCCTGATCATTGATCAGCACCGGATATCCTTCAAGTACCTCGCAGTCGGCCTCCGCTCCAAACGCGAGCGCCGTGTTCTTGACAAGCGTCTGAATGCGGTGCAACGCTGAATGCCGCCACTGCCTGTCCATGGATCGGAGCGTTCCTGAAATCGACACGGTGTCTGGAATGATGTTCGTTGCTCCGTTGGCATGCACGGCGCCGAATGAAAGCACTCCTGCAGTTTCCGGTGGACGATTCCGCGACACGACGGTTTGCAGCGCGACAAGAATATGGGCGGCCACAAGTACCGGGTCGGCCGACAGGAGGTGAGGTTCTGCAGCATGGCCGCCCTGTCCACGTACGGTTATTTCGATCTCGTCGTTTGAGGCCATGAACACGCCTCCGCGAACGGCAATGGTGCCCGCCGGCAAACGTGGCCAGGTGTGCAGGCCGAACACCGCGGACGGTGCTGCTACGGTTGAAGGTTGCAGCGCGCCTTCGGCAATCATCGGCGCGGCGCCGCCGGGAGCAAGTTCTTCAGCCGGCTGGAACAACACACGAACACTTCCACTCAAGTACTGGCGCATCTTTGCCAGTATGCGAGCCGCACCCAGGAGACAAGCAGTATGAAGATCGTGGCCACAGGCGTGCATCACACCCGCGTTGACCGACGCGTATTCGAGGTCGGTCGTTTCGTGAATCGGCAGCGCGTCGATGTCTGCCCGGAGCATGACCGTCGGTCCTGGTTTGTCACCCGCAAGGTCACCAATCACACCCGTTCCCGCGACGCCGGTGCGCACGGTGAATCCGATTTCCCGGAGACGCTCGGCCACAAAAGCGGCCGTCTCATGCTCATGAAAAGACAACTCCGGATGGCGATGCAATTGTCGCCGAAATCCTACCACCGTTTGGAAGTCGGCGTTTGCAAGCTCACGGATTCGCTCGGCGGCGGTTCGTGTATCAATGATGGCTGACATTATTCTGGCGATTCGCCGGGAAATACGAGCACCTTGATCGCAGTCTTGTTGCGAAGGTCCTCGATTCCAGCGACGTAGGTTTCGAACGTGCACCGACTTGACACAAGGGAGCCGAGATCGAGCTTGCCTTGTTTGACGAGGTCGAGTGCTCGGACAGCAGCGTGCTTGTTGTGTTCGCCGTAGCCCATCAGGCGGAAGTTCCCCCACCATTTCTCGGGCCCGAACTCGATGCGTTCTCTGAGTACACCAAAAATAGCCACGGTCGAGCGTGTTCGCGCCATCAGGTCCTCGATGACGGGCTTTAGTCCTGTCGTGTCGAGACCTGTGTCGAACTGCCGGTCCGCAAGTTCCGGATCTCCCGGGGCGAAGACTTCATTGGCGCCGAGAGTGCGACCAAGCGCTCGTCGATCTGCTTCCGGCTCGATCGCCACAACGTTGCGTGCACCGTACGCGTTGGCCATCTGGACAGCGATCAGTCCAGCAGGGCCGAGACCGGTAATTGCAATGCTCTTGTCTCTGAGGGCACTTACATCCTCGAGCTGATCAAAGGATACCTGAACGCACATTGCCAGCTCGAGTGGCGCAATTGATTCAATCGGGATGTCTGCCGGTATCGGCAGGAGGTGGTCACCTTTGACACACACGAACTCCGCATAAGCTCCCTGCCTCCGTCCGCCCGGATCTCGCCATGCCACCACTCGTTGCCCATCGTGCAGCTGTCCGACGGCCGAGCCGACTTGTTCGACAACCCCGGCGAATTCATGACCCGGCTCTCCTGGCACGTATGGATATTCAAGGGGGCGGTCCGCAAACATCGGCACACCGGAAATAATATGCAGGTCCCATTGCGGGCACGTCGACACGGCTTCGACGCGGACAAGAACCTCGTCCGGCTCTGGTTCCGGCACGGGCATCTCAATAATCGATACCGTGCCAGGGCTGGAATGCTGGAGGACTCTCATTGGTAGTGTTCAGTGTTTAATCCCATTCGAGTATCACGCCAAGAACGGAGGGATCGTGTGATTCGATGGCCTCCCAGGCCGCCGGGGCTTCGGTAACAGGGAAGCGATGCGTGATCAGTGACAGCGTATCCAGTTTGTCCGCCTGGAGTTCCTTGCGTGTATCCTCCATGCGCGAACGAGTCCAGCCCGACACGAGATGAATGGTATGCTCGCCGTAGCGGGCCGGCTGCAAGGCAAACCGATCATCAGTGCCGTAAAAGCCCGCGGAAACCAGATGCCCGAAGCGGTGCATCTGGGTTGAGAACGTGTCCATCATTTCGAGGGAGCCAACTGTGTCAACTCCGACCGACGGTTTCACTCCGAACACCGATTCAAGATCGAGGTCAGTCTCCTCGCGTGTGTTGATACATGCCGAGGCATAGCCGCGTGAAGTGGCCCAGCTTCTGAACAAGTCCAGGCGCATGGCACGTCTGCCGAGCAGGATGACCCGCGCACCACGGTTCGCCAAGGTCTGGGCCGTCCATTGCCCCACCATGCCGTCGCCTCCGACAACGGCAACCGCGTTCTGCTCGAACTGCGGTCGCATGCCGCCGTTAAACCCAACCTGAGTCAGAACCATTCCGGCATACTTCAGCGGATCATCTGTCGGAGGAAGCTTATACACCTCGCTTCGGGGGGTAACAGAGTGGCGGACCTGTCCGGCGTATTCGTGATGCATCCCTTCGACAAAGCCGATTGTAACGAATACACGTTCGCCGATCTCCAGATCACGAATATTGTCGCCGATCCACTCGACAATTCCGATCTTCTGGTATCCGGCAACGACCGGGAATGGCCATTTGTCACCCTCAATCCAGGCCTTGTCGCCGTCTACGCGTTCACCCCGCAGATACGAGCCCTCCGTTCCGTTCGAGATCCAGGAGTGAGTCGTTCTAACGACGACGTCGTCGGGGCCCGCCTCTCGGCATGTCACGGTACCGAGTTCCACGGTGTTGGGGGCAGTGAAGACTACAGCGTCTGTTCGCACGTTTGTTTCAAAGGTTGAATGTTTCCGAATGGCGCCCTTACAATGTACAACTCACGTAAACACGCGACGACCCGGAGAGGATATGCGAATACTTGTCGTTGATGACGAGACGGATGTCGAACCATTGTTCAGACAGAGATTCCGCCGCGAGATCCGCGCCGGCAGTCTGGAACTCCTGTTCGCCTTCACTGGTAGCGATGCGCTGTCCCTGTTCGTGAACGAGCGCCCCGGGATCGTGCTCGTGTTGAGTGACATCAACATGCCCGGCATGAACGGTATCGAGTTATTGCAGGCGATCCGCGAACTCGATCCGGAAGTTGCCGTCATGATGATGAGCGCGTACGATATGCATGAGTACGCAAAGCAGGCGAATGATTTCAGAAGCGAGGGTTTCCTTGCGAAACCGGTCGATTTCGGTCTTCTCAGGTCCAGAATCGAACAAATCGCTGGTCGTGCGAGTTGATCCTGACTGCTCGGAGACTGACTGACGAACGACGTGTGCCTTCGTATATTCGGTCGCTGGCCCTCGTAGCTCAGGGGATAGAGCACCGGTTTCCTAAACCGGGTGTCGCAGGTTCGAATCCTGCCGTGGGCACTCGTTGTGAACGGGCGGAAATTGGCGGATGGCTGTATTTCGGACAGTGGGCGAGACTGATTGTCGGACAGTCTGCCGCACATGCCGGAGCAGCACCGTCCGGTAGACGCTCCGCACGGAAGAAATGGACTGCAAGAATGGGCAGTGGACCCGCGCCGGTCGGCGATGTCGTTGTATATCTCGGAGTCGGATCAAATCTAGGCGATCGCGAGGCAAATCTGGCTTTCGCGGTCCGGAGCCTTGACGGCCATACGTCGATCAGAGTGAGGCGTACTTCGTCCGTCTACGAATCGGAGGCACACGTGATCGAGCCGGGAGTGGAGGGGCCGCCGTTCCTGAATGCCGTGATCGAGATCGCTACAAGTTTGTCTGCCCTTCAACTGCTTTACTTCTGCAGGCGAATCGAAATCCAAACGGGAAGACCGGCCGAGCACGAAAAGTGGGGGCCGAGGACGCTCGACATCGATGTCCTGCTTTACGGTACCATGAAGCTGGCCACTCCTTCACTTCTGTTGCCGCACCCACGCATGGCAGAAAGGCGTTTTGTTCTGGAACCGCTGAAAGAGTTGGCTCCGAAACTGTTCGTACCGAAGCCCTTCGATGCGACAGTCGACGAACTCCTGGCCGATTGTGCGGATGTCCATCGTATCCGGCGGGTCAATTCGCGACCGCTGACCGGTCTGGTTTCCGAGTCTGATCTATTCTAATCAAAATGAACCATCTAACGGACGCGAATAGCGAATCCCGAGGCGCCGCAGAGCCGGAGATCGCCTTGCGCGATGAACTTCAGTATATCGTCGTCGAGGGAGTGATTGGTGCTGGAAAAACGACGCTGAGCCGCATTCTGGCGGATCGGTTTTCCGGCAGGCTGGTGACGGAGCAATTTGAGGAGAATCCGTTTCTTGAGCGGTTCTACGAGGATCGCGAGAGGTGGGCGTTTCAGACGCAGATGAGTTTTCTGGCCAGTCGCTTCAAACAGCAGAACTCGTTGCTTGGCCCAGACCTGTTTCACCGCGTTATGGTAAGTGACTACCTGTTCGAAAAAGACAGGTTGTTCGCGCTGTTGAATCTGAAGGGAGATGAGCTGCAGTTGTACGATTCGCTGTTTGCAATGATGCGATCGACCGTCAAGGTTCCGGACCTGATTGTCTACCTGCAATCGTCAACGGATCGGCTCATGCACAACATCCGCCAGCGCGGCCGGGCGTACGAGGCAACCATGGATCGGGAATACATAGCTGCCTTGAACGAAGTCTACAACAACTTCTTCTTTACCTATACTCGAAGTCCGGTGTTGATCATCAATGCCGATAAGATCGACTTCGTCAAGAACCGATCTGAGCTCGACGAAATCGTCAGGCAGATTGCCTCTTCGAATCACCCTGGGACGGTCTACTTCAATCCGACGCCAGTCGGTACGTTGTTTGGTTGAGCCTGAACCGATGCGCGGCGCCCGGTGGGTGCGGTAACAGCAGCACAGGATTGCTAGATCCCGAACGAAAAGACAAGCGACGTGTAGCTTTCGACGGCCTTACCGGCATTTCGTGCGGGCCGGAAGACGGTTTCTCGGGCAGCGGCAATCGCACTCTCCTCAAGGCCGTAACCAATTTCGTCGACCGATTCCCGGGTATACGGCTCGTCGCCCGTTAACAGGTACCGCTCGGCGACCTTTACCTCCAGAACTTCTCCCTTGGTGCCCACCAGAATTTCTACCTTTATTTCGGCCTTGATCTTCCGCTTCTCCGCCTCGCGTGAACGGGTGGGGGCCACGATCCGTACGGCGCGTGCACTCGTTCGCGCCTGCGGGAGACTCGCCGCATCACTCGAATTGGCCGTATCCTCATCCGTTCCATCGTCCTCTGTGATCGCCAGCGACTGATCGAGTTCAAGAACGTCATCTTCGAGGATGACATCGTTCGGAACCTCGACCGGCGGAAGAGGGATGGGCGGTGCTGGTCGCGATTTCTGTTGCCGCGTTTGCGGGATCTGCTCGATTGTGATCACTTCCTGCGCCCGGTCACTGAAGCGGGACGCCTGCGGCGCCCCCGAAGGCGCCGGCCAGAAACGGACCATTGCAATCACGAACAGCAAAGACGCGATGAGACACGCCTGAACGCGAATCGGCCGGGCGTCCCAAATGCTTTCGGATTCTGGTCGCTTCACGGTATCAGTGAGCTGTTAACGAGCTGTCTATGTACGCGGATGCAGGGGCAAACGACCGCTGAATTGCCACACGCCGACCTTGAATCGGTCGCAGGACCCGACACATCATCCTCGTGAATCCGCTGCGGACCGTCGGCTGCCGTCGCTTTGTCGGTCGAATGTACGCGACTCCGGTGGATCGCGTTTCCGCGGATACTCCGAATTGGCCATTTGGGGCCGTGAGCGGTCGATCGGATCCGCTATTGACCCGTAAGATCCGGTATTGCCGAATCCGGGCGCCTTTCTGAACCGCCAGCCGTCGAGAAGGTACATTGCGGACACGACAAGCAAATCCTTCCGATTATCGGAACGTGACTCTCCCATGCGTGCATACAGTTTCACTACACGGCTGAAGCTCGGTCTCATTCTCGCGGCGGTTGCGATTGCAGTTATATCGATAACCTACACGAACAAGTTGGTCGAAAAGCTCAGGGAACGCGAGCAGACGGTGATCGAGTTGTGGGCGTCCGCCCTCGAACAGATTCCAAAGGCTTCTCTCACCAGTGAAAACCCTTATCAATTGGAGCTTACCGGAATGCTCAGGGCATTGGACTCCGGTTCGCTTTCCGATACCGTTGATGTAGAGCGTTACAAGGCAGCAATACGGTGGGCCCAGGGGATGCCGCCGTCTGCCGATTTGAGCTTCATCCTGGATGACGTGCTGCGGTCTGACCTTTTCGACATCCCGGCGATCGTAACCGACGATCAGGGCAACCCGCAATACGGAAACAACCTGATGCTTCGCGGCCGCTCCGTAAGCTTTCCGGACAGTGCGGGAGCGTCCCTGCAGGACATCCTTGCCCTGCGTGACGAAATGAAGGCACAGTATGAACCGATAACGATCGATCACGCAAGTGCGGAGATCACGCCGCAGCGCGTCTACTACGGCGACTCGCGGTTGGTCAAACAGCTCAGATTCTTTCCGTTCGCCCAGTTGCTGTTCGGCTCGCTCTTCATCCTCGTCGGGTACACCGGCTTCTCATATGTGCGTCGGTCGGAGCAATCGAATCTGTGGGTGGGCATGGCGAAGGAGGCTGCCCATCAACTCGGTACTCCGATTTCATCGTTGATGGGTTGGATCGAGTTGCTGCGCAATTCCGAGGTCGACCGTCAGCAGATCGACCTCGCGCTTGACGAACTGGAGGTCGACGTTAGTCGGTTGAGCCGGGTTGCGAGCAGGTTCTCTGACATCGGATCGATGCCCAAGCTGACGATTGAGAATGTGGGGACCGTTGTCGGTGGTACGATCAACTACATGTCCAAGCGGATTCCGCAGAAGGAGGGGAGGGTCAATCTGACGGTTGATATTCCCGACGATATCGAAGCTCCGCTAAACTGTGAGCTGTTTGAGTGGGTCGTGGAAAACCTGATCAAGAACTCGCTCGACGCGATGGAGAATCGCGGCGGCACCATCGCGCTTGTCGCGAATCGCCTGGACGGCCGGGTCCAGATCGACGTTTCAGACAGCGGAAAGGGAATCGAACGAAGCCAGTGGAAGAATGTGTTTCGGCCCGGGTACAGCACGAAAAAGCGAGGATGGGGACTCGGGCTCAGCCTTGCCAAGCGGATTGTGGAGGACTACCACGGCGGATCACTGATCCTGCTGCGATCTCGGCCCGGAGCCGGAACGACGTTTCGAATCGAGCTACCGGCTGCCTAAAGGTTGACGGAGCTCAGCACGGTCCTGCAGGGATTTAATGGTGGTCGTCGGACCGACCGCAACGTAGATGTTTGTTCGATGACGCCAGACCAACACGGTGTCCGCCTTCACCGGCGCCAACGTATACGAAATCTCATCGTTGAGTGAGCGGAGGACGGCCGGGGATATCGCAGGAGCCTCGCCCTCGTTTCCGAGCATCCGGTAATCGTACACAAAGATTGTAAACGAAGCGTCGGTCTGCGCTAGCTCGTCCTGAAATTGCAGCGCCGGGACGGACAGTCGCTTTTCGAGCCTTTCGACTGAGGTTCCGACAAGGCTGGCATCGCGAAATCTCGGAACAACGATCTGGCGCCCGGTTCTGTCATACAGGTACTCCTCGGCGACCTGTTCCGAAGCGCCGGTGAGGTCCTGATGGAGGTCGGTTGCTCGTTCAACCGATAGTGCCAGCAGATCGGTGGGTTTTGGCTGGTCCGCACCATCGCCTCGTAGCCACCAGAGAGACCCGACAAGCACAGACAGGAGAACCAGCGCTGCCACAACGTTTCCCGTGACGTTCATCCTGCGCGAATTCGTCCGATCCACGTTGCCCTCAATCTCAATTCGTGCCTCCTCAAGTCGCTCCGCAAGAGGCGCCGGGATCGCAGGAAACGCACGAACTGTTTCCCGAACCATGTCGCCGATCCACTCATCAGGGTCGTCATCAAGGAGCAGCTGTCTCTCGACAGGAGTTGTCGAGGAGCGAAGTTGATCGAAGAGTCTCTGCAGCGTCTCGTCGTAGCGCAAATCGAAAGCGCCGAGAGGAAGTTGGAGCAATGTCTCGACTTCCTCCGGGGCGAGATGTTCACCGTGCCTCAGGATCAGTACAAGTCTGTCGGACGCAGAGAGGGTGGCGAACGCTTCAGGGAATCGGCTCC
>JAGQWL010000276.1 GCA_020437385.1 Bacteroidota bacterium
CGAGCTCAAAATCGTCCGTGAACTCGGCACGTAGATCCGAGTCGTATTGCGTCCCGTCAAAATTCAGTCTGCCATCGACGGATCCGCCGTAGTGGAATCCCGCGGAGTCAATGATCGCGGAGGCTGCGAGGTCGAGTGCGAATCCGGGATCGAACGGCGGAGCGGATCCGATCGGCAGTGCCTTGAACTTCAGTTGCGAATCGGCCGCCTCGACGCCACCGCCCAACGCAAAACTGTCGTCAAATCGAATGCGGCCCGAACGCACGCGGCCCTGCTCAAGGTCCAGCACGGCGCGCGCGAACGTCACACCGATCGACTGATTCCCGGCGATCAGGCTCTGCCGCCCGGTGATCATCAGTCCATCGGCGTCGAGACGGGCCCTGTCAACGCGAAATTCGAACACCGGCTCGTCGCGCGGGATCGCGAACGTGAAAGCGGATTCGAGCGCGAAGTTGACGTCGCTGAACTCCCCGGTCGCGAGATTCAGTTCAAACGTTCCCTCGGTGAAGTTGGACCGACTGAACTCGATTCGTCCAGTTCCAGACAGCCAGCCAAACTGTTCGCCCTGCATTGCCTCAAGCCTGAGCTGCGACTGCGTTACGGACGCCGCGAACGGACCGATGTTGAGTCCGCACGAGGGGACAAACCGGTCGAGGGTGAGATCGATTCCGCCTGAGGCCGGGGCGAACGAGAACGCGCCGACGTTGTCCGACCCGTCTTCGCACGTAAACGGTGCACCGTACTCGATTCGACCGTCACCACGGAGTTCAAATCCTATCTCGAATTTTTCAAACGCGTTTGGATCGAAGTTGGCAAACGAGCCGAACTCGACGGAGAGCTCATCCGACACGATTGCGGTCCCTGTTCGGCCGATCGGAATGCGACAGTCGCGAACACCTTCCGAACGAACTCCGGCACCCATCCCCTCCCGCTCGTTGTAGAACCCGATCACCTCCATCTCGCTTCCCCTGACACAGTCGGGTTGCGTGTTGTTATCCGGAAAGCGGATGGCGGCGGTATAGCCGAAGTCCCACGGCCCCGGCCCGACCTTGTCCCAGTCGAACCACGCAAACCGTGACTCCGGAAAATCGATCTGCTTGAAAAGCAGGCGCAACGGACCGAGCGCCATCGTCGTGCGAACCCGCGACGCGTCGAAGTGTGCTTCGGGAATCTGGATTCCATCTCGAGTGATTCGAGCGCCAGGAATAGAAGGTAATCGGAGGTCGCCGAGATACGGACTCGAGAGTTGCAGATCAGTCGCAAGCTCAACGGTCCACCCGGACGCCGAATAATCGAAGGCCGCAACGTCCAGCCGCATGAGGGACGCCTGAAAGAGCCCCAGGTCCAGAACGGGCGACGGGTCCGTGCAGGAAGAGTACCACTCGTCGACGCCGAGTCCGCGCTCACTCGACAGTTTCACGAACGCCTGGAGTCCGCAGAAGTCCGAATCCGTTGTCACCGGATTCACGGTTTCAAGGTTGATGCCGGTTGACGCAGTAAGGTCGTACTGTAATCCCTGCTCGTCAAACGACACAGCTCCGGTGACGCGATTCAGCGATAGCGAGAATTCGTTTGCAGCGCCTGCCAGCGGGATCACGTCCTCGGAATTACACGAAACAGGCGCGGAGATCGCCCCGTCGGAAAAGCGAAAGGCGTCGAGCGAACACATTGCCTCGCCAAAGAGAGTCGCCTCACCGGCGCCGCTCATGCGACCGTCGGGAAGGCTGACGGAAACCTCGTTGACAGCGACCTTCACGTAGTCGTCGGACGCCGCAAAGAGATCCTGATCACTCGCTGTCAGCATGCCTTGCAGTCCGGCCGCGGAAAGCCTGATTTGCCCGGCGGCAGGCAGGTCCCGCCCGTCCGGCAGTTGGAGTCCGCCGCGAAGTGTAAATCCACTGCCAAACTGCCAACCGAGGCTGCCCACGCTGACGATGTCCGGCATTCGGAATCCGAGATCGATCGGCCCTCTCAGAGCGGAGACGCCGCCGGAAAGCAAAACGGGAGCCTGAAGGTTCGTGTTCTGGATCTCAAGTCGGTTCAGTCGGACACGCGTGCGTGTCGGGCGGTCCCCGTCGAGAAGCAACTCGGCGTCGCCGCTCAGGACGTAGGATGAAGGCGTTGTTTCGACGTCGAGTCTCGCGAAGTTCTGCAGGACGGCGAAGCCAGGTTCAAGCACGATCTGTTTGAGGTTGCGGAGAGACTCGGGCGCCGCAGACGGATTGAAAGTGAACGTTCGAATCTCGGTGTACCCGTCCTCATTGAACGGCGTATCGTTGATCGGATCGCGCGAGCGGACCTGCCACGCATAGGTCCGACCGTCTTCGAGCGGCAGAAACCGAGGTCCGTACTGCACAACCGTTTGACCGTCCAGCGACAGCTCGAGGTGCGGCCTGTTTCCCTCGATTGCTTCGAGCGGAGTCTGGTTCTCCAGCAGTTCGACGAGCAGAAAATCGTACACGATCGTCGCCGGGTTTGCCACCGTTACCGGCGTCCACGAGAAGACCGGAAATTGTTGACTGACGGTTGCCAGTTCCGTTGGCGTAAACAGTACCGGAGGCTGCGGATAGCGCACACTGAACGGAACCATGGCAGGTGCGTTCGCGATTGTCGCTGATGGATTCTCGGGAATGAGCTCGGCCTGCAGGAGGTAGTCCCCCTCAGGAAGCAGATGCGTGCGGAAGATCTTGTCGTCGATTCCGTCGACGAAGAGGTTCAGAATATCCTTTGGGGACAGGTCAAAAATGAACCCCGGCCCATCCGGAATGCGGCTGAAGGTGTAAACCCCGGGCGAAAGGTCGACAGGAAGCGACTCAACGGTGAAGGCGGTGATGCCGTTGCGCTGCAAAGAAATCGAAAGGCGAAACGGAACGGGCGCCGTCGATGCGCTGGTGAACAGAACGGTGAATTGATACGCCCCGCGATCATACTCGTCGAGGAGGTCATCGATCGAAGGAGACGGCAGAATCGGCGGCACGCCGACGATCGTGACTTGCGTGGAACCCGTCTGGGCTTGCGCACGCTGTGGGGCGATCGCGGGAACAACCAGCGAAAGCAGCAGCAGCTGCAGCAGCAGCGGCGGGACGAACAGCTTCGTCATCATTTGTTTGTTCGATTCTCTAATCATGCGGGATTCGCATTCGCCGAATGGTGTGATCGATCGACTTCAGTGCGCAGCCACAAGGGCGACGTCAGCAGTTCATTCAAAATCGTTGTGTGAACGAAAGTGTTGACTGAATCTCCTCGTAGTCGCCAAACGCGACCGACGCATCGCTCCTGTTGGCTACCCCGCGGATCTGGAGACGAACAGCGGCCGCGCGAGTCACCGACCAGGACATCGTCAATCCGCCGTTCCATTGTGTGCCGGTTTGCTCGGTCGTGACATCGCCGGAATCGATCTTGATGGTACTCGCGGACCATCCGCCCGAAACGGTTGCATTCAGCGTCGCAAGCGGGCGGTATCCGACGGCAAGGTTGGCATTGCGGATGTTGGCGTCCGAGGTCGTCGCGTCGCTCGCTACCAGATTCCCGGTCAGGGTCACGGACAAGGATGAAGGAAAGCGCAGCGAGTAGACCGCCGTAAGCGAGTTGTTGGTCGAATTGAATCCCATGCGCGTTCCGTCGAGCACGGCGTCACTGCGGTCTTCAAACGATTGTCGAGCGGCAGATACTGAGAGCGTCTGCGACGTTCCGGCAGCGGACTGCAGCAGGAGCGTCGGCGCGACCATGAAGGAGCTGCCGATCTGCTTCTGCTGCAGCGCTGCTGCCGTGGCAGGACTTCCGGGAGTCGGATCCGACACATTGCTGAGGACGTTGGCCGATGCGGCGATGCCAAACTGGCGCGACACCTGCGCCTGAATGGCGACGCTTGCCTGGTCTCTCGTAAGTGTCGTCAGAAGCGTCTGATACAGATTATTCTGCGTTCGACCGACACTGCCTGTGAAGTTCAGGCGACCGTTCAGGAGTCGGAAGCGCGGGGCGAAACGAATTGTCTGTTCGTCACTGCGGATCTGCGAAAGGCCAAGGGAGCGGAAGCCCGGCTGGACGCGCGTAAAATCGGCCGCAAAACCGTAGTCCGGCCGCTGAAAAGCAAGTGCAAAGTTGCCGGCAAAGTCGTACTGCGATCCTTCCGTCACGAACTCCTTTGCAAATGCCGGCAGTGCAGTATCAGTCTCGATCGTCTCTGTGTAGTCCGACGTGTAAACAGATCCCGTGACCTGCGCCGTAAGCTTGAGCGCCTTCCCAAACAAAGAGAGCGCGAACGAGGGTGTCAGCGAAACGTTGGCGGCGGGGGTGAGATCGCCTGGCTCCTCGAGCGAGTTCTCACGATCCTTCCCGTAGACCGCGATGAGGTGAAAATGAGATCCGGATGGATCGCCGGCGCCAAAACGCGTCCCGAAGACGTAACGGGTAAACGAGGCACCGCGAAAGCTTTCGAGCCTTGAAACGTCCACCGCCCTACGAGACCGCCCGCCGGCAAATGCAATGTACATCGGTCCAGCATGCTGCTCGATGCTGCCGCCGCGCGTCGTCACACCGCTGAGACTGTACGGAGAATAGTTGGCCGATACGTCTCCGACCTCGATGCTGCCTGACTTCCAGGCGGTCTTGAATGCAAACTTGTTGATCGATTGCCGGACGCCGGATTGGTCAGTGGAATACGTCAGGTTCACACCACTCGTGAGACCGGCAAGATCGAAAGAGACCCTCGCGAAGGCCTCGAGTGCGGCCGGAGCCTTGCGTTCCGCAATCCCACTGGCGCTGTACCCCTTTGCCGACAGCCCGGCCGATCCACTGAGCGAAACGGGCTGCGCAAGAACAGTGGCGGCCGTCGATAAAAAACAGACGACGAACAGCACGGGCCCAAACATCGGCACCGACGATTTCAGGACCCGCGATGTCAGGACCCGCGATGTCAGGACCCGCGATGTCAGGACCCGCG
>JAGQWL010000031.1 GCA_020437385.1 Bacteroidota bacterium
GCTCGTAGAAGAAGAAGGCACCCGCCATGAAGTACGAGAGCTGACCGGGGAGCTGGCGCCCGAGTATCGCGTAGAGTCCGCGTCCCGTCGATTCAGCCGCATACGAAAACCCCCACGCATAGAAAACGGACAGCACGTACAGCACAACGAGTACTGGCATCGTTCCGAGCTTTCTGAACAGGAAAACAACGAAGGGAACAAGCAGATAAAACATCACCTCCACCTTCAGCGTCCAGAGCGCGCCGTTAACGGCGGATGAGAGGTTCGTGTCGAAGACGCCGGGCAGTGACGGCTGTAAGAAATTCAGAAACGTCAGGTTCGCCACGAGGTACTTTCCCCACTCCAGTGAGAAGTATCCGGCGGGGTTTTTCGTACTGACAAAGAGAAGCAGTACGGCGCAGAGTACAACAACCGCGAAGTAGGCGGGATAAATGCGGCGGACACGTTTGTCGGCGTATCGCCGGATCGTCGGCGAGCGTTCGAAGCTCATGAAGATGAGGAAGCCGCTCACGACAAAGAACGCGCGCACCGCAACGGAAGTCGAGAGATACGCCGTGATCGATTTGAGCTGGGCGTAGCCGGAAAGTTCGGCTGCATGAACCAGCACGACTGTCCCGGCGAAGAGCAGCCGCAGCAGATCGAAGTTGTTGCGCTTGAGGCGCGGATTATCGAAGGAGAGCACGAATTCCGGAGATGCCGTTTAGAAAATCATCAACCGCCCGTGCGGAATCAAGAACATGAACCCTCGCGTGTGATGCCGCAGCAAGCTTCTCAAGAATACCGGGTCTTCGCAATTTCCGATAGGTCCAGATCCAGCGGATGAACTCCAGGTTAACGCGTTCGTGACATCCATCCGGCATTTCCGGACGCGACCTGCCGAGGTAGTTTACGCGGCGCCGAACAACGCGTCGCAAACACGTTCGTCTCGGAAGATCCAGAAAGATTATCGTATCTGCCGCAGCGATGCGGCGATCCAGTGTGCCGCCGTAGTTGCCGTCCATAATCCAGGAGTGGCGATCGACTTCGGCGTCAACGATCCGCTGCCATTCATCAGGGCGCGTCGGAATCCAGCCCGGATTCCAGAAGAGTGTATCAAGGTGGACGACCGGAATTTTCAGGGCCGCACCAAGAGATACGGCGAGGGTCGTCTTTCCCGAACCACCGCAGCCGATGACGAGGATGCGACTGGAATTTTCAAGGGTTTGGCTCAACGAATTGCGACGCTCATCCGATCAGCGGCAGATACACGTCAGTAATCATGTTCTCTGCCGGGATGTCCGGTCCGACATTGACGTAGTGAAAGATCATCGGCATTTCTGCAAGTTGCTCGCCGCTGTGTGGGAGCCATTGCTCATACAGAAATGTCGCAGCCTTGTTGTTGGGTCGTGTTCCTATGTCGCGAGCGAAGGCACACCGACATGCCGGAATGATCGACTCGACGATACCGAAATCGTTGGGCGCGACGTGCTCGTCGATGCTCATGCACATGCCGACGCGGTGGTCCTCCGGCGCGACGGTGCGAGGGTCGGTGTAGTGCAGGCCGTACTGCCGGTAGCGCCTGGTGTCGCGGTATCCGTGCGCGAGCTTCCAGGCGACCAGTTTGCGGACGGTCTCGTGCTCGCGCTTCGGGTCGCCGCGGTGTTCGATCATTGCAACCCGCGTCTCGGGAAACTGCAGGATCTTCGCCTCAAACGGGCGGGATTGCCGTGTCACGATTCGGTACAACAGACTCTCCTTCCCCCTTATCACGCGCAGGCCCTCCGACGCGCCACCAATCTTCTCGACGGCACGCTGTGAACGGATGTTGTTCGGATCGACGATGAACACGACGGAGTCGACCGTCCGCAGCGCGTGATCCATCATCAGCCGCTTCATCTCGGCGTTGTAAATCCCGCCCCAGTAGTTGCGCGCCAGGAAGGACCATCCGATTTCGACTTCTGACAGGTTCTCCTCGAGTCCATAGTACCGGGACGAACCGATTATGCCGCCGGACTTCTTGTCGATGGCGACAAGCGCCCCGCCGGATGCCAGCGATTTCTCGAAGAACGGACCGAACACCTCCGGTTTGTAACGCTTCATCGGATGCTGCTCCCAGATCAGCGGGTCCGAGGCGGCCGCGAACAACGCGTCGTAGTCGTCGGGCGTCAATGGCCGAAGTGAAAGCAACTCGCCAGAAAGCGTAGGCTGGGGATCAAATGGCATTGAGCTGGTTTTCTCCGGGGGCTGATCAATCGAGCAGTGTGTCGCCCCGAAGTTCGTTAATTCAAGCTGCCATCTCAACCGGTTCGGGCTGATGTGAGACCGTGCGAATCAATTAATGCGCACGAGGGAAGCGGAGACACTTTCCTGATCCGTGATAAGCCGACAGATATAAACGCCTGCCGACAAGGCTTTGCCTTCAACGGCAACCTCGTGGGTTCCCGCGGCGAACTCGGTATCGGCAAGCACAGCGACCTGACGCCCGACAACGTCGTAGAGAACGAGCCTGGCGTGCGTTCGGTGTCCGACGGAGAATCGAATCGTAGCGTTATCAACAAAAGGATTCGGATAGACGCTGTCGAATGACGAGTGGAATTCAAGAGAGGAGGGTTCATCATCCCTTGAAGAGGGCGCCGGCGCGGTCCATCTGGCAAAGCGGTAGGATCCGACGCCGCCCGCGGAGTAGAAGTCACCACTCAGATAGAGGTTACCGTCGTCGGCCACAACGTCGTCGGCTACAACACCACCCTCGATTGTTTCCCAGGTATTTCCGTCGAAGCGCACAAATGGCGTATCGTCGAAAGGATCGTCGCCGACTACATACAAGTAGTCCCCAGCCGTCGCCATTGAACGAATCGACTCCGGCGAACCCTTCGGCAATGGATTCCACGACGCACCATCAAACCGCGCAATTCCGTCGGCCCAGGACTCGCCCGCCACTCCAAAGTCTCCAGCAACATACAGTTCGCCATTAAGCACGGACATCGCCGAGACATCCGACACTCCGGTCACAGGATCGAGACGCTGCGGATGCCCCACCGCGCGCCACGAATCGCCGTCCCATGCGACGATGTTACCGACGGTCAATTCGCCGGCGGTCGAAAAATCTCCACCGACAAAAAGCAGCGAGTCCGTGCTCAGGAGCACAAGATTGTGAGGAAACTCGCCCAGGCCCGAATCCAGTTTGTCCCAGGAACTGCCGGACCAGATTCTGACATCAACGCTTCGGATGTCCAGCGCCGGGTCCTCGAACGTTCCGGCAGCATATACACTTCCGTCAAACACATCGATGTCCTGAACAAACAGCGGATATACTGCCACCGAATCGGCCGGTAGACCAAACGCGTGCCACTGACTTCCGTCCCACCGCGCGACTCCCGACGTTTCCGCGTCGCCGGCACGTTTGAAGGAACCTGCGGCGTACACGTCGCCCGCATCGGCAACGAGGCTGGAAATGGTACCGTCCTGGACGCCGGTACCCACGGCGTTCCAGCGGCTTCCATCCCATCTGGCGATTCCGTTCGCGGCGATCGGTCCGGCAGATTGCACGTTGCCTGCCACGTAAACGCCATCCAGACCGACGGCGAGCGCGTCGGGAACGTCGGACAATCCATTGAACTCCATCAAACCAACCGGTAACCACTCACCGTCGTCAAGTTCGGCGACGTTCGCGACTGCCTGCCCGCCGGCACTCGAGAAGTCACCGCCGACGACGAGTCTTTCTCCGCTGGCCGCCATTCCGTCGATCCTTCCGCCGAACGAACCACCCGGTCCGAGAACGCCGCCGTCCACCTCCTGCCAATCGACCCCGTCCCAATAGGCGATGCGGCTGGCTGGACCGCCTCCGGCATTTCTAAACAAGCCTGCGGCAACAATTCCATCCCGGTAAGGCTCGAGTCGCCAGATGTTAGAGTCCACCCCATCACCCAGCGGATGCCAAGTCGATCCGTCCCACCGTGCGACCGAACTTGCCGCCACTCCGTCGATTGAATCGAACAGTCCACCTACATACAGATCACCACCAGCGAAAGTGGCGGCATCGACGCGACCCGGTCCACCACCATTCCTAACCACATCCGCCAGCGAAACCCATTCGTTTCCGTTCCATTCGGCCACGAGTTTTTCTGCAGCGGCGGTGCTGTCGTTACGGTAGCCGACCGCCACCAGTCGGCTTGAATCGATTGCCAAGTCCTCAACCCAATGATCAAAGCCGTCGCCCAGGGACATCCACCCACCGTCCGAATACGCGGCAACATGGCTCGCAGGCAATCCGCCCGCGTCTTCAAAGCGGCCGCCTACAAACACCGTGTCGCGTCGGACGGAAATACTCATTATCCATGCATTTCCATTCGGGAACGACACCCCTGATCCGAGCGAATGCCATCCCAGCGTGTCCATCATGGCAATGTTGGCAGACGTCGCCCCATCGACGTAATCGAACTCGCCGCCAAGGAACAGTCGCCCTGCGTCTACGGCGAGCTCGTAGACTTCGTACCGGCGGCTTGCGCTGTCGACCACTGCCGTCCATTCGCGCCCGTCCCACAAAGCGAGGTTGCGAACGTCAACAGTACCGCCCCCAACGGTACTGAAGTATCCACCGGCGTAGAAGGCTTCGTCGGTCATGGCTATCGCGCGCACAAAACCATCCACA
>JAGQWL010000032.1 GCA_020437385.1 Bacteroidota bacterium
CTCGGTAAACTCTATCGCGTCTGGGAGTATGCACGCGAGATGGTTCGGCGTCGTATTCAGCGCGCGGCCTACCTGCGGCTGGCGTTCTTCTCATATGGATTAGCCTTGACGGCGCACTGGATTGCCTGCGGATGGATCTCGCTGCGCTCGACCGAGGCCGCTGCTGGGCCGTCGGCTGCTGTATACGTCCACGCGCTGTACTGGTGTGTTTCCACGCTGACGACCGTCGGCTACGGCGACGTGGTTCCGACAAACAACGCGCAGAGCCTCTACGCAGTGCTTGTCATGATTCTCGGGGTAGGCGTGTACGCGTATGTGATCGGAAACATCGCGACAATCCTGACAAACATGGATCCTGCACGGACACGCTACCTGCAACAGATGGAGCGACTCGGCGCGTTCGTCCGTTATCGCCGGATACCGTCTGACCTCCAGCGGCGCATTCGTGAGTACTACGACTACGTCTGGGAACGCCGGCTCGGGTATGATGAATCACTGATCCTCGGTTCCCTGCCTGCCGGCTTGCGGGACGACGTCGCACTCTTTCTAAAGCGGGACTTCCTTGAGCGCGTCCCCCTGTTTGTCGAGGTACCGGATGCGTTCGTTCGAAACGTGGCGCTCAAACTGACATCCGAAATATTTACGCCGGGCGACTACGTGGTTCGCGCTGGTGAGGCAGGGCGTGAGATGTACTTCATCGTCCGTGGGTCCGTCGAGGTATTGAGTCCGGATGGAAACGTTTTGACAAATTTGTCTGAGGGCGACTTTTTCGGCGAAATTGCCCTGCTCGAAGATCGCCCACGGAACGCCTCGGTTCGTGCCATCGACTATTGTGATGTCTATCGGCTTTCGCGGTCCGTGTTTGACGAAATCGCGGCGCACCATCCTGGCATTGCTGACGCGATCAGGCTCAAGGCGGGCGAGCGACGAGCGGGCGAGGTCGAGCTATAGTGCGCTGCTCGCCTAGAAACGCCGGCAAAAGTGTGTAGGTTACCGCAGTCTTACGTCCCCAGCTAGTTCGACCTTAACGTTGCGACACAATTCCCCAGCCCTGAGCTTGGCCCTAGTGAGCATGCTGGCCCTGAGCACTGTGCCGGCAACCGCACAGAATGAGATTGGACTGCCGTTCACGAAAGCCTATGGGTGGACGGATTACAACGCGTCTCCGGAGAATTGGACAATCACGCAGGACAGCCTGGGTATCATGTACTTCGGCAATCTGAATGGTGTCCTTGAATTTGATGGTTCGACCTGGCGACTCACGCCGTTGCCCAACCGTACATACGTTCGTGCGCTAGTTACTGATTCGAACGGGACAGTCTGGGTAGGCGGTGAGGACGAGATCGGATTCCTGGATCATAGCGCGATCGGCCGGACAGAATATGTCTCGCTGATCGAGAAGGTTCGTCCAGAGGAGCGCAATTTCGGAACTGTTTTTCAGGCAATCACAACGCCCGGCGGCGTGTACTTCCTTACGAACTATTACGTCTTCAGGTGGGACGGCGAAACCCTTGCTTCCTGGAAAATCGACAAAGAGACGCTGATCATTTCCTACATCGACGGTGACGTCTACCTCGTCGTTTTCGACAGCGGTCTCTTTCGACTGAATGAGCGAGAGTTCGAGTTGGTTGCAGGTGGAGAACGCTTCGCTGATACACCGATCTACGCGATGCTCCCGTATGGCGATGGTCGAGTCGTCCTGTGTACACGGAATGAGGGACTCTGGCTATACGATCCTCGCTCGCCGCACAACGATTCGCGGTTCGCTCCATTCCGGACGGAGGCCGACTCCCTTCTGCAGGCTGGAAGGGTGTACGTGCCGGGTGCCGCGCTTCCGAATGGTCGGTTCGTGCTGGGCACACGGGCGGCCGGTGTTGTCGTCATCGACCGGAGCGGTCGTCTCCTCAGTCATCTTGACACCGAGACCGGCCTCGCAGGCAACTCCGTCGGCTATGTCTACGTCGACCGGGCCGGGAACGTGTGGCTCGCCCACCGACGCGGAATAACGCGAATCGAGCTGGCAAAACCGCTCTCCTATTTCAACGAGAGGTTGGGCCTACGCGCGCAGGCAACGTCAATTGCGCGATACAATGGGACCCTGTACGTCGGCACCATGGACGGCGTCTATGTCTTGAACACGGAATCTCACAGATTTGAACGAATTCAGGGGCTGTCCGGTCAGATCGCGGCTCTTTCGACCGTGGACGACGACTTGCTTGCCATCCACCAGGGCGGCAAGATGCTTTTCCGGCTGAGTGGGAATCGCTTCGTTGCGATCAAAGAAGCAAGGTTCCCAACCAACGACTGGGACCTGCACCGCTGGAAGCAGAATCCCGATTACCTGCTCGTCGGGCGCGACAACGGCCTGTCAGCGGTCAAGCGCTTCGACGGCGGTTGGCGACACGCCGAGTCAGTCGAACAACTTGATGCACTTGTTCGGTCGATTGCGGAAGGCCGTTCGGGAGACCTCTGGCTGGGCACGACCGACGGCAAGCTCGTGCGAGTGAAACCGGATGGTGCAACCCAACCGTTGCGGAACGCCACGATATCGACCTTCGGCGCCCCTGACGGAATTCCGGGAGGCCAGGTATTCGTGTTTAGTATTGGCGGCGAGCTCTTCCTTACGGCCACGGGAGGTCGAATACTCCGCATTAACGAAGACGCGGATTCGAATTCTCCTGTCGTCTCATCTGATGATCGATTCGACGCCGCCCTCTCTGATAATCCCTTGTCGATGCCCGTTATCAGGGAGGACACTGGAGGACAGATCTGGCTTGCCCAGGAATTCGGGATTCCGGCAGTTATGCGAAAGAACGAGAATGGACAGTACGATGTCGTTTCGAGTTCGCTCGGGGGATTGCTGGAAACCCAGATCATAGACATCGTTCCTGAAGCCAATGGCATCGCCTGGTTGATGGGCCTGGAGAAACTCGTTCGCTATGATCGTTCGCGCGAGGTCAGCGCGCCCGTGACGCCGCGGCCACTGCTTCGAATGATCGCGGCGGGTTCGGAAACGCTCTCTTTCGGATCTAGTGAGATCGGGGACATTCGCCTCCCGCACGACAGTGAAGCGCTCCATTTCGCCTACGCCACCCCGCCGCGGGACGACGTCCTTTTCCGCACGCGACTGGACGGTGCAGACGGCACATGGACGCCATGGAGCGCTTCATCACGAAGTGACTATGCCGCCCTGGGACCCGGTCGATTCACGTTCCGCGTCCAGGCGCTCGGATCGGACGGCGATCCTGGACCAGAATCATCCGTCGTATTCACAATTCTACCTCCGTGGTGGCGCTCAATATGGGCTCTGCTCTGCTACAGCGTTCTGTTGCTCGGCGCCGTCGCCGCGCTTTATCGGTACCGCCAGAATCAGCTTCGACTCAGGCACGTGGTCGAAATTCAGAGGCTCGAAGCGGAGAACCTCAGAAAGCTTGACCTCGAAAAAAGCCGCTTCTTTGCGAATGTGAGCCACGAATTCAGGACCCCACTCACCCTTACCATGGGCCCGCTGGACGATGTTCTGGATGGCGAATACGGCTCGGTAAGCGAGGATGTCAAAGAGCAACTCAGTCTCGCCCGCCGAAGTGCCGGTCGCGTTCTCGGGCTCATCAATCAGATTCTCGACCTGGCTCGCGTCGAGGCCGGCAGACTGAATATTCAGACTTCTCCAGTAGAAATCGGTGCATTCATCTCAGAACTGACGCTGCCTTTTCGACAAGCGGCGGTAAGCAAGCGGATCGCCTTCGATATTCGCCTCCCGCAAGAGCCAACTGAAGTCTACCTGGATCGTTTGCAATTCGAAAAGGTGCTGGTGAACCTCCTCTCTAACGCGTTCAAGTTTACCCCCAGCGGCGGAGAAGTATCCATTGAGACATCCGCCAATTCTGAGTATCTGGAAGTACGAGTGCAGGACAGCGGACGGGGAATCTCGTCTGATGCGTTGCCGCATATCTTCGACCGTTTTTTTAGAGCGGATGAAAGCTCCGGACCGTTCCAGCCGGGCACGGGCATTGGACTGGCGCTTTCCAAAGAACTTGTGGAGCTGCACGGCGGCACAATCGATGTGCAAAGCAAGTATGGAGAAGGTAGTGTCTTCACTGTAAAACTGAGACGAGGAAGAAACCACCTCGGCGACGATCAGGTTGTCGATCGTTTGAATGCAACCGAGAATGAGCGTCCGCCTGCAAAGCAGGAAGACGATGCAGTCACCTCCGACGGCATAACCGACAAGCGCGCAAGCGACGCGCACGCCGATGCGACCGCGGACCAGACCGTCGTGCTGGTTGTCGAGGACAACGCAGATATTCGTACCTACATCACCCGTCATTTAGCGCAGACGTACCGCGTGGAACAGTCGGACAATGGTGCGTCCGGCCTCGCTATGGCCCGGGAGCTTCTTCCCGACCTCATCATTTCGGACGTGATGATGCCGGAAATGGACGGGTTCGCGCTATGCAAGGCTCTGAAGGCCGATCCCGAAACCGATTTCATTCCCGTCGTGCTCCTTACCGCCCGCGCCGACCAATCCGACAAGCTGGAGGGACTTGACCTTCAGGCTGACGATTACCTCACAAAGCCGTTCGATCCGGCAGAACTCCTCGCCCGGGTTCACAACCTCATCGAATCGCGACGACGACTACGCGTGCGGTTTGCACAAGGTGAGCCCGGACCACTTGTCGCGCTGCACCCTACAAAGGTCGATGTATCATCGGCAGACGCGGTCTTTCTTGAGAGAGTGCGCAGCAAAGTGGAGGCGGGTCTGGCAGATGACACGC
Source organism: Bacteroidota bacterium (assembly GCA_020437385.1). Lineage (GTDB taxonomy): Bacteria > Bacteroidota > Rhodothermia > Rhodothermales > JABDKH01 > JAGQWL01. The sequence continues at coordinate 4,776 of JAGQWL010000032.1, forward strand.
TGTCGGTCGACATGCTGGCTGAGGCAATCGGAATCAGCCGCAGTCAGCTTCATCGCCGCCTCAAGTCACTGATTGGCAAGGCCCCGTCAGACGTTATCCGCGAAATGCGACTTGAACGCGCGGCCCAGCTGCTGGCGGCAAGGGCTGGAACCGTCAGCGAGGTCGCCTACGCCGTCGGCTTCAGAAGCGTCGCTCACTTCTCCACCGCCTTTCTGCAGCAATATGGCTGCCGCCCATCTGCCTATCCCACCGCAATCGACGTTGAGTGAGCGTCGGTGGCGTTTCACATCGTGACTCGTCCTTGAGGGCTCGCCGAAGCGTGACAGCAAATCGTCCCGGATCGTTTGCCTGTGCGTCGCATTGATCCGCGTCCATGTTGCATACGACGTGGACGAAACGATCTGCGACTTGAACGCAACACCGTTTCCGACCGCATTGCGCATCCTGCACGCAACCAAGCCCC
>JAGQWL010000277.1 GCA_020437385.1 Bacteroidota bacterium
CAGTGGTTCGCGAGTACGAGTTTGTCACGAACACCGGGCGCCACCCTGAACGTCTCGTTTACGCGGACGCAATCGAGTTCACGAGGCCGAAATGAAGCGTGCACTTCAGGTAGCGATACTGGCAATCGCGATCTTGCTGTCGATCGGGTGGGTGCCCGCAGCCAACGCGCAGGAGCTCGGCGTGCAGTTGGGTGAGTCGGTTCGTATTAGTGGTTACACCCGCGCCTACTTCGAGACGTCGAACCAGCAGCGATTCGGCCAGCTCGTTCCCAACAATCGGTTTCGATGGGAGTTCGCGCCGACCTTCTTCGTCAAGGGTGTGCCGCTGTCGACGAACATCATGTACACGACGGATGACAACGTCCTCGGGCGCCAGATCGGCGGTTTTTCGTTCAGCCTGAATCTCGGGACAAACGAACTGGAGCAGATCATCCGCGACAGGATCGACAGGCAGGTTGAGGCACTTGGCGACCGCGCGGCCGGAGCTACCGGCGCGGATGAGCTGATCGGAAACGCACAGGATCTCGCTGCGGGCGCGACGGACGCAAAGGAAAACGCCGAGGCGCGGATTACGCAGCTTCTCGACCTCCGGGATGAAATCGGCAACGCACGCCCGAGCTTCGATCAGCTTCAGAACCTCGGGTTGATGACGGCGCAGGAGCGTCTTGCTATGCGATTTCCAGCGCTGGGGATCGGAACGACGTATCCCGTTCACTCGCCGTATTCGTTGAACGGGATCGCGATCAGCGGACTCAACATCGAATTCCAGCCGGGGCCCATTCTGCTCGGCGTCACGGGCGGCAAGGTGCGGGATCCGTTGCCCTTTACAAACCGGTTTCTCGTCGGCATTGACAGCCTCTCGTACAAACGGTCGATCTATGCCGCTCGCGTTGGCGTCGGTCGAACTGACGGCAAGCACTTTCTGATATCCGCGACGTACTTCGCCGACGAAAAGACGGATTCGACATTGTTCTTCGCTCCGCGCCGACCAGAGGAAAACCTGATTGCGTTGGCTTCGACGCGCTGGTCAGATCCGCAGCGGACGGTTACAGTCTTCGGCGAGGCGGCCGCAAGCGTTTATACCGGCGACCGACAGGGAGCGACACTGGCGGACGACCTGCCGATCCCGGGCTTTCTGGAGAACCGCGTCACGATCAACAGCACAAGCTCCGGCAACTGGGCTGCCCGCGGCGGCATCGACGTTCGATTGCGGGCGCAGGCGATGAAGATCGGCGGAGACTTCGATCAGGTCGGACCCGGATACGTGACGCTCGGGAATCCGCTTCTCCGAAACGACTTTCGCAGGATAAACGGCCGATTCGAGAAGCAGTTCGCGCGCCGACAGGTCGCCTTCTCCGCACAGGTTCGCACTGAACGCAACAACCTCAGTGGATTTCAGCTCTACACAACAACGTCGACGTCTATCAGCACGAGGCTGTCGGTTCGCTTCAGGGGCAAGCCGTGGTTCATGGTCCAGTTCATGCCGACTCGCCAGAACACCGACACAGGCGCCGACAATCCCGCGACGTTTGTTTCGGAGTTCAACAGTACAAATCTGTCGTTAGCGGCGGGTCATCGCTATCAGCTTACGGAGTCGGTCTCCGGGACGACGAACATCAATGTCTTGAATCAGCGCACCACGACTAATCTTGGCGACTTCGATTTGTCGACAACAGTCATGAGCCTGACGCAGGCGGTTACCGTGTCGCGATTGACGTTCGCGGGAACCGCCAGTCTGTTCCGACAAGGAAAAACTTCGCTACCGATGAACAGCAATGTCTTTGACGTGAGCGTTTCGGTTCAGCCGATGCGAGACGTTCAGACGACGGTCGGGGTCAATCTTTTCGACGACGTCGACCGGAGCAATGAGAAGGGTGTCTATGCCTCGGTGAGCGCAAATGCCGGTCCGGTCGGTACACTCTACGCCCGCGTCGAGACCAGTCGCTTTACTGACGAGGTCTTTGACTCCGGCAGCTTTAATCAGACGCAGTTTGTTGCGTCGGTCCTCAAGCGATGGTGACCAGAATAAAAGTGATATGACAAGTTCAGGAACGTTGCGTGACTCGCCACCAATCGCACGCGTGTGGAACGTTCGTGCACACGCGCGATCGTACGGACGGCGTCCGCGAAGGATCTTTCTCGGCTGCCTCGCGGCAGTGCTGCTGACCGCGATGTTCGCGGCGCCGTCCGCCGCGCAGTTTACGGTTTCGATCACGCCGCCTCCGCTCAACCAGCTCAAGGTTGCGGATCTCTGGCGCCTGCAGGTTATCAACGGCGGCCGAAGTCCATTCTCCGTCTACTTCGCGGGCACGATTACAGAAGAGCGCGACGGGCTGGTAGCGGATGGCACGAGTGCGATTGTAACGGTGCGACCCGGGGTTAATATGTTCGTCGGAAGCCGGGTCGAACCGGTCGATATCGGATACGGCGCACCCAAATATGAGCGCGCCCTGACGCGAACGGGCGGCGCGCCATCCGGTGTGTATCAGATCTGTGTTCAGGCGATAGAGGCGGAGTCCGGACGCATCCTCGGTGAGGACTGTATCACGCACGAGGTTTCGCTGTTGAGTCCGCCGATCCTGATCAGTCCGGCGGAAGGCGACGTCGTGCACACGGCGCTACCGACGTTTCTTTTTACGCCCGCGTCGGGCGGACGCATTGCGCGGGTACGGAGTCAGATCAGGATCGCGGAATTGTATCGGAGGCAGTCGTCGTTTCAGGCGATTGCTTCCAACCCACCGGTGTTTCAGGGATTCGTGACGGGGACGGCGTTCCAGTATCCGGCGTCGGCCCGCAAGTTTCAGGAGGGGACGTACGTGTGGCAGGTGACGGCGATTGATCCGGAGACGGGGAGCCAACTCGCGCAGAGCGAAGTCGGGATTTTCCGGTGGGAGCCCTACCAGTTAGTGCTTGTGCCGGTTGAGCTGCAGAAGGTGCCCGGGATACCGAATTCAATTACGAACGAGCTGCTTGCGCCGTGTTCAGGTGAGATGGGGATACCGGTCGAGAAGGACGTGATTGAGACGTCGGATTCGCCGCGAAGGCTGCAGATCAGGAACTTGAGCCCGGTGGGATGACTGGGGGAATGGGAGAATGGGGGAATGGGTGAATAGGTGAATGGGTGAATGGGTGAATAGGTGAATAGGTGAATGGGGGTCGCTCGCCTCGGTCGCGGAGAGAGCCGTCAGTAGTGGGCAGTTGGCGGATCTCAGGACCGTGTCATCTTGAACCGTTCTACGTGATCGCGCGACCGATCATTTGCCGATGCGTTACAAATAGTTGTCGCGGTACCCTGATGCTTGGAGTGTGTTCGTACAAGCATCAGGAAGATGGACATCAAATCACACAAAGACCTGAGAGTGTACCAGGTGGCGATCGACTCGGCAATGAGGATTCATGCCTTGACGCGATCCTGGCCGGACGAAGAACGGTATTCGATGACGTCGCAGATTCTCCGCTCGTCCAGATCGATCTGTGCGAACATCGGTGAGGCGTGGATTCGCCGCCCATACCCCAGGCACTTCTCGAGCAAGCTGCGCGACGCCGGTGGTGAAGCGGCCGAGACAATCGTGTGGCTTGAACTTGCGTCCCTGCACGGTTATATCGGAACCGACGACCTGAGCCGACTGATGGAGGCGTACCAATTCGTCCATGGCGGATTGATCAAGATGTCGAATCAGCCAAAGAAGTGGTGCTTCCCGCCACCGTAGTACCCAACATCACGGAATGCTCGAAACGGAATGCTCGAATGGGTGAATCAACGCATTGAGGTTCCTTCCCCCATTCTCCTATTCACCCATTCTCCCATTCACACAGTCGGTTCCCACGCATACTCGCCATCGGGCCGGATGTAGCCGAACGCGTTGCCGATCTGCACGCGGGCCAGTCCGCGGTCAAAATCCCACGCGGTGTCGAAGATGGGCTCGACGATCGTTCGTCCGGTGCGATCGATGAATCCCCACTTGCCGTTCTTCTTGACGCGCGCGAGTCCGTTTGAGAAATGCCACGCCTGTTCAAACTGCGGATCGATGACAATCTGACCATCCGCATTTCGAAACCCATACAGGTCGCCGATCTTGACGCGATCGATGTCGAGACTCTCGACTTTCCCCTCCGGGCGGACGAAAGCCGTCGGGTGTTCGGATTCGGCAACCACGGCGCCCGTCGAATCAATGTAGGCCCATCCGTCGTCCATCTGCACGGGGGCAAGCCCGTCCGAGAAGTACCATGCATCGAGATACTGCGGCTTGATGACAAGGTCGCCTTCGCGGTCGATGTAGCCGAGGAGTCCGTCGACCTCGACGAGGGCCCGATTGCCCGAGAACGGCCACGCCCGATCGAAGTACGGACCGATGGCAAGGTGCCCATCCTGATTCATGTAGCCCCACTTTCCTTCCTCGCGAACCAGAAAAAGTTCGGCATTAGGATCCGCGTCGGCGGACGAAGGGGTGACCGGCTCGGGTTTGTTGCACGCGGAAACCGTTACAACGAGAAACACGAAGCCAGCAATACGGGAAAAACTGCGAAGGGGCATATCCATTCGAATGTCCAATCGACCGGGAGGGAGCATGAAATAGTTTGGCAGATTAACTTACCGGCCCGGAATAAAATGACCGGGAACGGGTTATAGAGGGTACGAACGCCGCGACAACTTCTTTAAACGAACTTGTCGGCGGAAGATTCCCTCAACTCTGTGGATGCGACTCTGGCCGCGGATTCGGTCTTTTCGAGGTGAGGATTTACCCCGGCATCTTATAAAACGACGGAGGATGGTGATGAAAGCATCGGTAGTGAAGGCAGTCAATTCTCAGATCAACGCGGAGTTGGAATCGGCATATCTGTACCTGGCAATGTCAGGCCGGATGGAGGAGCTGAGTCTGCCGGGGCTCGCTCGCTGGCTGCGTCTGCAGTGGGAAGAAGAACTCGTGCACGCGATGAAGTTTTACGACTTCCTGATTCAGCGCGGCGCAGCGGTCAAGCTCGAAGCGCTGAGCAAGCCGACTGCTGACTTCAAGACGCCGCTGGCGGCATTCGAGGCGGTGTTGGAGCACGAGCAGTACATAACTGATCGCATCTGGAAGTTGAACGAAGTGGCGGTCAAGGAGAGCGACTATGCGTTGCAGTCGCTGCTCAAGTGGTACATCGACGAGCAGGTCGAGGAAGAAGACAACGCGCGGAATGCGATCGACTCGCTGAAGCTTGTCGGCAAGGATGGATCCGGTCTCTTCCTTTTCGACCGCGAGATGGGGCAGCGGACGGCGGGGGCCGAAGGCGGCGAACAGTGAGTACGTTGGTCGTAGGCAGTGAGTAGTCGGTAGACAGGAGTTGTCAGTTGTCAGTTGTCACTTGTCAGAACGCATGACCACCACGTCGAGCGTAGCCAGCAGCTCACGCCTTTTTCTTCGACCCGGCGCGGACGAGTTGCCACTCGATTCTGCCAGGCTGTTCGGTCGAGAGGCGCCGCTGGTTGTTGAGATTGGCTTTGGGAACGGATGGTTTCTCGAGTACCTCGGGGAATCGTATCCGCAGTTCAATGTGCTCGGGGTCGAGCTCTCCGTGTCGTCGACCGGGCGTGCATACAAGCGCCTGTTGCGACATCGGCTGCCGAACGTGATCATGTATCGGGGCGACGGACGGTTTTTGATGCGAGACGCACTTCCCGATCGATCCGTGTCGCGGATTTACGTCAACTTTCCGGATCCGTGGCCACGCAGAAAGCACAGGGACCGCCGGCTGCTGCAGTCGGACTTTTTCGACCTGGCAGCGACAAAGCTTCAAAGGGATGGGTCCCTTGTTCTCACAACGGATCACCCTGAGTACTTCGATTTTGCACGCGGCCAGGCTCGCAACTCAGGCGCCTTCCGCGAGGAGATCACAAATCCGGATGCGGCACTGCTCCAGACACGGTATGCGAAGAAGTGGCTGAAGCAGCAGAAGGACATCTTTCATGTTCGCTTTCACAGGGTCGACGATCGGCCCGCTCAGCCGCCGGTTGTCACGTTACTATCGCAGGAGCTTCTAATGCAGCATGCCTTAATGACCGGTGACCTTTCCGGCATCACTGATTTCGAGAAACACGTTCATCTTCTCGATTGGGGGCAGATCGTGATGCGTGACATGTATCGGTCTTCGGACGGATCGCGTCTCGTGTTCACCGTACTCGTTGAAGAGCCCGGGCTCAAACAGGACATTCTGATAGAGGCGGAGCCCCGGCCGAACGGCGTGTTTGTAGGAATCCAGAAATTCGGAAGTCCGCTTGTTACGCACGGACTCGGCGAGGCGGTGCGGCTGGTGACGGAGTGGCTGGCAGAGCGGGGTTTGACGGTGGTCAAGACGTGGTATTAGGATGACTGAAGGAATGATGGAATGATGGAATGAATGGGAGAATGGGGGCCGCTCGCTTCGCTCGCGAAGTGAGCAGTGATAGGCAAAGTTGTCAGTTGTCAGAATAGGGCCTCGGCCTCGTCCTGAATAAGTTGGCAATGACTTAGTCAGGAGGAGTGATCATGGGAACCCGTTCTGTCCGGTATAGTAGCGCGTTTAAGCTGAAAGTAGTTGAGGAGATTGATCGTGGATCGATGACGATCAATCAGGCCTTGAAGGTCTATGGGATTGGTGGTCATCATACGGTACAAGGCTGGCTGAAGAAGTATGGCCGGGAATCGCAACTGCCCGATACGGTGCGCATCCAGATGAAGGACGAATTGAGTCGAATCAAGGAGTTGGAGAAAGAGAACGCGTTGCTCAAGCAGACGCTTGCTGACAAGGAATTGGAACTGTACCTGAAGAAGGTGGAGTTCGATGTACTCAACGACGAGTACGGCCTTGGCACAAAAAAAAACATCGATTTGCCTGCATTGAGCGCGCGCATACGCGAACGGATCGACCCAAGAGCGCCACGCTCGGGCGACTCTGCCGATGGTACGAAGTAAGTGCGGAGGGCTTCCGTCGGTGGCGCAAGCGTAGAGCGGATCAGCGGAGCCGGGAAATGTCGATGCTGACGGCGATCCGTGAGATCCGCGTCAAGCAGCCACGGATTGGTTGTCGGAAGCTCTACAGGCTGCTCTGCCTTCATGGCCTGATGCCCTATGGGCGGGATAAGTTCTTTGACTACATGCGGGAGAAGGGGCTCTTGGTTCAACTGAAGGCCAAGCCGCCGATCACCACGTATGCCAGGCCGACGCGGCATCCGAACCTTGTTGGCAAGAATAAGCCGGCGAAGCCGGGCAGCGTGGTCGTCAGCGACATCACCTACATCCGAGTGATGGACGGGTTCGTCTATCTGGCGCTGGTGACGGACTTGTGCAGTCGACGCATCCTGGGCTACCACGTATCGGAAAGCCTTGAGTCGGGTCTCTGCGTGAGAGCCCTGCGCAAGGCGCTGGCTGCGCTCGGACCACTTGCAGAGTGTATGGTACACCACAGCGATCGCGGTGCACAGTACACGAGCAGGGTCTACCAGGGCCTGCTTCGAGGTGCACGTGTCTACTGCAGCATGACCGAACGAATGCACTGCGCCGAGAACGCCGTTGCCGAAAGAATCAACGGCATACTCAAGCATGAGCTGATGTTGAAAGCGACCTTCGCTCACATTGAACACGCCCGACAGGCCATCGCCGAGGCGATCAGAACCTACAACAACCTTCGACCCCATCTGGAGCTGGGCTACGCCACTCCGAATCAGTACTATCGTAGCATGCTTAACTAACATAATTAACCCGCCAACTATAGCAGGACTTGACCGATCTCTCGATCTGACAACTGACAACTGACAACTGACAACTTGTTGGCGCTCCCTCAACCCTCAGCCCTCAACCCTCTCCCGCCGCGTCTTTCGGAAATAAAGAAACACCGGATACCCGATACCAAGCAGCACGAGCGACCCCAGCGCCTGACTCGGCCGCTCGATTAGCGTGTTGATGACAAAGAGTCCGGAGATCGTGATGAAGATCAGCGGCGTGATCGGGTAGCCAAGCGTTCGATAGGGCCGAGCCGCCTCCTTTCGCTTGTAGCGGAAGATGATCACGATGCAGGCCGCGAGTGTAAAGAAGATCCAGTCGGTAAACGTCACGTACGTGATCACATTGCTGAACGTCTTCCACAACACGAGCAGCACGATTGCCCAGATCGACTGGAAGACGACGGACCAGACGGGCGTGTGGAATTTTGGATGCACGCGCGCGAACCGCTCGAAGAAGAGTCCGTCTTCGGCCATCGCAAAGTAGATGCGCGGTGCGGAGAGCGTGTAGATCAACGTGGTGCCGTACGTCGAGATCGCGATGATCACGGCAATCAACTTCGCACCGAACGGAAGCACGGTCGAAACGGCATCGGCAGCGACGCTCTGAGACGCGGCCATGGCTACCGGGCTGATCAGCCGGAGGAAGGCGACGTTGATCATTACGTAGGTGATCGTGACGATGATGGCCCCGAGGATCATCGCGCGCGGCACGGTTCGGTCCGGGTCCTTCGCCTCGCCGGAGAGGTACGACGCGTGGTGCCATCCGCCGTACGAAAAGAACACTCCGACGAGCGCGAGGCCGAAGGCGGTCAAGGTGTTGACGGATCCGTCGACAAGTGCCGTTGCGGGCGTCGCGTCTCCCCCCTTTCCGAGCAACAGGCCGATGCCGACAATCAGCGCGATGCCGAGGAGCTTCAGTACGGTGAAGAGGTCGGCAAACAGTTCGACGAGCTTCACGCGGAAGATGTTGATCAAAGTGACGGAGACAAGCGCCCCGACTGCCACCGCCGTTTGTCCGCCGGCACTCAGCGGAACAAGAAACGAGACGTAATAGGCAAACGCGAGCGACAGCGCGGCGAGCGAACCCGAGTTGATCACGCTGAAGTAGGCCCATCCGTACCAGAATCCGGCGAGCTCGCCGAAGGCCTCGCGAAGGTACACGTATACGCCGCCCGCGTGCGGAAACATGCCGCCGAGCTCGGCAAACGTGAGCGCGCCGGTGAGCGCGATGAGTCCGCCGAGTGACCACACACTGAGAATCAGAAACGGCGACGTCAGGTGTTCGGCGACGGTCGATGGCGTCAGGAAGATTCCGGAACCGATGCACGAGCCGACGGCGATCATGGTGAGGCCGAACAGGTTCAGTTCGCGGCGGAGTTTCGACATGATTTCGGGCCTGCGGTTTAGGGGCAGCGGTGCGCTCGCTTTGGCGTCGGGCGCTGCGGATCGCGCACTGCGGCAGGCGATCGGTATGCCGGATACCGTGCGTCGGGCGGTTTGTGCGTGATGCCGTGAGTGAGGCAGTGCGTGTTACGACGCGTCGAAGATAGCAATTCAGTGCGATATCGCGGCCCCGGCCAACCCGTCCCAATGCGGCCGGCACTCAGACGCCCTTGCAAGCGGATCGTTGACAACCTATTCTTGGCGCCTGCCCTGGCA
>JAGQWL010000278.1 GCA_020437385.1 Bacteroidota bacterium
CGAAGTAGTGGTCATCGAGCTGCTGGCCCTTCGGCGGCTTGGCACCGAAGAGCGTCCGCCCCGTGTTGATCAGATCTGGACGGCGGTAGTAATACTCCTCGTCGATGAGGAAATACTCCTGTTCGCAGCCGACGGTCGACGTGACCTTCTTCACGTCGTTCACATTGAACAGCTTCAGGACACGACGGGCCTGTTTGTCGAGCGCCGCCATCGAGCGGAGCAGCGGCGTCTTGTGGTCGAGCGCCTCGCCCGTCCAGGATGCGAAAGCTGTCGGAATCGCGAGGTACGATCCGCCCTTATTTTCGATGATGAAGGCCGGAGAGGTCGGGTCCCACGCCGTATAGCCGCGCGCTTCAAACGTCGCGCGCAGACCGCCGCTCGGGAAACTCGATGCATCCGGTTCGCCCTGGATCAGCTCGGCACCGGAGAACTGCGCAATGGCGCCGCCGCCCTTGTTCGGCGTGATGAACGAGTCGTGCTTCTCTGCCGTCGACCCTGTGAGCGGCTGAAACCAGTGCGTATAGTGGGTAGCCCCACGCTCGACCGCCCACTCCTTCATTGCCATCGCGACGGTGTCTGCGATGGTCGGATCGAGGCGTTCACCCTCTTCGATCGTGGCTAATATGGATTTGTAAACGGACTTCGGGAGACGCGTCTTCATCTCATCGAGTCCGAACGTGTTTTCGCCAAAAATCTTCTCGACGTCCATGACAGTGTTCTGGGAGCCATTCCGGCCGTTTCCATTGACTGCGTATTTGGTGGCGGCGAGGAGATTGTAATCAGCGCTTTGCTTGCTCATCGGCTTGGATCTGGTGGATCTGGTATTCGAATGATCAGGTTGAGTGAACGGTCAGTCTGCCGTACTTAGCGGCATCACGTCGACCGGGAGTTCCGTCGTCTCTTTGTGAGTAGACAGGACAATGCTGGACAAGGTGCCGGTGACGCCGGGCCACGACTGGATGCGCGCCAGCAGGCTCTCCAGTGTGGTTGTATTCTTGGTGCGGACCTTCAGAATGTGCGAGCCGTCGCCGGTGATGGAGTGCACCTCGAGAACCTCGGCATCCTTGGTTGCCTTCTTGATGAAAGCCGGATAGGTGCGAGAGCCGTCGACGCGTACGCGGATGAAGGCCGTGATATCAAAGTGGAGCCGCTTGGCATCAAGAATTGCGGTGTAGCTCTTGATGACGCCACGCTCGGACAACTTGCGCAGCCGATCCGAAACGGACGGAAGGGAGAGCCCCACCTCCTCGGCGATCTCGTTGCGTTTGATACGGCCGCTTTGCTGCACAAGCTGAAGGATGCGGACGTCGATCTCGTCGATTCTTTCCATGTAGCGAAGGTTGAGACAGGAACCCGAGCGGCTAACAACAGCACCCGGCAGCGTGCCGGAGGATGCCGCGATGGCGGCTTGGTGCTCGGTCGGCAATGTTTTTACGCGCCTTTTGACGCATCGGCCGAACGATGGTTCACAATATTACGGCAAAACCGAGACATTGCCTTAATTATTTAATGAAATTGAGGCGACTTGAATTCTTGTGGAAACGACCTGGAAGCACCGTCGTCGCCATATTTGCTGAACGTGGCGTTTTTGTATCTTTTGCGCCCGCCGGGAACGGCGGGGAGAGACATTCGCCGGCTTCGAATAAATCCTACCGGGCCGCGTCTTTCGCTTCCTCTGGAGAGCGAGACTCGCCCACCCGCCACGTTCTGTGGATGTGCTGTACCCAAACAGAAAATAGGAGGATAGGAAGATAAGAAGATAGGATAGGCAGTCCCTGACTACCGCCTATGCGGAAGTTGGTCTATGATCTCGACCTTAGGGTGGTAGGTTCACTCAAGCGAACCCGGCGTTAGCCGGGGACGCGAACTGATGAGAAGGCGGCGACATGCGCCGGCTTCGAATAAATCCTACCGGGCCGCGTTGATGTATTAAATTGCCCCAAGAGGGGCCCGTAGCGCGATGCTGTTTAGAAGCATTGGTTAGAGCAGCGGACTCATAATCCGTTGGTCGTAGGTTCACTCGAGCGAACCCGGCGTTAGCCGGGGACGCGAACTGATGAGAAGGCGGCGACATGCGCCGGCTTCGAATAAATCC
>JAGQWL010000279.1 GCA_020437385.1 Bacteroidota bacterium
GATTGATGGCTTATTCGGGCTGAGGGAGTCGAGATGCCGGTGGTGGCCGTCTCGATTGGGCTCTATCTTGGACCAACCTGAACGCGTGTGAATTGGAATGAATTTGATCCGACCAGCCATTCTATTTCTGTTGCTTGCCAGTACTCTCCACCTGTCCTGCAGGGAGCGCGAAGCGTCTCCTGTGTCCGTTCACAGCGACTACCAGCTCTTTCTGCTGATCGGTCAGTCGAACATGGCGGGTCGGGGAGTTGTGGCTGCTGAAGACACGGTGGCGGATTCGCGCGTCATGATGCTCAACAAAGACAGCGCCTGGGTTCCGGCGGTTGAGCCGCTCCACTTCGACAAGCCGATTGCAGGCGTCGGGCCGGGACGCGCGTTCGGACTGGCAGTGGCCGAAAGGAATCCTGGTGTCACGATTGGACTCATCCCGGCAGCAGTGGGCGGGTCATCGATTCTGACGTGGGAGCCAGGGGCGCATGACAGCGCGACGGACACACATCCGTACGACGATGCGATGGCGCGGGCCCGTAAGGCGATGGAGTCGGGTACGCTCGCAGCCGTTCTCTGGCACCAGGGAGAAAGCGACAGCAATGCGGATCGCGCACCCCAATACAAGCAGCGGCTGGCGACATTGATCACGAGACTGCGGGAGGAGTTCGGTGATCCGGATCTTCCATTTCTGATTGGGCAGCTCGGGCGCTTTGACGAGAACCCGTGGAACGAATGGCGTCAGGAGGTCAACGACGCTCACGTCGAATTGGCCAATGAAGTTGACGAAGTTTACTTCGTTTCGAGCGACGGACTCGGCGACAAAGGCGATGGAATTCACTTCAGTGCGTCGGCCGCTCGCGAACTGGGTCGGCGCTACGCGGACGTTTATTCGGAACATCAACGATCTGCACCCGTGAAATAATTTCTAACCCGTCTGTGTATCTCAAGGTGAGCCTCGGCTTCCGGGATCGGCCCGGCGAGCGAGGCTTTTTTCGTCTCATGCGGAATGCATGACGAGATGCGCGACAAAGAACACGTCTAAATGAATATCTACGTAGGCAATTTGCCTCATAGCACAAGTGAAAAGGAAGTCCGTTCGGAATTCGAGGAATACGGAAACGTTGATTCCGTCAACCTCATCAAGGATCGCCACACGGGCGACCTGAGAGGATTCGGTTTCGTCATCATGAACGATGACAACGAAGCGGAGAAAGCAATCTCAGCGATTAACGGCACCGACCTGGATGGCCGAACGCTGACGGTGAACGAAGCGCGACCCCGCCGCCAGTTCAACAGCTTCTAGGATCGGCTGCCGTTTTAACACGAGGGACCGGCCTACAGGCTGGTCCCTTTTTTTATCGAGTGTCCTCGTCGTTCGCTGCGTGTTGCGGGTACGATCTCGCTCGCTTTGTTGTACTATTCGGGTTGTCGTCATTCATAAATTGGCGGACAGAACTGAAAGCGATCTGGCCAACGCGCAGTAACGCGATGGACCGACAAGTCAAAGATCCTGGAAATGTGAGCAAGAAGCCTCGACGTCGGTTGCGACGAATCGCTCTTGCCTTCGTCGCGGTCGTCCTGGCTGTACTCTACGTCAAGTGGCGTGAAGCCTCGAACCAGGGCGGGCAGAAACCGGCCGATCCTTTCCGGATCGCCGGCAACCTCTACTACGTCGGTGCCAACGACGTCACGTCGTTTCTCCTGACCGGCGCCGATGGACACGGTCAAACCGAATGAAGGCACACAATCGTAGCGTGCAATGGCTCCTGGATTCTGATCCCGCGATCAAGTGGCAGGTTATGCGGGATCTGCTGCACTCACGTGAAGGTGAGTTTCTGGAGGAGCGTGGTAATGTCGCGAAGATGGGTCTTGGAGCAGCACTTCTCTCGACGCAACAATCCGACGGATCCTGGGGAGGTTGTGCGTGGAATGGAGGCTGGAATTCCACCATGCACGTCTTGATGCTACTCCGCGAGTTCGGGATCGACCCGAAGTCGGACGTAGTACGGCAGGCGATCGAGAAAGTCGCGACCGGGGTAAAATGGGGTCACTGCGGGCCACGTGAATGCGCATCTAATCGATTCTTCGAGGGCGAGATCGAAACGTGTATCAATGCGCAGGTTGTCACGGTTGGCGCCTACTTTGGTCAGGATGTCTCGGAATTGATTCGTCGCTTGCTCCAGGAGCAGCTTTCCGATGGTGGGTGGAACTGTGATGCTGCGGGCGGTGCCCGACACTCGTCATTCAACACGACCATCTGCGTTCTGGAGGCGCTTCTCGAATTCGAACGATTCGTAGGTCGTGATGAGACCGTCCGTGACGCACGCGTTCGCGGTGACGAGTACCTTCTCCAGCGAAATCTCTTCTTCCGACGGTCGACTCGTCAGCCGATCATGATAGATCGCAAGGACGGTCGGTCACTGGAAAGTGGTGAACCGGTCTGGACGGCGTTTTCGTTTCCCGTCTGGTGGCACTACGACATACTGCGCGCGCTAGACTACTTCCGGTCGACCGACTCAGGGCCGGATGAGCGACTCGCAGACGCAGCCTCCGTCCTGGCTTCCAAGAATAGTGGAAACGATCGGTGGCTTCTCGATTGGCGATACCCGGGTGTCATGCCGCTTGACATGGGCGAAGACGTCGGAAAACCAAGCAAGTGGAATACGCTTCGGGCGTGCCGGGTTCTGAACTGGTATTATTAGTAGTGAACGGGACCACGTCAAACTGCCGGAATCCATTAATCCCGCCTGATGAACATATCCCAA
>JAGQWL010000280.1 GCA_020437385.1 Bacteroidota bacterium
CGACGATCGCCATGAATCCGACAAGTTGTCTCGACCTACCCGATGCAACAAATTGTGTCGTCATTCGACTAGCCTCTTAAATTGGCGATCCGCACTACGTGGCAACCATGGACGAGAAGGAGACAGTCGAATATCGCACATCACTCGGCACGGCGCTACGTCGCGAACGGTGGACTGTGATTACCGTCGCGATCTTCTTTCCGGTGGCACTCCTCGTCATGGCGGAGACAAAAGGTATCGAGTCACTCGTCGTGACCGCATTGGGACTCCTCGGCCTGCTCGTCTTCTATGGCGCCCGCTATCTCGTCACAGACGTTCGCGAGGTTACTATTTCACCCGACCACATTTCGTTTCTGCTACGGGGAGGTGAACGAACGAGCCACTCATGGTCCGATTTCGCCGACATCTGGTTCCGGAAGAAGTGGATATTTGTCCGCGGCGATACGCGGATACGTCTTTTCGAGTACGGTTTTTCGGATGAGCAGTGGGCCGAAATCTGGGAATCAATCGACAAGTTCAGAAGTGCCGGCGAGGTTAAGAAACTTCGCGGTGTTTCGACCGAGGCAGGATCAGACGTGGTCTTTTTCACTCCCCACTATTCGCGTGCACTGCCGATTGCGCTGGTTGTTACCACTCTCTTCTGGGTGCCATCAATCTATCTCGGGATCAACTGGTTCCTGTCAGGAGCTAGGAAGGAAGACGTCGTGCTCGTGCTTGCGCCGGCGTTACTATCGCTTCTGCTACTTGCCGGCCTGCTGAAGTGGTGCAGATTGGTCAAGCGAATTTCCTTTTTCGGCGACCATATGGTCGTTGAGCTGTTTCTGCGCGACAGCAATACGATTCGTTACGGTGATATTTCGGATGCGTGGTTGACATCGTTCCGAACCAGGAATCGGCGGTTTGATGTGGGCGAGAAAAACAACGATGTCTTCTTGCGCCTCTTGGTCGAACGTGTCGCGGAGGGGCAGATTAGCGGTTATTGGGCGCAACACTCCTATTACTCCAGTTATGCCCTTTACGCTATTATGCTCGTTTTGCTATTGACTGGTGTCATGGGAGGAGTTGTCCTGTACTTTGATGTACCGATTTCAGCGCGGTTCGCTCCGAATGTGGTGTTACTTGCAGTGGTCGGCGGGGTGGCTGTAGTAGGACAGATCTGTGCAGTTGTTCTTGCGAGGCTTGCCGTTCGCAAGAATGCGGGGGGGCGGACAACTGAATCTGACGCCGAGGCTAAGACGGGATCGACCGAATAACTGACGAGGAGATTCGAATGAGGGTGTTCAAAATTGTTGCTCTTGCGGCGCTACTTGGTTTCGCAAATTCCCACCCGGTCCTCGCCTGCGACAAGCCCGCGTCCGTCTGCCATCGCGAAGCGGACGGCAGCTTCGCGCTCATCAGGCAGAACCAGCCGGCAACTGTCCTCTTTGATGAGTCGGCAAACCCGGCCATCCGCCACGTCGCCGCTAACTTCGCGATGGATCTCGAACGGGTCAGCGGGGCCGCCGCAGCCGTCGTCACTGATCCGATGGGCGTTTCCGGTCCAGTCGTCGTCATCGGTGTACTCGGACAAAGCGCGATCATCGATGCGCTCGTTGCATCCGGCAAGGTGCGTCCCGGCGAACTCTCCGGACTGTGGGAGGCGTTCCACATCGAAGTTGTCGACAACCCTTGGCCGAACGTCCCGCGCGCACTCGTGATTGTCGGATCCGACCGTCGTGGCGCAGTGTTCGGAACGTACGACATCTCCGAAAGGATCGGCG
>JAGQWL010000281.1 GCA_020437385.1 Bacteroidota bacterium
AATCGCGTCGTCGATGACCAGACCGACAGCCGCGGCCATGCCCCCGAGCGTCATCAGGTTGAAACTCATCCCGAAAACGCGAAGCAACAACGTCGCGGCGGCGAGTACGGCGGGAACCATCACGATGGCAACAAGCGTCACTCGTGCGTTCCGCAGAAAGATCCAGAGGACAAACGCCGCGAGGAGCACACCGATGAGTACCGCATCCCGAACGCTGTTGGTGGCGGCAAGAATCAGCTCACTCTGGTCATACCAGTTCGAGAGCCTGACATCCGGAGGGAGCTTCGCCGAAATGTTCGCGAGGGAGGCGCGGATGTCGCCTGCAATCTGTACCGTGCTACCGGACGGCTGCTGATACACCTGGACGATCACAGCCGGTTCACCATCCGCCGACACGCGGATCCACTGGGGAACGGTGCTCTTGCTGACCGTCGCGATATCCTTCAGCCGCACGACCCCACCGGTGCCACCTTTCAAGACGGCGTCTCCCACATCCGCGATGTCCCGCATCTGGGCTCCGGCAACCAGGAGGTACAACTTGTATTCGTCCTCGAGTCTGCCGACGGCGGACACAACGTTTGATGCCTCAAGCGTCGCTCGAACTGATTCGACGGTAAGCCTGTGTGCGGCAAGCTGTGCCGGATCAACCGTCACGCGGTACTCTTCCTGGTCGCCACCGAGGACCTCGACCGAGGCCACACCCGCAACCGTCTGAAGCTGCGGACGAATCTCGTAGTAGGCGAGGTCACGAAGGAACACCTGATCGCGAATCGGTGACGTCAACGTGTATCCGATTACCGGGAAGACGTTCGGATCCATGCGACGAACGGTGAAGCGCGTGCCCTGCGGAAGGTCCGGCAGCGCCTGGGCGAGCGCCGCTTCCACCTGCAGCTTCGCGCTCACCATGTCCTCGCCCCAGTTGAAGTTCACTGAAACATCCGCACTGCCCCGACTCGTCGTCGAGCGAACACTTCGGACCCCATTCACAGCACGGACCGCGTTCTCAATCGGATACGTTACCTCGAAAGCCATCCGCTCGGCGGGTTGATCTCCCGACTCGATGTTGACAACAACGCGGGGAAACTCGACCGTAGGAAACAATGCGACCGGCATCCTGAGGCCCGTCGCGAGTCCGCCGACGATGAGCACGCCGACAAGGAAAAGTAGCGATCGCTTGTGCGTTCTGATCCAGTGCGACCAGCTCATTCGGCGGCACCGGATTTCGGTTGCGAGTTGCTCACGGTGCCCGAACGCTCGGATCCCGTATCGATTCGGATCCTGGTCCCGTCGTGCACCTCGTAATTACCCACGAACAGGACACTGTCGCCTGCCGCGATATCACCGTCGACGAGTGCCTCGGAATCTGTTTCCGCAATGACGCTGACTTCGTGTCGGCGCGCTTTGCCGGAGACGACGGTGAACAGAAAATGCCGATCACCATCGGGCAGAACAGCGGATCTGGGAACGATCAGGCCCGGTTCGTGCATCAGGTCGAGGCGGGCGCGGACACGTTCAGACAACCAGAGGTTCGACTCGCTATCGACATCGACAGTAACCTCGACCAGCCGTGTCACCGCGTTGATCTTCTGGCCGATATCCCGCAGACTGCCGCTGACGGTGCCGTGTCGTCCGTTCGAATCGAGTGATTCGATCTCGACGGATTGGCCACGACTGAGCCGTTCCGCAACAGCCGGATCAACGCCGAGTCGAACAAGCCTCCTGCCGGTACGCACGATCCTGATGAGCATCTGCCCCGGGGGAACCAGTTGCCCGGCAACAACGGCGATGCTATCGACTGTGCCCGCGCTTCCAGCCCGAACCGCGCGAGTTGAATCCCATCCCGTGAGCTGTCCCCACCGCTGCCGCGCCTGATCGAGGGCGGATTGTGATCCGGCAAGATCATCAACCGTCGCAAGGCCAAGATCATAACGATGGCGCGCGCTTTCGTTTCGCACGCGCTCCGCGTCGAATACCGACTTTGCCTGTCGAATCTGGGTGCGCGCATCCGCACTCGGCTCAACCGTGACGAGCGACGTTCCCGTCGACACATGTGCACCCGCGACCGTGTTGACCGAAACGACATGACTCTCAAATGGCACCGACACAGTAGTTTCACTGCCAGGTCGCGGCGCAACATATCCGTAGGCAAACGCCTCCGATCGGAGTGTACCCTCGCGCACTGGGACCGCACTCACCAGCGCGACCGCCTCGACCGAATCAGTAGACCCTGTTTCAGCGCCGCCGCATCCGCCCGCACCTGCGGCGAACCACAGCGCCAGAATGGCGACCGACGGCCGCACACAAATCGGATTACGTAATCGCTGAACTCCCATCATTGTCGCGAAGAATAGAATGTGATTCCGGATGCGATCTCGAGCGCTGTGTTCAGTTCCGCGAGCGACATCTCCTGCTGGATGACATCGAGACGTCGGTTTAGCAACTCGACGCGCGCCTGATACAGCGTGACGACGTCCGACACGCCGGCGGTGCGCGCCTCGCGCAGGACCCGTTCGAGCCTTTCCTGTACCGCCGCGGCTGCCCGGGCATTATCAATGCGTTTGAACGCGCTCGCGCGCTCAGCCAACAGACTATCTACCTGTGCGCGGGACGTGAATACGCGCGCCTCATACTCGCGAAAGAGCTGCTCGCGCGTGGCGCGAGCAACGGCAATCGGTCCCTGATTCCGATCGAAGATCGGAAGGCCGATCGACACCGTCGGCCCGATCGTAAAGAAGTTGCCCGTGTCCTTATTGCGGACGAAGCCGATGTTGATCGACGGAAACTGGCGGAGGATCTCCGCACGAAGCGATGCATCCTGGCTGTCGTAGCCCTTGCGGAGTGCGATAAGGTCGAGGCGTCGACTCTCGAGACTGTCCTGCAGAGCACCTTGCGACGGAATCTGAAAGTTCAACGGCGAAGACGTGTCCACCTGGATCGCCAGGAGCGAGTCCGACGGAATGCCCAGGGTCG
>JAGQWL010000282.1 GCA_020437385.1 Bacteroidota bacterium
GCTGCAGGCGATCGAATCGGTGCTGCGGAAGGAACCGCAGAACCAGGCCGCGTCGGCGCTGAGGTCCAGCCTTGTGAGGTAGCGAGCGTCCCGCAGGGGACAACCCCCGGAAGGATCGATCACGCTGCGCCGAGCGTCTCCTCGGTTTCGTCCCACTCTTCGATGGCTTCGAGCACGGCGTCGACAATCTCGTTTTCGTCTACCGTACGAAGCATCTCGCCCCGTTTGAACAAATGCGCCCGCCCACGGCCAAGCGAGATTCCAAGATCGGCGCCTGCCGCTTCTCCGGGTCCGTTAACCGCACATCCCATGAGGGCAACATTCAGGTTCTTCTCGAATTTTCGGGCGTTAACCGCTTTCTCGACGTCGTTCACGATTGAGAAAAGGTCGCCGGCCAGACGACCGCATGTCGGGCATGCGATGATGTTCACTCCCGGCCTTCCCAGGCGAAGCGACTTCAGGATCTGGTGGCCCGCCTCAACCTCGTGCACGGAATCCGCCGTGAGCGAAACACGAATCGTATCCCCAATTCCCTCAGCCAGGAGTGCTCCGATTCCAATGGCGCTTTTTACGGTGCCGCTCTGGACGCTGCCGGACTCGGTCACGCCGAGATGCAGCGGATAATCCGTTCGCGCGGCTAGCAGCTTGTAAGCCTGGATCATGAAGTAAACATCCGAGTGCTTCACCGAAATGATGATGTCCTCAAATCCGTAGCGCGTGCAGATTTCGATGTGACGCATCGCGCTTTCGAACAGTGCCTCCGGTTGCGGATAGCCGTACTTGTCGAGAATATCTTTTTCCAGCGATCCGGAGTTGACACCGATGCGGATGGGGATACCCGCCGAACGTGCTGCCATCAGCACCTCTTCTTCCCACTCCGGCTTGCCGATGTTACCCGGGTTGATGCGAACCTTCGCCACACCCGCCTCGATGGCACGAAGGGCGTACTGATAGTTGAAATGGATGTCGGCGACGATCGGCACAGGCGATCCCTGCACGATGTCCTTCAGGGCAGCAACGTCCTCTGGCCGGGGGACAGCCACCCGAACGATGTCCGCACCCGCCTCCGCGAGCGTTCGAACCTCCGTCAGGGTCTTCTCGACGTCGTGTGTCTTGGCGACGGTCATGGACTGAACGGAGATCGGTGCACCTCCGCCGACCTGGACGGGTCCAACCATTACCGCTCGTGACTGTCTTCGTGGGCGTTCCATTGAGGAATTGATTCAGGGTTAATTTGTTATGATCCTTCAACTACCGACGTTCACTCCTGTTCGGCATCGGCGTCATCGCGCCAGCGGATCGTCGCGTTGACGGCAAGGTGGTCCGAGACACCGGCGGCGATGGACCGCGCGGAAGTCGGCTCGAAGTGGGGCGAAAGAAGGACGAAGTCGATCCTGAACATCGGCCGTCGCTGATGGTAGGTCAGTCCGAATCCGGAACCCGCGGAGGCAAATGCGTCAATCAGATTGTTGCCGATTTTCCAGTAGCTCCAGTTGTGAGCCGTGGCGTTAAAATCACCGACGACAATGTACGGTAACGCCTCCGACTCAATCATCGCGCGCACCTGTTGCGCCTGCCAGGCGCGATGTAGAACGGCATACCTGTATTCGCGCCAGTAACGATACCAGACACGCGGACTAAACCGGCTTTCTGTCGATTCGTGCCACGGTTTACTCGTTCCGTAAGACGCCAGATGGATGTTGTAAACGACGAACTTTCTTCCCTGCCAACTGATTACGGAACGCAACACGCCCAGTATGTCCGGGTCTCGCGGACCGGACGGCTTGCGTTCATATTCGACAATATCGTTCGGCAGCGTCGTGACAACAACCTGCTCGGCACCAAAGGAGTGTTCGACGTTGGGCTTCAGGTCATAGCCAAGTTCAGCCAATCTTGAAACGTCGCGTCTGCCCTTCGACTCTTTCGGGCCGACCCTGTAAAGCCAGTAGGACTCCTGAAGGCAAACGATCTCGGCGTCGGTTTCCTTGACAAGTTCGTAGAGTCGATCATGACCGTTCTCCACCCGATCGACACGTTCCACTGGAATGTTAAAAGACAGGAGAGAAAAATCGGTGTCCGGGTTGTAGCCCGAGCCGGAACTGACCAGAGGCGAGAGAAACCGAGCGGCGCCGAGGACAAGCAAGAGGATCGCAAACAACTTCGAAAGCGATCCGCCGCGCATGATTTTCCACGCCGCAACCGGTATCATCGCTACGGTGGCGTACGGAAGTACAATCGCAACGAGCTGGATCCACCAGATGCGGGGGGCGGGTTCGATGTAGCGACCGAGATACCCGATCAGGAACAAGGAGGTAATCAGCGTCGAGAGCAGCGTGAGCGACCACCTGAGGGGGCCGCGACTACGCCTCCGCCCGCGCCTCTCACTTCTGGCTGGCCTCATAGAGTATCTTCTTTTCCTCGTCCGTCAGCGAATCGTAACCCTGCTCACTGATTTTGTCGAGCAGCTTATCGATGTCGGGCTCGGAGCCATCCGACACGTCCCGCTTCGTATCAGCGGAAGGCATTTTGTGAATGCGTGCCGGCTTTCCTCCCTCCTTTCGCAGCCGCCGTTCTTCCAGCCAGTTCTCCATGCGGTCGAGAACCCCGTCTTGCTCGGCGGCTTGGGCGGACGACCGGGACTCGCGCCTCGAACTGGACCGTCCGCGAGAGGCACCCGGAACGAAAACACGGCCCCAGCCGGTCACGTTCATTCCGGATCGTTCGCCACGCGCCATCAGGTATCCGGCCAACGCGCCGCCCCAATGGGCGCCGATGGCGGTTCCGCCGCCTCCGCCGGCAGACATCGCGAGGTCGAGGATAAGGAATCCGATGACCAGTACGGGCAGCGGGACGCGGCCGATGAGCAGCAGAGAGACGGACAGGTACGGATGGAACGTTGCCATCGCCGCGAGTACCGACAGAACGCCTCCGGATGCGCCGATTACAGGCCCGGCAAACCACGGTGTACCGGGAAACGCCGCGTGCAGAACGACGGTGAGAAACGCTGCGCCGATCACTCCGCCGAAAAACACCGCCGCGAAAACAACCGATCCGTGTTGACGCTCGAAGTCTCTCCCCAACCAATAGAGCCAGAGCATGTTGAAGAGTACATGCAGGAAGCCGCCGTGGAAGAAGCCGTATGTGAGGATCTGCCACGGGTGGGTCAGTATTTCCGGAACGTTTGGGTCGAGCCAGAAGATGCGCAATGACGCCGCGACACCCGGCGACGTGTTTGCCAGGATGAGGTTGTAGACAACGTAGATGACCACGTTGATCATCAACACCACCCGGAAAACCGGTGGCTGGAGACTATACCAGAAACGAAATCGTCGCCACAGTTCCATGTCGACCTTACCTGGAGATTCGCGTCAGCCCGTGAAGTGTCAGTAGATCCGGTGCTCCGGCTTGATCGGCAGCTGGCCGCGCCAGTAGAGCAGGAGAATGAAACCAACAACCATGCCGCCCAGGTGGGCGAAGTGGGCAATCCCTTGCGATGTACCGGTCACTCCCGAAAACAGTTCCAGTGCGCCGTAGCCCAGAACAAACCACTTTGCCTTGATAGGGACGGGAAAGAAGATCAGATAGATCGGCTGATTCGGAAAGGTCATTCCGAACGCGAGCAGGATCCCGAAGACGCCTCCCGAAGCGCCAACCGTCGGAATCGGAGGCCCCCCGTAGGTTGTAGCGAGCTGTGCGAGTGCTGCGCCAATCACGCAGACGAAATAGTAGATCCCAAACCGCCGCGATCCCCAGATCATTTCAAGTTGGACGCCAAACATCCACAAGGCGAACATATTGAAGAACAGGTGTCCAATCCCCCCGTGCAGAAACGCGTACGTGATTACCTGCCACGGCATGAATCCGTTTCCGATCGGATACAGTGGGAGCCAGAGATTCGTAAGGGCCGAAAGCGCCGGCGACGGACTCGTACTGCCCACCAGTTGCAGCAGAAACGCCAGCACGTTGACGATCAAGAGGTGCTTGATAACTGGAGGGAACAGTCCAAACTGCTCCGGCGGCCGGTAGGAGTTCTGTGTCATTAAGAAGGTCTGAGTCCCGCTGATCTGCCACATTATGCGGAATCAGGGCGGGTAGGTTTCGTTCTGGTCTGCACTCAAACGCCGTGTCGAGCCGTGCAGTTCTCTGCGGAACATGGCTATCAACGATGGGTGTCAAGGGCTTTCAACCATTCGACCAGTACGGCCCGCCGTGACCGCCCTATCAGACATTGATTCTAGTCATTGCTGACACGCACTTCGGAAGAACCGACCGAGACAACGAGCGCGTAAAGGAACGTGAACTGATCGAGTGTCTTGAGAGTCTGCGCAAATCGCATGAGATCGACGAACTGATCCTTCTCGGTGACATTTTCGACTCGTACATCGAGTATCGAACGCTGGTACCCAAGGGTTTCTCGCGGTTCCTGGGCACGCTCGGCGCCTGGGCCGATGCGGGCATTACACTCCGCTACTTCGCCGGAAATCACGACCCATGGCACAGCGGCTACTTCGAGTCCGAGTTCGGCGCCGTATTCGTCCCGGATCACGAGGATCGTGAGATCGGCGGGCGGATCTTCCGGTTCATCCACGGCGACGGTCTGATTGCGCGTGGGCTGTACCGGCACATCAAACCCGTTTTGCGACATCCCGTGCCTGTTGCCCTGTACAAGGCGCTGCTTCCGGGCGACGCCGGCCTGCGGCTTGCCGCGTGGGTCAACGAACGCTTCTCTGCGAAGACGACCAACATGGAGACCGTGAGGATGCTCAGGGCGTACGCTTTCGATACAATGGCGTCGTCCGGCCTGGAGGTTTTTGTGGCGGGCCACTCGCACTTTGCCGAACATACCGTTCGCGGACCGCACACCTACTTGAATACGGGATCCTGGCACTATGAACGGACGTTTGCATTGATTGACGAAGATTCGATTCGTCTCCTCCGTTACGATGGTGGCACGGTCGTTGAGCAGGCACCAGAGAGTGATCCTGGGGATCGGGCAACGGTGACGGCTGCCTCCGAGCCTGTCACGAAAGTATCAGATTCGCTCTAACGATGTCAGACTTCGACTATACCGACAAGGAGCTGAAGAGCTACTTCAGCAACCCGAACAAACGGCGCAAGGGCGAAGGGGTGCGCTCCGGCGATTCAAATGGCGACCAGCCGGACCGCGATTGGCCCGGCTTTCTGGGTCGGATTTTCAACACGCCCAAGCGGCGGCAGGCGGCCGTGGCGATCGGGTCGATCGCCCTCATCGGATTCGCTGGACTGCTGATACTGTCGCTCTACTTTCTCTCGTTCTCCGGACAGCTACCCGACATTTCGGAGATCGACAATCCGAAGTTTCAGCTCGCGACCGTAGCCTACACGGCAGACGGTGTCGAGCTGCAGCGCTACGCTCGGCAGAATCGATCCTGGGTCACATTCAAGGACATCTCGCCGATGGTGATCGAAGCGCTGGTGGCGACCGAGGACCATCGGTTCTATCGCCATTGGGGCATCGACCTCTTTCGTACGTTTGCGATCCCCTATCACGTTCTCCGCGGTGACCCGCAAGGTGGGTCAACGCTCTCGCAGCAGCTCGCCCGAAATCTCTACAATGAACAGATCGGCCGCGAAGTGACGGTCGAGCGCAAGCTGAAGGAGATGGTGACGGCAGTCCAACTCGAGCGGCGCTACTCCAAGGACGAGATTATCGAGATGTACCTGAACACCGTCGAGTTCAGTAACAATGCGTTCGGAATTGACGCGGCTGCCCGCACGTTCTTCGGCAAGGACCCGATCGAACTGGATACGCTCGAAAGCGCAACCCTCGTTGGGATGCAGAAGGCGATCACGCGCTACAACCCGATCCGCAATCCGGAGAACTCGCGCAAGCGGCGAAATGTCGTTCTCGGGCAGATGATCAAGCACGACATCCTGCCGGCATCGTATCTCGAGGAGAACCGGGAGAAGCCGGTTGAAACACGCTATAATTCATCCGAGATAACCGAGGGCATTGCACCGCACGCCTCCGAAGCCGTCCGCCAGTGGCTGAACGACTTCTGCAAATCGAACGGATGCGACCCGTACGCCGACGGCCTCACCGTTTATACAACAATCGATTCACACGTTCAGCGAATGGCGCAGGAGGCCCTGCAGCGTCAGATGGACGGGCTGCAGGCGGTTGTTGACTACGAATGGAGCCGCCCGACAGGATACGAGATCGGTCACTCGATCGACGACTACCTGAAACGCGAAGACACGAAAGCGTTCGACTATTTCTGGAGTTCGAAGAAGGATGTTGTACAATCCTTCATGCGGGAGACGCGACGCTACAAGAGCATGCGCAAGTCGGGTAAATCCGATTCGGACGTTCTCGCCGAACTGCGTGTAGACTCGTCTTTCGTGGACTCTCTTCGGGCGTCCAAGACCCGCTTGGAGGCCGGGCTCGTATCGATTGACCCGCACAACGGGCATATCCGCGCCTGGATCGGAGGCCGGGATCTGGCAGTCGACTGGTACGATCACGTGGCACTTGCCAAGCGCCAGCCAGGATCTACCTTCAAGCCGTTCGTGTATACCGCAGCAATCGACAACGGCTACTCGCCCTACAACACGCTGCGGGATACCACGTTCACGTACGTGGATCCCGACACGGGCGATGAGTGGAGTCCACAGAACATGGGCTTCTCCGGAACGGGCGAAGACCTGACGCTCCGCGAAGGACTCGCGCAATCGAACAACATCATCACCGGCCGCTTGATTCTCCTGATCACGCCGAAGGAGACAGCGCAATATGCCCGCCTGATGGGCATCGAGAGCAAGCTTGACGAAGTCCCGTCGCTTGCGCTCGGGGTCAGTGAAGTGAGCCTGCTTGAAATGACATCCGCATTCTCCACGCTCGCGAATCGTGGGTTGTACAACGAGCCGACGCTCGTCACTCGCGTGGAAGACAAGTACGGAATCGTTATTTACGAATCGGCAGTTGCGCCCCAGGAAGCCCTGTCCGAGCGCACGGCAGTCATCATGGTCGACATGTTGCGCGGCGTCATTCGGGACGGAACCGGACGCCGACTGAACTCGCAGTTCGGCCTCGGTGCGTACGACCTCGCGGGCAAAACTGGAACCACGCAGGAAAACGGCGACGGCTGGTTTATGAGCATGCATCCCGAACTCGTGACGGGCGCGTGGGTCGGATTTAATGACCGGCGCGTCACGTTCCGTTCGGAGTGGTGGGGACAGGGCGCGCACAATGCCCTCCTCATCGTCGGAGATTTTCTCAAACAGGCGTTGATGGGTCCGGATGCGATTCTGACCGATGCGCGTTTCGATACTCCGAACGAGTACGACCTGCCGACGGGCCCACTCGATCCGTCGGTTCAGAAGAATCAGCTCGATCTTCAGGACAAGGACAACCGGAACGTACAGGGAAAAGTCGGCTGGTAATGTTACTTTCCCCGTTTCGGATGCTGATCACTTATCCAGTTTGATTAGTTTCCGATACAGGTTGTATGCTTAACCAGATCGGACCCACACACACGCAATGAAATTCGACGAGTTGACTGTTCAAATGCCCTGGAAGGAGGGCTATGAAGATCAGTCATCCATCGCTGTCTGGCCGCTTGTCGAGCAGGCGCTTGCCCAGATTGAAGCGGAAGAGATCACGTATGACGCCGCAAAGGCGGCCATCCTGAACAGCGCCGGTTGTGTCGTGCTGGCCAACTATCTGGTCACGGAAGGGACCAGGGTCCACAAGATGGACTTCTCTTTTCGTGCCCCGCTCCTCGTGCTTGCATCCACCGAGGCACTCGATGACGAAGCCGCCTATGGTCTCTACGATTCGGAGGCGGGTTTCATGTACTTCGAGACGGACGACTACCAGTTTGGCTTCAGTGTCCTGAAGGACTGGAAGGTCGATTGGCAACAGATTGCGGATGAAGTCGTCACGAACTACGAACCGCCCGAGGATATCAATGGCGGTTTTGCTCTCGACATTCTTCTTTCGTATGCGGATGTTGCGGTCGACGCGTATCGCCCGCAGGACGACGACGAAGAGTAGCCGAAACAGGCGATCTGGCTAGGCGGGCATACCCACCCACGTTCTCCAGCTTTGCGGGTTGCCACGACGCATTTCTTCCGCGCATTCAGAAGCGGTGTCGGCAGATCCGAAGATCCCGAATACGGCCGACCCAGATCCTGAAAGGGAGGCGTACCGTGCACCGTGATCCAGCAGCATCAGCTTGATTCGTTCGATCTGGGGGAACGCGGCAAATACCGAAGGCTCGAAGTCGTTTACGAGACTCCTGCGGTAGCGCGCCATGTCGTCTGTCACAACGATCGCATGCGGTGGCAGCTCGTACTCTTCGTACGAGCGCGGATCGACACCGCGGTACGCCGTGCCGGAGCTGATGTGAATGTCGGGCACGACGAGTACCACAGGCATTGCCAACTGCCACGGCTCGCCGTCAGTCCGAAGGACGCGATCCAGTGTTGTCCCCGTTCCCGTTCCCCTTTGAGCGCCGGACCTGAGAAAGAATGGCACATCACTACCAAGGCGCCGTGCGATCGACTCCAGGAGTTCATCAGGCAGCCTTACGCCGTGTAAACGGACAGCCTCGTCCCGGCAAGCCAGAAGGGTGGCCGCACAGTCCGATGATCCACCGCCGAGTCCGGCGCCAAACGGCAGCCGCTTGTCGAGGTGGATTCGGAGCGGCAGTTTGCCGCCAACAGCTTCTTCAACCGCACGGACCGCTCGCACGACGAGGTTTGCTTCCGGATCCTCCATCAGGAACGGATCGGAACAGGAAAAGTCGTGTTGATCGGCGGACTCAAACGTGATGGCATCCGCCCAACTTACCCGCTGGAAGACCGTGTCGATATCGTGAAATCCGTCGGGACGCTTTCGCAGAATCCTCAGCCCGAGATTGATTTTGGCATACGCGAAGGATTTCAACTTCATGAGGTTGCGTGATTGCGCAGAAACGGCCGTCCGGATAGAACGGCGCAGACAGCAAACCGTAACTGCGATGCGGGTAAGGACTTCAATTTCGTAACTTTCCGTTCGTTCTCGTGTTCGAACTCGCTGCCAGACGAGTCGGGCGTCCCTGCTGCTGATCCTATCTGTTAACTCAACACGCTTCTGATGCCGAAAACAAGCGCACTGTCGCCCCCCGTAACCCGGTTGATTGCGGTTCTGTTTGCGCGTCGCAGACTCATCGTCGGAGCGTCGCTGGTGGCGGCCATTGGATCGGTCATCGTCAGCCTGTTTCTCCCAAAATACTACCTGGCCACCGCAAGGCTGCTACTTCCCGAGCAAGGCTCGGGAAACTCGTTGACGAACCTACTCGGTGATCTTGCTCCGACGGCCGCCACTATTCTCGGTCGCGGATCAGGCGGCGGCGATTTCGATCGCTATCGTGCAATTCTGCTGAGCCGAACGACGAATGAGAAGGTCGTTCAGCACTTCGGACTCATCGACGTGTACGAGTTGAAAGATGCGAAAGCTCCGATGACGTCCGCGCTGGAGACGCTCGCATCCAACGTGGAATTCGCCATCGATCTCGAAACGGGATACCTCGGCATCGAGGTTCTCGACCGGAGCCCTGAACGGGCGGCGGAGATGGCAAATTTTTATGTTAATGAACTGAACGAGCGCAACGCAGAATTGCTGGCACAGAGCGCACGCGAATATCGCTTGTTCATGTCCGGTATGCTTTCGGACACAGAAGCGCGCCTTGATTCAGCGCGCACTGCGTTGGCCAGTTTCCAGGAACGTACCGGTCTCGTCGATCTGCCAACGCAAGTATCGGCTTTCTATGAAGGCGTGGCATCCCTGCGGACGGAGGTACTGAAGGCGCAGATAGAATTCGAAGCGACGCGCCAACAACTTGGCCCGGACAGTCCGCAGACTCGGCGTTTTGGTGCCGTCTTTTCTGCCGCGCAGCGGCGCTACGAAATGGCCCTGTCGGGAAGTGAAGCGGTATTGCCTGTCGCACTGGACAGTGTCGCGCAGGTTGCCAAGACGTACACCGAGCTCAGTCAGGAGGTGCTCGTGCAAACGGAACTATTCAAGTTTGTGCGCCCGCTCTACGAGCAAGCGATGTTTGATGAGCAGCGAACGCGGACGGCTGTACAGGTGCTTGATCGGGCCGCCGTTCCTGAACTCAAGGCAAAACCCAAACGATCCTTGTTCGTTATTTCAGTCACCTTGTCAATCTTTGCTCTCGCCTGCCTCTACTCCGTGGTGTTGTACTGGTATCAGCGGAATTGGAATGAGCTCTGGAGGTTGATTCGTAGTCCCGAGGAGTAGTCAAACGCAAATCTGTCGAGTCCGTTGACTGTCGAGCTCATACTCCTCGCAATCGCCGGCGCCGCGCTGCTTGCTGTTGGCCTGTTGTGGTGGCGCGTCCCGCCGCTGCTTATCGTGCTCTTTGCTTTCGCTTTCGTTACGCGATTCAAGGAGGGCTTTCAACCGGAGGAGATCGTCTTTGCCGGCCTCTACTACGGTTACATCGGATACTGGTTTACGTCGCGCCTGTTAGATCCCACAAGGCAGATCGTCAGAACTAAGTCCGACCTTGCTATTCTGCTCTTCCTCATATTCGCTCCCAGCACGTTCGCCATCTCCTATCTGTCGGGAGCGGACGTCAAGCAGTGGCTGAGCGAGTGGGTAATTGTCTCGATGTTCTTCGTCTACTTCCCGGCGCGCGAACATTGCGAGACCCATCCAAACGGCGTGAGGAATATCGTGTTATCGCTGGGCTGGATTGCCGGACTGACGCTGGTTCGCAACCTGTGGAGTTTCGTGTCAGAGCTCCAGTCGGCGACCGCAATCTGGCAAGTTGCGACTGCCCGCGTGCCCTACAATGAACATCTGCTGATGTTTGCCGGGCTCGGTTCAATTGTCTGGTTCTCGTCAGCCCGAACGACAACCACGAAGATAGCAGCCTTTATCGCTTCCGGCCTCTTTTCTTTTGGCGTGCTCATCGGGCAGAGTCGGGCGGTCTGGGTGTCGTATGCGCTCGGTACATTGTTCATCATCCTGATGCGTACCGGCAGAGCCCGTAGAAGAATTGTCACGGGAATCACCATGACTGTCGCGGTCATTGTGGTCGCCGGCCTCGCAATCGCACCGGGGACGATGCGGCTGCTTGCGGTCGGACTTACCAGTCGCGTCACCTCGCTTGAAAACGCGGTCACCAACGATTTGTCGTTGATCAACCGCTTCCACGAGAACAGCGCTGTAATAGCCAGAATTCGAGAGAACCCGATCGTCGGCCATGGAATGGGAACGCAGTACCGTTACTTCAGCCTCGTGTACGAGTCCACGTACTATACCAGCTTCATCCATAGCTGGTACGTTGGTTTCGTATTTCATTTCGGCCTCTTCGGTTTCGTCCTCTTCTTCCCCGTTTACGTTCACGCGATTGTTCGTGGATCGCGCAACTTCCTGAGCAGCGATGTCCCAAGGCGTGTCAGGCTCGCGGGACTCGTTGCCGCCTCGGCTCTTGTAGCCGAGATGCTGGGCGCGATGACAGAGTCGACATTCGGATCTTCCGACAAACCGCTCTTCGTCGCGTTGTTGTTCGCCCTTGCTTTCACGCAGGTGCCGGGGAAGCGAAGCCATCACCATTCTCCGACAAGGCTCCTCCCTGCACCGTGAGATCCTCAGGACGGCTGTCGGCAATCACACTGAGTCTCGAATTGCGACAGTAACGTGCCTCCAAAGCGCGATTCGGAGCGATCGTCGAAGAAGTACGATGTTGGCCCGCGTGTTGCAACGTGTGGTGCACCAGACAACCGCACCCATGCCTACAACATCTCCTCTCCCCTGGCGTATCGAGGACGGTCGCAACTCCCGATTCAGCTCGATCGTCGGCTTCGCCGTGCTCGACCCTTTTGGCCTTCGCGTCGGCACCGTATGCGGCGTCGTATTGCGAGATCCCGACGACCTTCGGTTCCTGTGTATTCAGACGGCCGGCTCGTCCGGGTCGCGCGGCAATCGCATCCTGCCCCTCGCGTACGTTACGCTCGTCGACGAGTCGCGACGTTACGTCCAGCTCTCCCACCTCGACCGCGGCGCCTTCGAGGACATCTGTCCAATCATTGACAGATCCGTCAACGCTGCGCCGTTCTTCAGTCAATATGCCCGAATCTTTGCAAAACCCAGTGAAGCGGTCCTGGCCACTCTTGGCTTGCTCGGAACAAGGGACAC
>JAGQWL010000033.1 GCA_020437385.1 Bacteroidota bacterium
ATTATGGAAACGTCCCGCTGTTCGATCTTCAGGTCTCGGATGATCTGGCCTCGTTCGGCAGTTTCAACGGCTCGACACCGCTCTCGCCGGGTCAGTACACCGTCGGGCCACCGGTCATTCAATCGCTCGTCGGGGGGGCTACGATTGCCGCCGCAAACCCCGGATACGACGGCGCGGGCGACCCGAACGTGCTCACCATGACTGCCGGAGACGTGCTGCCGGTTGGCGCGTCGGCCGATGTCGCATTCGACATCACATTCTATCCTTCGGGCGGTGCAACCGTCTTCAACAATCAGGCACTGGCGTCTGGCGACGTTACGGAGAACGGCGTTGGCGATGGCGATGCAACGGATCAATCCACTGATGGCGCCGATCCCGACGGAACGGACGCTGACGGAATACCGGATGAGTCCGAAGTCACAACGATTACCGTTTCGCTAGGTCCGGTGATTGGTGCATCCAAGGAGGCCGGGGCGGTCACGGACAACGGAGACGGTTCTTTCACGGTACCTTTCACGATCACGGTGGAAAACTTCGGGAATGTGTCACTCTACGATCTCCAGATCGACGATGACCTCTCGTCCTTCGGATCGTGGAACGGAGGGACCCCACTTTCCCAGGGTGAGTACCGCGTGTCGGTTCCAACAATCGGAGCGTCGAGTGGAGGGGCGGTCGTTGCGAATGCCGACGGGTCGTTTGACGGTGCGACGAATACGGCGCTGTTGGTCCAGACTGCCGGCGACGTTCTGCCGATTGGCGCAACAATTCAGATTGGCTTCCAGGTCACCTTCGTGCCATCGGCTGGAACCAGTGCATTCTCGAATCAGGCTACCGCGTACGGAGACGTCGTCGAAGATGGGTCACCTGATGGGGATACCATCGATGCCTCCACCGACGGCGCTGATCCTGACGGCGGTGACGGCGACGGAAATCCAGACGAAGACGTAGCTACGCCGGTTACCGTAATTCTCGACCCTTCGCTTGGAGCAGCGAAGCAGGCCGGAACAGTTGTCGACAATGGCGACGGAACGTTCAGTGTTCCCTTTACCGTTGTCATCGAAAACTTCGGAAACGTCCCGCTGTTCGATCTTCAAGTTGCGGATGACCTTTCTTCTTTCGGCTCATTCTCTTCAGGTGTCCTGTCCGACGGCGAGTACACGGTGACCGCACCCGCTGTGCTGGCGCTGAACGGTGGTGCCGTCATATCCGCAGCAAATCCCTCCTTCAACGGTGAGTCCGACGGGCAACTGCTCGTTGTTTCGAACGGAGATGTTCTTCCTGTCGGTTCTACGGCGCAGATTGGTTTCGATGTCGTTTTTAGACCCGGCGGCGGACAATCCGCGTTTGTAAATCAGGCAGTGGCGACGGGCGATCTCACCGAGGACGGGACCAGTGACGGCGACGCAACCGACCAGTCAACGAATGGAGCAGACCCAGACGGTTCGGATGGGGACGACAACCCAGATGAAAACGATGTCACGCCGGTCTCGATTACACTCCTGCCGTCGATTGGAGCAGCCAAGAGTTCCGGCGCGGTTACCGACAACGGCGATGGGACCTTCGATGTGTCGTTCACCATCGGTATTGAGAATTTTGGCAATGCGTCGCTTTTCGATCTGAGCATTGCTGACGATCTCAGCGCATTCGGGACCTTCAGCGGCCAGGCCACACTGCTGCCCGGTCAGTATCGCGTATCGGCGCCGACGCTGACTGCAGCAAGCCCAGGGTCAGTGCTGACGGGCCTCAACGCAAACTTCGATGGGACGGGCAATACAGCAGTCGTGACACCGGCCTCGGGCGACGTTCTTCCCGTTGGCGGAACCGCGAGTGTTGCTTTCTCGGTAACGTTTTATCCAGCGGCGGGTGCGACAACTTTCGCGAATCAGGCAGCTGCCTCGGCCGACGCGACAGAGGACGGTGCAACGAGCGGCGACACGTCTGATCTTTCAACTGATGGAACCGACCCGGATGGTTCTGACGGAGACGACAATCCGGACGAAGCGGATCCAACGATCATCGTCGTTACGC
The DNA here is from genome assembly GCA_020437385.1 of Bacteroidota bacterium. Classification (GTDB taxonomy): domain Bacteria; phylum Bacteroidota; class Rhodothermia; order Rhodothermales; family JABDKH01; genus JAGQWL01. The sequence continues at coordinate 2,029 of JAGQWL010000033.1, forward strand.
TGGATCCGGTCATCGGCCTTGCCAAGCAGGCGGGAGCTGTGCAGTACAACGGTGACGGCACCTTTACCGTGACGTACGACATTATCGTAGAAAACTTCGGCAACGCTGCTCTCTACGATCTGACGATTACCGACGACCTGACCGCGTTCGGCAGTCCAGGCTCCGCATCGGCACTGGCTCAAGGCGAATACAGCGTTTCCAATCTGGCTGTGGCGAATGCGTCACCTGGAGCCGTGATAACCACGCTGAATCCGTCGTTCGACGGATCGGCGGTTACGAACCTGGTCACGCCTTCTACTTCCGCAGTGCTGCCCGTCGGGGGAACGGCAACGATCAGGTTTGTTGTCACCTTCTTTCCGACCTCTGCGACGACGACCATTCCGAACCAGGCAACTGGAAGCGCCGATCTTGTCCCGAACGGCGCAACCGACGGCGATACCGCCGACCTGTCAACGGACGGATCGGATCCCGATGGGGCCACGAACGACGACACTCCCTCGGAATCGGATCCAACAATCATTACCGTTGACCTTACGCCTATTGTTGGCATTGCCAAACGTGTAGCCGCAGTTGTCGACAACGGTGACGGGTCGTTCACAGCCGACTTCGTGTTTCGTGCACAGAACTACGGCAATGTGCCACTGTTCGACATTCAGATTACGGATGCCTTGACGCAGTTTGGCACCTTCGTTCAGCAAACTCCGATTGCGGGCCAGTACGCTGTCGGCTCCGTCGAACTTCTTGGGCAATCCGTCGGTGCAATCGTTGCTGCGACGTCGCCCAATCCGGGCTTCGACGGGGATTCGGATCAGGCCCTGTTGTCCCTGGTTGCGGGAAATCGACTTGGTATTGGTGATTGGCTTGAGTTGGGTGTTTCCGTCACGTTCGTGCCCGCGGCGGGGGTCACGGAGTTCCTGAACACGGCACTTGTTTCTGCGGACGTTATTGAGGATGGCACTGCCGGTGGAGATGCGACCGACATCTCGACGGATGGGGCAGACCCTGACGGTGGGGACTCCGATGGCAATCCGGACGAACAGGATCCCACGAGGATAGCCGACTTTGTTCAAGCGGCAATTGGCGTCGCAAAAAGTGCCGGAACACCCGTCGACAATGGCGATGGCACGTTCACGATTCCATACACCATTCGCGTCGAAAACTTCGGAAATGTCGCCTTGTACGACATCCAGATTACCGATGACCTGACTCAGTTCGGCGCAGTGGGCGGCTCCACGCTTCAGCCCGGGGAGTACAGGTCGTCGAGTCCTGTCATCAGTCAGGTTGCAACGGGATCTGTCGTGACGGTGGCGAATTCTCAGTTCGATGGTTCCACTGATTCCGCGCTTCTGGCCCTGGATCCGTCCCACCGTCTGGCTGTCGGGGGTTCGTTTGAAATGTCACTGAATGTGACGGTCTTCCCTCAAGCCGCGCGCACTACCTACGAGAATTCTGCTCTTGGACTCGGCGACATTGTCGGTGATGGCACGACCGATGCGGACGCATCGGATATCTCAACAGACGGCAGCGATCCCGATGGGACTGACGGCGATAACATTCCAGATGAGGATGATCCTACGGTCGTCGAATTGGACGCACAGGTAGTTGGTATTGCAAAGGAGGTGACACAGATTCGGCAGACTGGGTCGTCTGAATATGAGGTCGATTTTGTCCTGACAGTGGAAAACCTGGGCAACGTGACGGCGACAAATCTTCAAGTCGAGGACGATCTGAACGCCACGTTCCCGGGCGTGGCTTCGATCTCGGTTGTCGGTACGCCGGATGTTGGTTCCCTGACTCTGGCTGCTTCGGCTTTTGACGGATTGCAAAACCGCAGTTTGCTGGCTGGTGGCGACGCGCTTGCTGTCGGTGCATCGGCCGTGGTACGATTCACGGTAGCGGTTGACATCGGTTCGGCTTCAGGTCCGTTCTTCAACACCGCGACGGTCACAACTTCCACGACCCCTGGAGGCACGGTAATCGCGACCGACGCATCAGCGAGTGGGAACGATCCTGATCCAAACGGAGATGCTGATCCTTCTGAGGACGATCCAACGGAGATCGCCATTTCGCCGCAGACGATTGGCATCGCGAAGGCAGTGCGCGATGTGAGGCGAATCGATGCTTCGACGTTTGAAGTTGACTTCGTTCTCAGCGTTCAGAACTTGAGCAATTCGGTTACCGCCACGAACATTCAGGTCGTTGATGACCTCACGCTTTCGTTCCCTGGCGTGTCGTCGATCGAAGTCGCCGCAACGCCTGACGTCGGGCGGTTCAGTAGCCCGTCAGTCGCCTTTGATGGCACTGCGAACACGATGCTGCTGTCGGGAAGCGATTCGCTCGCACCTGCTGAACGCGATTCAATCCGTTTTACTGCTCGGATCGATCTGGGGGCTGTGACAGGACCGTTTACCAACCAGGCGGTTGTGACCGCCTCGGCGGCTCCAGGTGGCGAAGTGTTGTTTACAGACCTGTCGGCAAACGGTATCAATCCCGATCAAGATGGTGATGGCGATCCGGGCTCGGACGGGACAAGTGAAGACGAGCCAACGCCTGTTCCGATCGTCAACGACGGCGTGATCGCGATTGAGAAATCCGTCGACCGGCCGGTAGCGTCGATCGGAGGCTTTGCCGCGTATGACCTTGTTGTTACGAATCAGGTGGATGTTCGTGTGGAAGGCATCATTATCCAGGACGATCCGCCGGCATCGTTTACGATCGCCGATGGGTCCTCTTTCCTCGTGCGCGCGGGCCCGGACGGTGTTCTTGGAAGCGAAGATGACCAGTCCGTCGAACTGAGTTTTGCAGGCACGAATCCGATTCGCTTTGATCCAATCGCTCTCGACGGCGGCGAGGTCGCTCGCATCGTCTATGTCATGCGGATTGGCGCCACGGCAGCGATCGGTCGACACACCAACCGTGCAGTTCCGATGCTTGCTGGACTCCCAGTCGGAGACGAATCGGTTGCGTCAGTGGATATCGTTCCCAATCCCGACTTCGAGTTGACCGGTATCATCGGAAAGGTATTCAGTGACCTCAACAAAAACGGGGTACAGGATCGCGACGAACCCGGGATCCCAGGCGTCAGGATCGCGACAGTTCGCGGACTCGTCGTCGAGACAGACGAATTCGGCCGCTACCATCTCGCCGAGGCAATCAATCCACGTTGGGACAGAGGCTCGAACCTGATCGTCAAGGTCGACCCCGTTACGCTGCCTTTCGACGCAGCGTTCACGACGGAGAACCCGAGAATCGTCCGGGCAACACAGGGTCTGTCCGCCCAGGTTGACTTCGGCGTGTGGCTCCCGATACCGGAGCGTCCCGATTACTACGTGGAGTCGGAGTACCTTGACATCGACACAGACGTCCTGTTCGACTACGATTCCGCGGAGTTGAACGCTGAGGCGTGGCCAAAGTTGGAGGACCTTGCCAACAAGATTCGGGCGGCGCGTGCCTCTTCCAGCGGCATTCGTGCGTTGTCCGGGCTCGTGCGTGCGGACCAATATGCGAGACCGGATACCGGTGCGACGGTGCAGCTGACGATCGTAGGACACACCGAGGATCGTGATCTGCAACCAGAGGAGATCCGACGGCACTATACCGTTCGCATCAACTTCCCGGTGCTGGAGGCGAAACTCTATCCGGGCGGAAAGGCCGAGCTGGATTCGATAATTGCCGACTGGCGAAACGCGAGTGATATCAAGATCGTGTCGTCGGGTCATACGTCGAACCTTCGAATTCACCCGAATGCACGAGGGATCTTCAAGGACAACTACGAATTGTCGAATGCGCGGGCCAAGGCCGTCGCCGATTATCTTGCTGAGGGATTGGCCGTTGATTCGACTCGGATCAAGGTGGTCGGATACGGCCCGGACCATCCGATCGCACCGAATAACCGTCCGGACGGTCGCGCGTTGAATCGTCGCACGGAGATCGACATCACAGGAATGGAGATCAGCCCCGCGCTTCTGGACCGCGAGGGTGGATCGGATGAATATGACATCGAACTCGGCGCCAGACGCGCTTCGGCCGTCATCGATGCATTGCGCCGCCTGCTTCCGGAGTTTGCTGATGACGCCGCCGCCGAAGATGTCGTAACGAAGTCCGCCGGTAAGAGCGAACCGGTTGTGGAGAATGGCGACGAAGACGGAAGCGCAGCCAATCGGCGTGCCTCCATTGCGGGAAGGATTCGCGTTGATCGTCGCGTGGACATTCCTCAGGGCGGCACCCTGTGGTACACAGTTGATCCAGCGGTGGTTGAACCGCGGTTGGCCATGGGCACAGTGCCCTCCATCGTCGTGGAGGATGGATTGATCCGGACGCCAGTTCGCTTCGCCGCGTACACGAATTATGGCGCCTTCATAGACGCCTTCCGCATCCGTATCTACAAGGCCGATGACGAGGACTTTGTATCACCGATTGCTGAAATCAGCGGCCCTGGAACGGGCCTGACAACTGGAATTGTGTGGGATGGCAGGACCGACGCGGCCTTGACGTCCGGAACCGACCTCGTTGCCGTGCTGCGCGTTATCGATGACTCCGGTGCGTTCGACGAAACAACACCCGTCCGAATCGCGCTGGTTGATTCAGACGAGTCGTCCGATGATTTCGATGAGCCCGACCAGTACAACGGGATCGAATTGCACGGAAAGGATAACACGCGCATCAGGACGATTTCGATCGCCGGTGAGACGGTCAGGATCTTCGGTTCGGATGTCGCGCCCCTCGATACGCTTGAG
>JAGQWL010000034.1 GCA_020437385.1 Bacteroidota bacterium
ACGACGGCGAGCACACGGGTGCGAAACCCGGCCGATTCGTCCGCGGACCAGGCTGGACGGGCTGGTCGGATTGAAAGCCGATGTTGCGAAACTGAAACACGAATGCGCCACCGTCCCATATTGACAGCGAGGCAAGCTGCTAAACGACAAAGCTCTTATACACACGCACAGGCAGACGCCTTCGTGGCCCGTCTCTTCGAGGCGGGCTTTTTTTGTTTTCCCCGGGTCGAGCCGGGAGGGGCCTCGGGATCGCCGCGAACGTGAAGAACCGTTGAATCGCCGCGCCAATCGTTCGCCGACAACGGGTTGCGCCACATTGGGCTTAAGCAAAACGGGGCAGCCCCGATAATTGCTCTATTCCCCCAATCGGCCAATCCCATGGACGACAAGAAAAGACTCCTCCACACCTACATGAAGCGGATCGAGGAGCTGCTCGAAGAATCGTACACGCTGAAGCGCACCCGCGAGAGCTGGCCGCGCCATGTCGAAATTCAGGCTGAGATCATGAATCTCTGCCGAAAGGCCGCAGACCTCCACGGCGTTGCTGCCGATCCTTACTGGATGACGCAGACGGCGGGCGGTATGCAGCAGCGCGACTCGAACACGCGAGCGGCCTGATCGATCGCGACCGAATCGCGTTCCCGCCTCGTCGGCCCGCCACACGATCGGTTTTGCCGCGAGGCGTACTTGGCTCTGATCAGTCGAAGTCCTACACTTCGGTTCCCAATGCCTATTGCCGAGCCGATGCGTCGATACTTGCCCCTCCTTGTTCTTCCGTTACTGATTCTCAGTGGCTGCCGGCCGGACGACGATCCGCCGAATGCCTTCGGAGCGGTGCCCTCTGCGCGACAGCTCGCCTGGCATCAGCTTCACTACTATGCCTTCATCCATTTCGGCCCGAACACGTTCACGGATCTTGAATGGGGACATGGCGACGAGCGACCCGAAGTTTTCAACCCAGGCAGCTTCGATGCCAGGCAGTGGGCGCGCACGTTTCGCGATGCCGGGATGGAGGGAATCATTATCACAGCAAAGCACCACGATGGCTTTGCGCTGTGGCCGTCGGAGTACTCAACCCACACCGTCCGCGAAAGTGCGTGGAGGGATGGCTCCGGTGACGTCCTGAGGGAATTGTCCGATGCCTGCCGTGAGTACGGGCTGAAGTTCGGCGTCTACGTTTCTCCCTGGGACCGGAACCACCCGAAGTACGGTACCGACGAATACAACGATGTTTTCAAGTCGATGCTCGGCGAGGTCCTGTCCGACTACGGCGACGTGTTCGAGGTCTGGTTTGACGGGGCCAACGGCGAGGGGCCGAACGGGAAGAAGCAGGTGTATGATTTCCCCGGCTTCGCAGATGTCGTGAGAAGGTTGCAGCCGCAGGCAGTCATCTTCAGTGATGGTGGTCCAGACATCCGCTGGATTGGAAATGAGAATGGTTACGCGGATACCACGAATTGGAGTACCGTGCGGGCCGGCGCCTTCTATCCAGGCATCCCGGACGTCAACGACCAACTGCAGCACGGGCATCGTGATGGAGACACCTGGTTGCCCGGCGAAGCCGACGTGTCGATTCGGCCGGGCTGGTTCTACCATCGGGCCGAGGACGACAAGGTGAAGTCGGTTGCGGCACTCGCCGAGATCTGGTTTCGCTCTGTCGGAATGAATGCGAATCTGTTGCTCAACATTCCGGTCGATCCACGCGGACTGGTCCATCAGAATGATTCGACGAGACTGATGGAGTTCCGCGAATGGCGCGACAACGCATTCACGGAGGACCTTGCGCGAGGGAGTTTGGTGGTCGCCTCAAACGTGCGGGCCGGGAATCAACGATTCGACGCATCGAATCTGATCGACGATGATCCTGAGTCTTACTGGGCAACTGATGACGGCGTTAACAACGCCTCATTTGATCTCACGCTTTCGGAGCCGGCGGCGGTCAACGCCATCCTGCTGCAGGAGTACATCGCACTTGGCCAGCGTGTCGATTCGGTTACGATTTCGGTGGAGCGGATGGGCACCATGACACCGGTCGCCTTCGGAACGACGATCGGCAATCGGCGGATCGTTCGATTTCCTCGCGTGGAAACGCGTCGGGTGAAGGTTGAACTTGCCGCGCGCGCGCCCCTTGTACTCTCGAACGTGTCGCTCTACGACATCCCTCCCACCGATGGTTGATCGGGAACCGGTATGCTGCCGTGACCTTCGCGACTCGAACGCGGCTTGATCGATAGCACCGCGAGCGGAATTGAAAACATGACACTCGGCCAGAGGGTCCGTCCGTCGACGTAGGCTGATGTGAAAGCGAACAGCCACATCGCACCCGATGCGGCAAGTCCCGCCCAGAACAACGGCAGCAGGGTTGCCGGCGCCGTTGGCAGCTTTCGACGGATTGCGTTTACAAGAAGGATCAACCCCGGGATCCCTACCGTCAACGCGCCGCTCAGCCAGGCACGCGGCCGCGCCGCATTGTCCGCGAAAGCATCAACTGAAGGAATCCAGATTGAGGCGTAGCGGACGCCCGGAGCCATCTCCCGTACCGCTGCCGAAACGACCACCAGGGCGAGGAGACACGTAACGGAAAGTAGTACGACCTGTTTCCGCGAACGTCCACGCGCCCATGCGCCGGCCGATAAGACCGCAACGAGTACAAAGGCACTTTCTTTGGCGAGTACACCGACGATCGCACAGCAAAGTGCGGCGGTCCACTTCTTTCTGATTGTCAGCCAGGTACCCATCGCAATGAAGAAGAGCCCGCCCGGATCGACGTACCCAATCGTCGAATAATAGAATGCTGGAAAGGACAGAACGAACAGGAGTCCGCCGAGCCACTCACCGGCCGGATCGACCCCCGACCGTCGCAGGATCAGCAGCAGGAATACGAGGGTCCCGAGTAGGGCGAACGTGTTGACAAGGTTGATCGCCGTCATCGGACGTGCCGGAAGAAATGCGGCAAGAAACGGGACGAGCGGGCGCCATGTTGAGGCGCTTTCGAGGCCGTTTTCGGGTCCGCCGCGAAAAAATTCGACATATCGCCGATACTGAACGTCGTCCCTGTGCGGCTGGTCGACGAATAGCGTATTTCGATCGAATCTCGGGAGAATGACGAGGATTAATAGCAGACACAGGGCTCCGATTCGGAATCCGCTTCCTCGCGTCGCTGTCGATGTTGCCGAAATCGAGTCGGTCAAAGCCAAACGATATCTGTATTGCTTCGATAACAGGCGAAACCGGGCTGAAGCCACTTCCGGCAACGCATTTGCTATATTTCAGCCGATGACGCGGATCATCCGCCTTCCCGAGTTCGCAGTCTCATCCGCAAATTCCAATGCATACCCTCCTCGTAACACTGCTGTCTCTGACGTTCTTCCAGCAGGTCGCAACAGATACTGACAGTTCCCGGGTTGTCGTCTATCCGGCAACGACGAAGATCGAAGTTAACAACTCCACACGGTTGACGATCGTGAAAGAGGTCTACAACGTAGGCGGCAAGGATCTTTCACGGGCACGGATCCGATGGTTCTCGTCAGATTCCGATGTGGCAACGGTGGATTCGACCGGAAAGGTAAGTGCGCAGTCGCCGGGCGAAGTGCGGATTGTTGCCGTCGTGGATGGCCAGCCCGGATTCGCCATGGTAACGGTTCCCCAGCTTCCTCCGGCGCTGATCCGACTCACGGCGGAAACGACCGAGATTTTTAAAGGTACCGGGGCTCCGGTGGCGGCGGTAGTCAAGAATCGACTTGGCCAGGTACTTCCAGACGAGGCGGTGGGATTCACGACATCGAATCCCGACATCGCCAGCGTCGATCGCAACGGGCGGGTTACCGGCTATCGCGAGGGCAACGTTCGCATTCAGGGTACTGCGGGCACTGTCGCAAGCACGATCGATCTGCGCGTCGTACCCAATCCGGCAGCCTCGTATGAAGTTGTCGGACTCACTTCGGTTAAGACCGGTGACGTACTGCGACTGCGCGTGAAGGGTTTGTCAATCGATGGACAGGAGGTCTACGGCTTCACACCATCGTGGTCGGTTGATTCATACGGTGGATGGATGGAGACCGACGGAGAGGAGGGGGTCTTCGTGGCCGAACAGCCGGGTAGCTACACGATCACCGCCGTTGTCGGTCCGCAGAATGTGCTGCTTCACCACGTGGAAGTTTCCGCGCGTCACTACACGCAGGAGCTCGTCAAGGTGGGTCGCGGCGGAATCGCCAACCACCACTCCGGCGACACGTGGGTGTTCGAGGGAGTTGACGGAAGGGACTACGCCTACGTCGGTACGTTCCTCTATGACTGGATGAAGGTTTTTGACGTCACCGATCCCGAGAATCCCATCCTCACGGATTCGCTGCAGATGGACGCACGCCGGATCAACGACGTGAAGATTCATCCGAACAATCGAATCGGGATCGCCACGCGTGAGGGCGCCTCGAATCGCAAGAACGGAATTGTCCTTCTCGACCTTTCCTCGCCCTCCCATCCGACGGTTCTTTCAGAGTACACAGAGACGGTCACCGGCGGCGTGCATAACACGTGGATCGATGGCGAGAACAACCTTGTTTATGCGGTGAACGACGGGACGCGTGATATCCACATCATCGACATCTCGAACCCGAAAAAACCGAAAGAGGTTGGCCGTTGGGGCCTCGACAAGGAGAACAAGTCGCTGCACGATGTCATCGTGCAGGACGGCTACGCGTATCTCTCGTACTGGAACGACGGACTCGTGACGCTGGACGTGGGCGCCGGAACACATGGCGGCACGCCGACGGAACCGAAGTTTGTCAGCCAGATCATTTTTGATACGCCGAACGCGCACGTTGCCTGGCGGTATGGCAGGTACGTCTTCGTCGGTGACGAGATCTTCCCGCCGCGATGGAACGCCGATCAGCCTATCGAGGCAAGCGGTTATATCCATATCGTCGACATGAGCGACATGGACAACCCCATAGAAGTTGGACGCTACGAAGTACCGGAGGCCGGAGCGCACAACATCTGGGCGGATGACGACAAGCTCTATGTTGGTTATTACCAGGGTGGGCTACGGGTTGTGGACATCTCAGGCGAGCTGCGGGGCAACCTGTACCGGCAGGGTCGAGAGATATCGTCGTACAAGACAACGGATCACATGACGACCACACCCAACTGGCCGATGACGTGGGGCGCCCAGCTTTTCAAGGGCAACATCTACACGTCGGATCTGAATTCGGGCTTGTGGATCCTGAAGCTCGTCGACCGGCAGGTGCCGTAGCGCTCGATCTCGTATCTTCGGGTCGTACGTGAAATCATTTCGGTACGACGTGGAAGCCCTACTTGACCCGCAGGCACTCATCGCACTTGCAACGCTGACGGCACTCGAGATTGTCCTCGGGATCGATAACATCATCTTCATTTCGATCCTTGCGGGAAAGCTGCCTGATGATCAACAGGCGAAAGCGCGGACGCTCGGTCTGGGCCTGGCCCTCTTCGGTCGGGTTATCCTGCTGCTGTCCCTGACCTGGATCATGCGACTGACGGCACCCGTCTTTTCGGTCGCCGATTTCGAGTTCTCCGGTCGCGATCTGATCCTGATGGGCGGCGGGCTCTTCCTGCTTGCGAAGGCGACTCGCGAGATTCACGACAAGCTCGAAGGGCACGAAGATGAACACGGTTCGGGGAAGGCTCGAGCAACGTTTGGCAGTGTCATTTTCCAGATCCTGGTGCTTGACCTCGTTTTTTCGCTCGATTCGGTAATCACGGCAGTTGGAATGGCCGAACACCTCTGGGTAATGATTACGGCGGTGGTTATTGCGGTAATCATCATGATGATCAGCGCGGGTGCTGTTTCAAGCTTTATCGAGAAGCATCCGACGATCAAGATTCTCGCGCTTTCGTTCCTGCTCATGGTCGGGGTTGCGCTCGTAGCGGAAGGACTCGAATTCCACATCCCTCGAGGCTACATCTACTTCGCAATGGCCTTCTCGGTGTTCGTCGAGATGCTGAATCTCCGGGTCAGAACCGGATCCGACGAAGACAAGGTCATCCTCAAGAAACCGCTGCCTCCGGGCATCAAGAACTAACCGGCATGACACAGACTCTTCGGCTATCGCTGCTCGTGTTGCTGCTTGTTGCGGGTTGCCGCTCATCCTCTGAGCGGCCGTCTCCGGCGGTTGCCGCGCCACCTGCGGCAACTTCCTCGACGACTGATGCCCCGTTCGAAGATGAAATCAGGGCGTTTGAAGCTGCGGATGCCCAGAAGGAACAGCCGAAAGGCGCAATCCTCTTCGTTGGAAGCTCAAGCATCAGACTCTGGACCTCGCTTGCCGATGACATGGCGCCAATTCCGATTATCCGGCGGGGTTTTGGTGGGGCCGCACTTTCGGACTGCATCCGAAACGTCGATCGCATCGTAACGCCATACGACCCTCGGGCGATCTTCGTCTTTTGCGGAACGAACGACATCGTCGGCGACAATCCGAAATCCGCCGAAGAAGTGCTGGCCCTTTACAAGGAGTTTGTGGACACGGTTCGCGAGAGCCTCCCCACAACGCCAATCTATTTTATCTCGATCAGTCCGACGAAGTCGCGGTGGCAGCACGTCGCGATCGTCAGGAAGGCCAACGAGCTCGTAAAGGACTATTCGGATTCGAGCGACCTGCTGCACTACATCGACGCGGCGTCTGCTCTTGTCAGTTCAAGCGGGGAACCCCGCGACGAGCTGTTTCGGGAAGATCAACTTCATCTCTCTGCGGAAGGCTATTCAGTTTGGACGTCGATCATCCGACCGATTGTCGAGGACGCCTATCGGACGAACGCCGGAACGGAATGAGAACAGCGTTACTCGCGGTCCTGGCTCTTGTCACGGTCTCCGGATGTGCCGATCGCTCGCCGGACGACCGCCCGAACATCGTCTTCATCTTCACCGATGACCATGCCTTTCAGGCGATCGGCGCCTACGGCGGAAGGCTCGCCTCTCTCAATCCGACCCCGAATATCGACAGGCTTGCCGCTGACGGCATGCTGTTTTCCCGTGCCTTCGTCACAAATTCCATCTGTGCACCGAGCCGAGCCGTGATTCTTTCGGGAATGCACAGCCACAAGAACGGCGTGCTCACGAACGTCGAGCGATTCGATTCGACACAGGCAACCTTCCCGGCGCTCCTTCAGGATGCCGGCTACCAGACGGCGATGATCGGCAAGTGGCATCTGAAGGCGCAGCCGATGGGGTTCGACTACTGGGAGGTGCTACCGGGTCAGGGCAAGTATTACAATCCTGAATTTATCACGGTAACCGGCCGACACCAGGAAACCGGATACGTCACGGATCTGATTACCGACAAAGCGCTCGATTGGATTGGACGTCGCGATCCGAAGAAGCCGTTCCTTCTGATGTTTCAGCACAAGGCGCCTCACAGGGAGTGGTCCCCGGGTCCGGACCATCTCTCGATGTTTGCCGGTGATTCGATACCCGAGCCCCCGACCTTGTTCGACGATTATGCGGGGCGGATTCCTGAAGCGGCGCAGCAGGAGATGGAAATCGATCGGCACATGGACCTGTTCTACGATCTGAAGGTCCGGCAGAACGCAGATTCGACCGCCCGCCTCTACAAGCTGGCGCGCGCAAACTACAACCGGATGAACGACGCGCAGCGAGCGGCCTGGGATGCCGCGTACGATCCGGAAAATGAGGCGTTCGTCGATGCAGGCCTCACGGGAAAAGACCTTGTACGCTGGAAGTACCAGCGCTACATGAAGGATTACCTTCGCAGCGTTGCTTCCGTTGACGACAATATCGGCCGATTGCTCGACTACCTCGATGCGCAGGGTCTGGCGGACAACACGCTCGTTGTGTATTCGTCGGATCAGGGGTTCTATCTCGGCGAGCACGGCTGGTTCGACAAACGCTGGATGTACGAGGAGTCGATGCGTACGCCGTTGATCGCACGCTGGCCACGCGTCATCCCGGCCGGCTCGGTGAACGCGGATCTGGTTCAGAACCTTGATTACGCCGAGACTTTTCTCGACGTTGCCGGCGTCGACCCGCCAGAGGCCATGCAGGGCCGAAGCCTTGTGCCGCTAATGCGAGGGGATTCAGCGGTTGCCTGGCGTGATGCGCTGTATTATCAGTACTACGAGCAGCCGAGCGAACACAACGTGCCGCGGCACTACGGCGTCCGGACGGATCGCTACAAGCTGATCCACTACTATCGTCTCGACGAATGGGAATTGTTCGACCTCGACAATGACCCGAACGAAATGCATAGCGTCTACGGTGATTCGCGATACGCATCGGTTCGTGCGGAACTGAAAGAGCGTCTTCAGGAGCTCCGCACTCAGTACGATGTGCCAGAGGATACGCGCGAGTAGTCGCCCAGCGTCTTGTCGTTAATTCGATGTTATCGGACGAGTATCATCGACCGAACAATCGAGTGTCCACCGGCCATCATTCGGTACAAGTAGATACCCGAAGGGTGTCGCGATCCGTCGAAGATAACCACATGTTCGCCGGCGGCCATCTGACTGTCCGCCAGGCGCTCGATCAGTCGTCCGCGAACGTCAAATATGTCGATTCTGACTACCTCGGCGTCAGGGAGCCGAAAACCAATTGTGGTCCGATCGTTAAACGGATTTGGATAGTTCGCGTCCAGTTCGACAAATGCAGGCACCCGGTCCGAGGTTGTTTCCTCAACACCCACGCCCGTGTCCGACGTTACAAACGAGCTCGTGGCGGACCATGGTCCGAACCCGAGGTCGGTGCCGGAGCGAACGCGCCAGTAGTAGCGCGTGCTGACGGCCAATTCGCTCGCCGTGAAATATCGCGATTCGCTCATTCCATCGAGAACGACATCCGCAAAAAGCGAGTCGGACGCGAGTTGGAAATCATAGCGCAGGGCGCCGATGGCCTCATTCCAGACAAATACCAGGTCCGACGCAACGCCAGTTCGCATGTTTTCCGGGAATGATGCCAGCGGTGCCGATGGCGCAGCCTCTGTACCTGTCGCAAGGGCGTAGTAGCCGAACTCCGATCGGCCTTCCGCACAGAGGAATTCGGATGTCCCGGACGTTTGCGACGACGTACTCACTGCCGACCAGGAACGACCACCTGCTTTCCGAAAGAGAATGACGGCCATGTTCGGATCGTCGATCGCGTCTGAGTGTGGCGCGATCTCGAAGCAGGCGCTGTATTCATAGGTCCCGGTGGCCGCGGCCGCCTTCGAACTCTGAGACGGTGCCGCATCGGTCTGAAACGCCCACACAGCGTCCGGGACGACATTCGTGGGCAATACGACGGTGGAATTCGGAGACAGCACCCGATCATCCGAAATCGACGCGATCGCGGGAGTCCAACTCGCGTCGTAGGCGGTGAAGCTCGCGCTTGCGGAGGCAGAGTTTGATGTGATCGTGAACGTCGACGGGCCGGATGGGCCGTTCGACGACACACTGACATCCACTTCGCTCGGCCCCACGTTTGCAACCGCAGTTGGCTCAGCCGTCGCAACCACGATCACGGCACTGCCCGAAGCCGTCAGGTCAGTATCAGTCTGTGAGGTCGCGGACAATGAGAGGTGGTTCGTACTGCCCGACGCGGCGTTGGCTGGTATCGCGAGCACAGCCGAGAACGCGGTCGGCGTTGTTGTTGTTGCGACCGCGAATGCCGTCTGGCCAACAAGCCAACCACTGTCGTCGTCAAGATTGATGTCTACGTTGTCAGAGGGCAGAACGAGGTTCTGAACGGTTGCTTCAAAACGGACGGTGTCGCCGGGTATCGCGATGAGCGTGTCGGGCGTGATTGAAGCGACGAGCCCGATTTCTGAATCGAGCCAGTCACCGTAATCCACGCGTACACTTACTTCGTCGCCGCCGCCGGGGCCTTCGCCGCCCGGACCGGTCGCGTCGCCCCACCAGTTTCCAGTTGCGTTGACGGTAATCGCCGGATCAACATTTCTGATACCGAATCCGGCGCTGCCTGATATGTTGTTTCCATTGATGGAGGGATCCGATCCTGAGAGCCAGATGGCATCACCCGCATCACCGGTGATGGTGGTTCCCGTGATGGTTCCGGTTGAATTCTCCATATGGATGCCGGAGTTGGACCCCGACATGTTTCGAATGAGCGACTGTCTGATTTCCATTCGAGAGTTCAGCTGTGCCAGTATTCCGCGTACGCTTGCGTCGATCTGCATGGCCTTCATCTGAATCTTTGCCTGCTGAAGGACAAGCGCATTGTTCGCGCCCATGATGGTCGTCGACGAGGAGCGTCCGTCTGAATCTTCGAACACAAGTCCGTTGCCGCCATTCAGGTCGAGCATGTTACCCGAGTTTGGAGAGCCGGCGGAGACGTTGGTCGACTCCTTGAAATAGATCGCCTTTTCGGTTCCGGCGGCCGCGTCCTCGGCACCATGGATGTCCGTTCCGGAAACGTCAACGTGATCCGACTGAACGACATGAACCGCTTCGTGCGCGACAATGTTGTTTCGTCCCTCGGCCGAACTGGCACTGGTCGATGTGAGTTCGCGGGCGGATCCGACCTGAATCTGGCTGGAGTTGAAGATCCCGAGAGCGGGTTCGCGAAGGACCGTCCCGAAATGCGCGAACAGGTTGTTGAACAGCTTGCCGAACCTCGTGCGCGCGAGGCGGACCGACGCCAGCGAATCAGACCGTACCTCGTTGTTTCCGATTTCCAGAGATCTGGAGTCCTCGAAAGAGATTCCGCGATCATCGTTTGGCATGGCTGTGCCGCCGGCGGACTCGGGGGTAAGCCCGATCCGGTTTCCGAGGAGTTTTGTCGCAATCGCAAGCAGGCCCTTCACGCCGCCGCTTCCGTTGCCGGCGATGACGTTTCCTTCTCCCGCCAGCAGACCGCCGATAGTGGTTTCACTGGCGCCATTGATCATGACGCCTGGACCCTTGTTACCGGCCGCATCTCCCTCTGGCGTGGTGCCCAGCAGGTTTCCGACGATCTTCGATCCGATGGTAAGGCGCCCGAGCAATTCGATGCCGGCGCTTGTCGAATCGGTGCCGTTGTTGGCGATGATATTCCCAAGCCCGATGCCTCCGACCACGTTGTTGGCCGAATTCTGGAGGCAGATTCCGCCGAGCAAATTGCCAAGGTTTATCGCACGGGTGCCACTGGCATCCGGCGCCGTCTTTGCCGCCGAGCCACGGAGATTCCGCAGTATGCCGATGCTCGTGCTCTGAATCGAATTGAGATACGAGTTCATGAAAAGGAACCCGTAACCTTTGTTGGCCAGCGCGAACTGTCGCTGCAGGTCCGCGATTCCCTTGAACGTATTCTGCGAAGCCTCGGTGTGCATGAACACGCCGTGCTCGTCGTTGCCGGCAGCCACAACATCTTCCGGATTGGGTTGCTGCGACCACTTTGCGAGTCCGCCGAGAGCGTTGTTATCGAAGATGTTCTTCAGGCTCAGCGGCCCCATGATTTCAATGCCGCTTTTCTTGTTGGCAACGAACGTGTTGAAGCTTGCAGTATTCTTGAACGCGTTCAGCATGCAGAGACCGTTGAGCTGATTCGGAATCAGCTTTGCCAGGCTACCGACGAACATTCCACCAACAAGGTTGTGGGAGATATTTCCGAAATTGATTGATGCTGATGTACCGGCCGCCCGTGGCGTGACGCCGGCACGGAGTGCGGCAAGGTCCACTTTTGCCAGTGAAGCCTGGATTGGCTCTCCCTTCAGGTAGATTCCGTTTCCGGTGTTGCCGCCGATGACGTTCCCGTCTTCTTCCGTATCACCACCGATGGTAGTTTGGTCGGCGCCGTCCGTCACGAGGAGACCGGATCCCAGATTCCCGAGTAAGTGGCCGAGGCTGTTGGTTCCGACAAAGTTGGAGCTGATCCGGTTCAGCAATCCGCCCTTCAGGATGATTCCCGCATGATCGAGCGTCGATCCGTTGTTCGAGATGATGTTGCCGGCACCGGGCATTCCGATTGTGTTGCTGCCTGACGACTCGAGACACAAACCGCCAAGGAGGTTGCCGAACGCGATCATCGAACTCCCATTCTTTTGAGGGAACGTCTCGAG
>JAGQWL010000283.1 GCA_020437385.1 Bacteroidota bacterium
GAAAGCGATACGGTGTTTGTCGCCGTGTCGGGCCCCGTCTCCGACTCAACACGGGTATATCGCGTCCGGTTTTCGCCCGTACCTGAAGGAACGGGAAGCTATGACCGTGTTGGCAGAAGCATCAACGGCATCGTCTATGAATTTGTGGGGGCAGGCAATGGTGACTACGAACCTATACGACTGTTACCCATACCCAGACGACAGCGCCTGTTGAGCATCGCCGGTCGCGCAGAGCCATTGGCGGGCGTCCAGGTTTATGGCGAAGTTGCTCAATCCTCGTATGACAAAAATCGTCTGTCGTCGCTTGATGCCGGAGACGATGCCGGTCGAGGAATGGTCGCGGGACTCATGATCAGCCCGCAACAATTCGCCGAGGTTCGCGGTGTGGCCCTTAGCGTTTCTGCCACTGCGGAGCGTCGTTCCCGCGAGAGCACCTTCACCACATTCAATCGAACCCGGTCGGTAGAGTTTGCCAGAGATTGGGACCTTGGGGCTCGGTCGGTGTCGGTGACGGGCGGGGTTTCAGGTGTCGGCTCGGAGACGATGGACCTGGCGGAAACCGGACTTCACGCGGAGGGGATTGGCACCGCTCGCTTTCGGTACGGCCGACTATCGCTCGGAGACTCATTTGTCTCTTATCGGTTATCCGGTGAAGTTCAAAGCTCGGTCTTGGCAGATTCGTCCGCGAACACCTTTCGCGTGCGCGCCGAGCAGGTCGTGCGTGAAGATGCCGATCTGGGTGCGAAAGGCGAGTGGGTCCGATCGTCAGGCCTAGTTCGCGTTCGCGCTGGTCAGTCGCCCGTCGTTCCTCAGTTCTCTTTTGAGCAGGAGAATCGGCAGGAGCGCCGCATCACCGTCGATTCCTTAA
Organism: Bacteroidota bacterium; assembly: GCA_020437385.1. GTDB lineage: Bacteria > Bacteroidota > Rhodothermia > Rhodothermales > JABDKH01 > JAGQWL01. The sequence continues at coordinate 869 of JAGQWL010000283.1, forward strand.
CGGCTACTTCGCTCCGGTTCCTCGACCTTCGCCCCGGCGTGGGATTCTCCGCGGGCAATGCCGACGCATTCGCTGAACTGCGCTATCGTATTCAAGATGAGGTGCTTGGCGGGAGGTTCATCGATGGAAGCAATTCCGTGACGGCCGCAGCACGAATCAGGCGCCGGTCGTCCGGCAATTTTCGGACGGAAGCGACCGTTGGTTATCGCGTCCGAAACTATTCCAGGCAGGCCTCCAGTGAGCTCGGGCTTTCGGACCAGCAGTCTGTCGTGCTTGGATGGAGTGGCGATTGGCGCCCGCTGCAGCGCCTTGTCGTTACATCCTGGAATTATCAGGCACAGACCGAGCGCACGCCTCGGCTTCAGGAGATCTACGTCCGCACGGGTCCTGAGTTTGGCGAGTACGTCTGGGTGGACGATAATCAGGACGGCGTCCCGCAGATCGAAGAGTTTGTGTATGAGACGACGCCGAACGAGGGAGTATATTCGCGGACGTTCGTACCGTCGGATTCGCTGTTTTCGGCAGTCGCAGTCCAGACGCGACTGCGCCTCGACGTCGATCCGGCGCGCATCGTGTCAAGCAGAACACTCTTCGGTAGGGTACTGGGCGCACTACAGGCCGGAAGTCTGATCGAGATTTCCGAAAAGAGTCGGACATCCGACATTGCTGATATCTATCTGTTGCGACAGAAGGCGTTTCGTGGTACAAACACGCTCAACGGACGCATACTGTTTAGACAGACCCTCGCAGTACTGCGTACGAACCGTCGATTCGGGATCGATGCCGCGTACACGACCTCCAGCGGACTGAGCGATCTCAGTGCGAGCGCAGAGGAACGCAAGAATCGGGTTGGCACCATCTCGACTCGCCTCCGGCTGAACGATGCCCTGGTATTGCAGTTGGAAGGCTCTATCGAACGGAAGCTCGTCTACAGTGCGGCTTTCACCTCGCGGCAATTCGACCTACGCACAAGAGCCGTCGTACCGTCTGTCGTTTGGACACCTGCCTCGCAACTGTCCGTGCGTTTCGCTCCCGAGGTGTCAGTTCGACGCGATAGACTTGCTGACCGAGGAGCAGATGTGGTCAAGATCCCGATAGAGCTTCGTATTCAGCGTGCGAGGCGTTTTCAGCTGTTTGGACGTTTGGAGACAGCCTCGGTGGCACTCACCGGACAGGCAAGCGGATTGGCGAGCTTTGAGCTGACGGACGGAAGGGGCGCCGGTAGATCGTATTTATGGAATGCTACCGGTGAGTACTTGATAAGCCGATACCTTCGCGCATCGCTCTCGTACGATGGCCGCAGCCCGGCGTCGGCTCCCACACTTCACACCGTCCGGATGCAGCTCTCCGCTACATTTTGACGGCTGGTTAGTCGCTTACCTCAGGATCTGCGAATTCGTCATAGGATTCGCGCCGAATCGCGATCCCCGCCGCCGACAACTTGCCTTCGAGGTTTTCGTATCCGCGGTCGAGGTGATAGACACGCAGAACCTCGGTCGTGCCTTCGGCAATCATTCCTGCCAACACCAGTGACACTGAGGCACGAAGATCCGTGCTCATCACCTTCGCGGCACGAAGGTTCGTGCTTCCTTCGATAGCGACCTCGTTTGCGAGAACAATCGCATTGAGCCCCATTCTCTGGAGCTCGGGAACGTGCTTAAAGCGGTCGGGATAGACTGTATCGACGACCTTCGAATTACCCCTGGCCTTCGACAGCAGGATGCTCCACTGGGCTTGAAGGTCCGTCGGAAAATGCGGAAAGACACCGGTTGTGACGCTGACGGCGTCGAGAACGTTCGGAGGTATCACCGAAACAGAGTCATCACCAAATTCGAGTTCACAGCCGGTTGCGCGAAACGCGGTGACGAACTCATCACCGAGGTGATCAGGGTCTGCGTTCTCAATCCGCACCGATTCGCCGGGCCTGCCGGCGATAGCGGCGGCGATCATGAAGGTGCCGAGTTCAATTCGGTCGGGGCAATTTGCGAAGTCGATACTCCTGAGCGAATCGACGCCCTCAATCTCGATGACTGCTGTACCGAGACCGCTTATCTCGGCGCCCATTCGCTGGAGCGCTTGCCCAAACACGACCACATCTGGTTCGCAAGCAGAGTTTTCAATTCTACTGGATCCCGATGCTGTCACGGCTGCAAGTAGCAGGTTGATGGTCGCCCCAACTGATGACGGGGTCAGCCGGAAGGTACCTCCCGTCATCCTGCCGCCGCGCGCGTGTGCAACCACGTAACCTTCCTCAAGCTCGATTTCAGCGCCGAACGCCTTCAGACCTTGCAGATGCAGATCGACCGGCCGCGGTCCCCACGCGCAACCTCCGGGGAGGGACACCTTTGCTTTTCCCGCTCGACCCAGCAAAGCACCCAGCATATAGAACGATGCCCGCATTCGCTTGACGAGCTCGTAGGGTGCCTCGAGGTGCGTGACATTAGTCGAATCGACAGTAACAATAGCGGAATCTGAGTTGAAGTCAACCTCCGCACCCGTAATGGCCATTACGCGAGCAAAAGTGCGCACATCCTTCAGGTTCGGCACATTTGAGATGGTCGTGGTGCCTGACGGGAGAAGGGCGCCGGCCATCAGAGGCAACGCGGTATTCTTTGAGCCAGAAACGGTGA
>JAGQWL010000284.1 GCA_020437385.1 Bacteroidota bacterium
CGAGCTTGTCGGACAGTCAGGTCACGTCATTGGCTGAAGGTCAGGATGGCACGATCTGGATCGCCACGGAGGCTGGCGGTGTCAATCGTCTTGATCGAGCGGCGGACGGCATTGCGCATTTCCGAAGGCGACCGAACCGTTCGGCGGGTTTGCCGGACGACGATGTGCGGTCGGTGATTGTGGACAGAGCAGGAAAGGTATGGGCGGGCACCGGCCGGGGGCTCGCTTTCTTCGACGACCAATTGGGTGACTTCCAGCGCGTGCGGGGTGAAGTCGGCTCGGTTGGCATAACGGCCCTGTTCGAAGATCCGTCCGGGATTCTGTGGGTCGGTACTGATGACGGGTTGTTGCGTTACGACCGTTCCGACGGTACGGTTAACTCGTATCGGCATGACCCCGCAGTCACGTGGTCGATAGCGCCTGGCGCTGTGCATTCAATTTACCTCGATCGCGGAGGTGTCATGTGGATCGGGACTCAGGGGGGCGTCAGTTCATTCGTCCTTTCGGGTCCGATCTTCGAATCCGTTCTTTACCGTTCCGACGATCCGGCGGGATTGTCGGACCCTGGCGTTTGGTCGTTCTGGAAAGATCGCGACGGGACGTTGTGGGTCGGAACGGAGTCCGGGCTCGATCGATTTGATCCCGAAACCGGGCGGGCGACACATTTTCTCCACAAACCCGGTGATCCCACAACGTTGTCGCCCGGATGGGTCGTCAGCCTGTTCGAAGATTCAGAAGGGACATTCTGGGTGGGTACGCGCCGGGTCGGTTCAATCCCCGGCGCTCTGCATCGGTTTGACCGGGCGACCGGACGCGTTGTCGAACGCTACGTGCAGCAGGCTGGCAACCCGCAAAGCTTGCCGAGCGACAATCCGTGGCAGCTTTTTGAAGACAGCGACGGTGACCTCTGGGTACTCTCCGGCGGTTCTGGCTGTCCGAGCATTCTGCATCGAGCGGACCGTACGTTCGAATCCTTCTGCCACGACCCGACGAACCCCAATTCACCCTCATACAGTGTTGCGAAGGAGATGGGTGAACTTCCTGACGGAGCGTTGTGGTTTGCAACCTGGCAGGGCGGACTGAATCGGCTGGACAAGCAATCCGGCACCTGGTCGAGCTTTCGTCACAACGCGGCAGATACGAACAGCCTCGTCGACGACTACCTTGTTTCTCTTTATGTTTCGCCGGACGGCCTTCTCTGGCTTGGAACGTACGGGTTCGGGCTTGACCGGTTTGAACCGGAAAGTGAAACGTTCACGCACTTTGATGCGGCTTCGAGCGGACTGCCGAATGATGTGGTTTATGCAATCGAAGGCGATGACAACGGTCATCTGTGGATGAGTACGAACAACGGCCTCGCCCGGCTGGACCCTGCATCCGGACAATTTCGCGCATTCGGACTGGAGCATGGACTCCAGGATCTGGAGTTCAACGCAGTGTCTTCGTTCCGCGCATTTGATGGCGAGCTTTTCTTCGGCGGTATCAACGGTTTCAATCGATTCTATCCGCGAGAGATTTCGGACGAGGCGCCGTCGTCGTCGGTTGTTTTGACGAATTTGCTCGTTCGCGGCGAACCCATTCGTGTTGGCGGCGAATCACCGTTGCAATTGGCACTGCCGTACGCCCACACCCTCGTTCTTGACTCGGATCAGAACGACGTATCGATTTCGTTTGCCAGTCTCGAATACTCAAGCCCCGAGCGAACACGCTATCGGTATCGACTTGTCGGATATGACGACGACTGGCGCAACGCGACTGCAGAACGCACCGCAACCTACACTAACCTCAACTCCGGACGTTACACGTTCAAGGTCCAAGCGACAAACGGCGTGGGTTCGTGGGACGAGGAGTCCGCCGAACTCGCGATTACCATAAGACCTCACTGGGCCCGGACGTGGTGGGCGTACGGCCTTTATGTGCTGTTTTCGGTTGGACTGTTGGCCTTCTTCATTACGGCCTACCGCGATCGATTGATGATGCGGCATCGACTCGACGTCGAGCGTATCGAGTTCGCGAAACTCCAGGAACTCGATGAAACGCGGAGCAGATTCTTCGCGAACGTTAGCCACGAGTTTCGAACACCGCTTACACTTACACTCGGTCCGCTTGAGGATATTCGCGCCGGGTTGTACGGCGACATCTCGCAGGACATGGTCGAGCAAATCGACCTTGCACACCGCAACGCACAACGCGTTCTCGATCTAATCAACCAGATTCTGGATGTGTCGCGTCTCGAGGCGGGAAAGATGCATCTTCACGTTGCGCCGATCGAAATCCCCGCTTTCGTTCGCGCCGTTGTGTCCGCCTTCAAACCGCTTGCTCAGCGGAAGGGTCAAGTGCTGGAACTGGAGACTCCTGACCAGTTGGTTCAGGTCTACGCCGATCCGAAGCTGCTTCAGGAGATCATCGGAAACCTGATCTCTAATGCTGTGAAGTTTACGCAGGATGGCGGGCGCGTTGGGGTCCGCGTGTTTCACGATCAGGAACACGTGTGTGTTGCCGTTTCGGACAGTGGCCCCGGCATTCCCGCCGGCGAGCTCGAGCACATCTTTGACCGATTCCACCGTGCCCACGAGGGGACGCCGTGGAGTGGTCTGGGGACCGGAATCGGCTTGGCGCTGTCCCGTGAACTGGCCGAACTGCACGGGGGCACGCTGTCCGTTTCGAGCGAGGTCGGCAACGGATCAACGTTCACGCTTTGCCTGCTGAAAGGAGTCGAGCACCTTCGCCGCCGTGGCAGCGAAGTCTTGTTGGACGGCCGGGAGGATGCGATCGCTGGTCTGGTTTCGACGACTGGAGCTATCAGCGACGCGACCAGTAGCGCTGCCGGTGATACGCACCTTGCTGCCTCTCGCAATGGAGCTACGGGCGAGATTGCGGCCGGGCCGCCAGACGTGCTGCCGGAGGCGAACGGCGAGGACGCGGACGCAACGACGATTCTCGTAGTCGAGGACAATAATGAACTGCGCGCATTTATCGCTGGTCATCTTCGGGGCGCCTATCGAATAATCGAGGCCGTCGACGGTGTCGCCGGACTGCGAGAGGCTCGGGAGAACGTTCCGGATCTGATCATTTCGGATGTAATGATGCCCGAGATGGATGGCTTTGCGCTGTGTCGCACTCTGAAGTCCGATCCGGAAACAGATTTCATCCCGTTGATTTTGTTGACGGCAAAGGCTGAGCACGACGACAAGATTGAGGGGCTGCAGGGTCGGGCGGACGACTATCTGATTAAACCGTTCAGGGTCGATGAGCTGAAGGTGCGGGTTGCGAACATGATCGAATCCCGCCGCCGCCTACTGAGACGCTACGCCGCAAACGGAACCGAGGCATCAACACGACTTCGCATCGCCGTGCCGGAAGTGGCTTCGGTGGATGAACAGTTTCTCGAGCGCATTCGCGCGGTCATTTCGGCGAATCTGGCCGACGAGGGTTTTTCAGTTTCCAGCTTTGCCGACGAAATGGGAATGGACAGGTCCCAGCTCTACCGGCGCCTCCAGGATCTGGTCGGAGACACGCCGACGGAGCTTATCACGCGGTGCCGGCTCGACAGGGCCGCGGAGCTGCTTGCCGCGAACGCGGGTAACGTCAGCGAGGTCGCGTACGCGGTCGGTTTCAAGAGCGTCGCGCATTTCTCCCGGCGGTTCAAGCAGCAGTTTGACACGACGCCGTCCGCCTGGCGAGCGGCTCGTGCCGGCCAGCCGTAGCATCTGCTCCGGCAGCACTTCTGCAACGTTTTGGTCTTGCGAAACGGCGTATTTGGCACCACAGGGACTGCTTTGCAACCTGTGGTCAAGCATCTGCAACATCCGGGCAACGGCCGATGCAGGTGCAAACGGCATATTGATCGAGCGCGGAACCCTCGACCGCGACCGACACGGATCAATACGCACACACGCCATGAGCCCGGACCAGAACCGTCTTTGCCGCCCCCTCGTCACCGCCGCCCGGGGCGTCAATTCGAGCCCTTCCTTACGAATCTTGCCGGGCCTGCTGCTGCTCGCGGTACTCGCCCTTCCCCGGATCGCATCTGCCCAGCTTACAAGCCTCACGGCGTCGGAGGGTTTGTTCGAAGATCGCGTTGTTCTGAACTGGACCGGCACCGTGCCGGCGGGTGAATCGATCAAGATTCGACGCGTAAATCTCGGGACCAGCACCGACGAAGGTGTCATCGCGGTGAGAGCTCGAACCGAGACCGAGTTCGTCGACCGAACGGTGCTCCGAGGTGAGAGTTACGAATACCACGTCTACTACCAGGATGGCGGAGCCGAGGTCGTCGCCTACGGTCACTCCAAGGTATTCGCGCCTGCGAATGTTACCGCGACGTACGACACGCGGGAGGATGGGGTGTTGGTTACATGGAGCGACCGATCAGACGTTGAGGCGAGATTCGTCATCACTCGAAACGCGTCATACTATGACACGACGGCAGCGAACACGGGCCTGTATCTGGACACAGGCGCCGTCAGCGGTCAGCAGTACACGTATTGCGTCATAGCGGACGACGGCAACTTCGTCCTTTCCGCAAATTCCTGCGCAATCGGTCGGCGGGCCGTGGTGGCGCCGCCTGGGCCGGTGACGGCTTCCGACGGGCAATACAACAACTTCGTCCGTGTCACCTTTGCCGACCAATCCGCGAACGAAGACGAGTTCCGGATTTATACAGTTGATGGCGGCGGGAATCCGACATTGGTGGGCACCATTCCCGGCGATGCGACCACCGACGACGAAACGTTCGACGACACAGGCGCGGCGTTCGGAGTCACCAACTCCTACTGTGTGGCGGCTGTTGTCGGTGCTCAGGAATCGAAGTTGATCTGCGACAACGGGGTGCGCGGGCTTCTCGCATCTCCGACAAATGTCGTCGCGACGTACGACGACTACGACGACCGGATCGCGATCACGTGGGAGAACACCTCGGAGATTCCGGATGGATTCAAGGTTCGCCGAACGTCCGTGAGCGACGATCTATGGCTTGGCAGTGCCGGGCCCGCCGCGCGTGCGTTCACGGACAAGACCGCAAAGCAGGAGATTGAGTACACGTATTGCGTCACGGCGTTCAGTATCGTCGATGCTGATTCCACCTTTTCGGACCCCTCGTGCTCCGCGCCGGGGCGTCGTACGACAGTTCTCCCGCCAACGGACGTTGCGGCAACAGATGGGGCGTACGAGGATCGGGCTGGATTGACGTGGACCGATGGATCGACGACGGCGATGCTCTTCAATGTCTATCGAGACGGCGTGCTCGTCGATAACGTTGCGCCTTCGACACCGTTCTTCGTTGACGACGAAGGGCCGGCCAATGTCGTGGTGGACTACTGCGTGACCGCCGTGTCGGTTACAAACGGTGCATTTTCGGCGCAGCAGTCAGTTCAGATGTTGAAGGATGCGAAACTCGCGGCAGTGGGCAGTGTTGCGGCCAACGGAACTGAAACGGTCGCGGCCCGCACGTTCGAATATTATCGCGACGCCGTGGCTGCCACCGGTTCACCGCAGGCGGCAATGGGCGTTGTCGAAACTGCGATGGTGTGCGACCCTGGAAGTCGCAAGCTGAGTGCCCCGACCCAGCTGTCTGCCTCCTACGATGAGTATGAGGACCGCGTGCAATTGTCCTGGACCGATAATTCAAGTGCGGAGGCCGGATATGTCGTTCGCAGGCTCGGTGCGCCCGGCAGCGTGCTTTCGTTTGACGGCGCGACATCCGAGGTGACGGCACATGCGACGACCGTTCCCACACTGACCGACTATACAATTGAGGCATGGATCCGGCAGGACGGTGGCTCGGGCGCAACCGCGACCAACAAGAAGTTCGTCGTCATGTTCGACAACCTTGCCTACGCAGTCGATCTGTCGATCGCATCCCAATCGGGTGAGTGGGGGCGCGTTCACGTGCAGGACGTCTACTGGACGACGCCACTGACGGACTTCAGCTCTAACCGAAGCGACCTTGACGACAACGAGTGGCATCATATCGTGCTCGTACGTGACTGGGCCGCAAGTACCCTGTCGCTGTATATCGACGGTACGCTGGATCAAACCGTTTCGTATACGCCGACCGCGGCGGCCGTTCTGGAGCCGCGATTCGTGTTCTTTGGCCGCTTCGATGCGGGGACCTATTACGACGGGCTGCTGTCGGGCGTCAAGGTGTTCGACGAGCCGAAGTCGGCGTCGCAGGTGAGTGATCGATTCGAGAACGGGGATGCGGGCGGAACGAGTGGCCTCGCGTATGACTGGCCGCTTGACGATGGTTCGGGCACGACGGCGATTGACCGCGGGCCGCATGCCCAGAATGGGACGGTCTCGGGCGCGACGTGGGTAGCGGCGGGCGCCAGCCTCTTCAGCACTCTGGCGGTTGTTGACACCGTTTCCGCGGGTCGCCAGAATCTAGGCGACTTCGCGGGTGTTCCGGGTTCCGAGTACCGGTATTTCGTGACGGCATACGACGAACGCGGTATCGGAGGAGAATCCGCGGCCGACAGGGACGTCGGCTATCGCAGTCTAAATCCACCGACGGCCGTACAGGCTACCGACGGCACGTCGGAGACGGAGGTGGAGGTAACATGGACCGACAACTCGCGCGTCGAAACGGGCTATGAAATTCTTCGGGACGGCACGGTGATCGGCTCGGTTGCACGGAACGTCACGTCATTTACCGATACGGGCTCGACGCTCGGAGTTGTACACAGCTATTCCGTTAGGGCAACCGATAACTTCGGCGTGTCGGAAGAGGACTCCGATGACGGCAACACCGCGATCCTGCCGCCCGGAAATGTAAACGCGTCGGAGCAGTACGCGGACAAGGTTGTTGTGTCCTGGAACGATGACTCGGGTATCGAGGCGCTGTACTGGGTGACGCGTGACGGCGTCAGCCTGGCATCTCTGGCCGCGAACACAAC
>JAGQWL010000285.1 GCA_020437385.1 Bacteroidota bacterium
CAATGATAGGGAATTTCAGCGCGTGTCGGGAATCGCTGTGGAGCCGGAATCTCGCCCTAGGGCCACAGGACGGGGTTCAGGGGCGTTTGGATGGTTTCTCCGATGCGGGCGCCCGGGCACCACGCTTCCCAGTCGTCAATCTGGTTCTCGTTCTCCGGACGTTTCAGCTTCATGTCGGCATCCATGTAGATGATGCACATCACGCGGCGCGGCGTTTCGGTGGTGTTCGGGCCTGCACGGTGAAAGAGCCATCCGGCGTGGAAGCTGACCTCGCCGGCGTCAAATGCGCCGCCGACTGTCTGCAGATCGGCCTCTCCGAGCAGTTCCTGAATGACGCGCTCGCTCTCGTCGCTGATTCGGAGGTCGCGGCCGGTTGCAAGGCGATGACTGCCCGCACTGAATTCGAGTGGACCCATCTCGACCGGCGTTTCCTGGAGCGGGATCCAGGCGGTGACGCAGTGTTCGGATGCGAGCGGCCAGTAGTACTGATCGGCGTGCCAGGGCGTGAAGCCGCCGGACGGCTCCTTGTACAGCGCCTGGTCGTGATACAGTCGCACGCCTTCAACGCCCATCAGCTCGGCTGCGATGCGTGCGAGCCGTTTGTCGAACACGAGACGTTTGACGATGTCGTCGGTTCGCCAGAGGTTCATCACCTGGAGGAACGCCTTGTCGTACGTACTGCGATCTTCCATCGGGAGGTGCATTGTATTGAGCTCGATGACCTTCCGGGTGATCGCATCGTCGAAGGTTGCGAGTTCGCTCTCACTCAGCACTCCCTTCAGCTTGACGAAGCCGTCACGTCGATACGAGTTGATTTGATCCGCGGAGAGCGTGTAAGGGTCCGATGCCGGCGTGGTCATTTTCCGATGCCATTGTTGTTCATCTTGCTCCGTCTCACTTCGAGGGCGAAGATACGGCGGATTGCGGCCTCTTTCGGGGCGTTGCTGCACGGTGATGTTCTTGCAGCGACGGCGTCTGTCACGACGGTGCCCCTGCATCCATGTAGGAATATCCCCCTGTGCCGGATCGGGGATCGCCCATTTTTGGTGCGCCGAGCCGAATCACGGCAAAATCGGCGTCCTCAACTACAATACAATTTCAGGGCGGAAGTACAATAAGGAGTCAGACACACGTCTGCGGTAGAAAGATGGAGCGCAATCTCGAAGCGATCTCACGGACGCTCACGAAGCTGTCCTTTCCGAAGAAGTTTGCGGTCGAGCTGAACGCCGACTGCAACCTGGCATGCAGCATGTGCCACCATCCGTTCATGAAGCGGCCGAAGGGTGTCATGCCTTTTGAGCTCTGGAAGAAGTGCGCGGATGAGATCGCGGGGCGTTCACCGTCAACGGAGTGCTGGTTTTCATTCTGCGGCGAGCCGCTTCTTGAGCCCGACTTGCTCGTGCGCATGATCGAATACGGAAAAGCTGTGGGGCTTGAATCCGTCAACATCAATACGAACGGGATGCTGCTGACTCGAGCGGTCAGTGATCGGCTGCTGAAGAGCGGCGTTGACCTTATCGTTATCGGCATCGATGGGTTCTCTGCGGAGGTCTACGAGCGCGTCCGCGTGAATGGGACACGGGACATCCTGTATCGCAACGTCGAGTATCTGCTGCAGCAGCGGCTCGAGCGGGATGGCGGACCCGAGATTCAGGTGCAGTTCATTGAGATGGAAGAGAATGCACACGAACTCGACACGTTCGTTCGCTACTGGCTTGATCGCGGCGCCGTGGTGAAGGCGCGAAACATGTTGAGTTGGGGTGGAACGTTCGAGGCGGTCAAGACGGTCGCGCAGGATCGGATTGCATGCCCGTGGGCGCTGACCATGATGCACGTGTTCTGGGATGGACGGGTGCCCAGATGCCCGGGCGACACGGAAGGAGAGGAGGGGCCCGGCAATGTATGGCACGCGTCGCTTGCGGATCTATGGGCCGGTATGGAGCATTACCGTGAGCTGCATCTGCAGCACCGCTTCGATGAATTGCCCGATCGCTGCACTGAATGCACGGACTGGATGACGGGATCGGCGGAGCGGTTGCGTCCTGAATACGGTCCCTTCAGCGAAGTCGCGTCGGCAGCCACACTCGTGTAGTACGGCCATGGGGGGAACGCTTTATCTCTGTGGGGCGGGCAACGCCGAAGGTGTAAGGCTCGCGAAACGCGTCAACGAGGCAGAGGAACGCTGGGAGCGGATTGTGCTGCTCGACGACGATGACGCGAAGCGGGGAAAGGACGTCCTCGGCGTTCGGGTCGAGGGTCCGTTTGAGTTGCTCGGGAATGCCGATCCGTCGGTTGACGAGGTCCAGAATCTGGTCGCACGCACGACGGCGGGGCGGGAGCTTGCCCGTGCGAGGATCCGCCACTACGACATTCCTTTTGCAACCCTTATCGACCCCGGCGTGGATCGCGAGGGTGCAACGCTGGATCGCGACCTGATCGTTTACCACAACGCGACGTTGGGTCCGGAGAGCTCGGTTTCGGATTCGAGCGTCGTGTTCATGGGAGCCGTCGTCGGCCACGAGTCACAGGTCGGTCACGGATGTATTATCGCTTCCAATGCCGTGCTGAACGCTCGGGTGGTTCTCGAGGACTTCGTATACGTCGGTACGAACGCGACGATACTTCCCGAGGTGACGATCGGCGCGGGGGCCACGATTGGAGCCGGGAGCGTCGTGATTCAGGACATTCCACCGGGTGCAACCGCGTTCGGGGTTCCGGCGCATGCCGCTGGCGTTTCAGCGTCGCACGACGGTGTTCCTGCGGGAGAATCCGTGACGCGCGAGCATGCAGAGGTTACGCATGCTGTGAGAGAGGTAGAGACCGTGATCGCACGCATCTGGGAAGACGAGATCGGCTCGCAGCGGATCGGAATGCAGGACAACTTTTTCGATGTTGGCGGATCGTCGCTGCTCGCGCTGCGCGTGATCGATCGG
>JAGQWL010000286.1 GCA_020437385.1 Bacteroidota bacterium
ATCCGCCGGAGGCTTACGACGGCATCCCACGGTTTACCCTGACTCTTGAACGCACCGAAAATGCCGATCCCGTGCTGGCGAAGCGGCTCACCGTTGACAGTCAGGAGCGAAGGTGGACGTCCGTTCTACCGGACGGGCGCGTCTGTTCCGCGCAGGCGTCCGCGGCACCACTGCTGAAGGCGGCAGGAGCACTGGAGGCGTTTCTCGAGGCAACGGGAGGTGACGTGGCATGCCCCAACGAACCGGAAGAGATTCTTGGCTGGGACCTGCAATCGGATACCGGCCGAAGCAGCGGCAGCGTCGAGTTGACATCCGCGTGTCTGCAGTCTAATCCCGAGGCGCAGGTCCTCGTGTTTGCTCTTCAGCAGGTATCCATGCGATCCGACGCGCCAACCCGATGCAGGTAGGAAACACCAACGCGCTGCAACTCGAAGTCACCACCGCGATGCAACTCGAAGGCAGCACCTCGATGCAATCGGACGGCAGCACCGCGATGCAATTGGACGGTGGCACCGCGATGCAGCAGAAGTCTGAATCCTCGAACGGGCAAAGTGCAGTCCGGCTGTCCGACATGACACGCCGTGTCGTTGCGCTTGGAGCGCTGCTGTTGGCGGCTTCGACGGTTGCGAGCGTGCGGTTGACGACCGCTCAATCGTGTGAGCCGACTTCCACGCGCCATGCTTTCGCGACGCAAGGCGAGGTGGCAGGTGAACACGAGTTCGGCACCGTCGTGAACGATCGCTGGACCTTCCTGCTCGATCGCAATTCGTTCGGATGGTCCATCCGCATGTACGATTCAACCGGCGTCGACCTTACCGCCATCACGCCTCCGTTTCACTTCGGCGTCAACCATCGAGACATCGAGGGCTGGCACTTCCGCAACCAGAACAACACGGGGCCCAACGACGGAAGTGTCAACGCGCCACAAACAATGCGACTTTTTGTCTTCTCCCCTGCCCTGGAAGGTACGGGTGGGTTTCGTCCGCCCGACGACGACGTGATCGCGTTCGACGGGACCGAGGGGCGCGGTTCTCTGACCATTCACGACATGGGACTGGCCGATCTGGAGCAAGGGCAGCGGGCGCGCCTCAACTACCTCAGATTCTCCGCCTGCTTGACGTGGCCGAAGTCGGCGGACGCTATCGCTGCGGAGGAAGCGTACAACGACCTCGATTACATCGACGAGGAAAAAGAAATCATGTTTGGCTGCGGACTCAGAATGGACTACGAACTGTCCGCCTGGATGAAACCTCGCTGGCTACAGGGTGACTTCGACGGCGACGACGCTATCGACGATGTGGCGCAGATTCGCCGCAAATCGGACGGTCGTCGCGGGATCGCGATCTGCCGTGCCGGCACCTGGGCGACGGTATTTGGCATGGATGGCGAGATGGCGGATGACCTGCCGGAGAACGGGTTTGGTGCATTCGAAGCCTGGAGCCTCACCACTGCGGATCGACTCGCGAATAACGAGCTCCTCGACCTGGAGGGTGTGCGTCAGGCATCGGGCGACATCCTCAAGCTCGATCGCATCGAGAAGTCGATGCACGCGGTGTACTGGCTCGCCAGCGGCAGCAAAGGTGACGGCGCCTTTCGAGCCGATACGCTTTTCAGGTTGGTGACGGAGTGATTGTGATTCGTTTTTCCCGACACCTGCCAGGTCGTCGCGGCTCGACTTACGGTGCAAGTTCCTGAGGGTTGTTCTTCCGGGACATAGAAACACCGATGGCTCGGGATGAACATTCAGTTCTCCCGAACGGCGGCCTCAAGAACCGCAACATCGATCTTTCGCATTTTCAGCATCGCATCGGTCGCGCGTTTCGCTCGTGCAGGATCCGTGTCCTGAAGGAGCTCATAGAGTCGCCGCGGAATAATCTGCCACGACAGGCCGTAGCGATCCGTGCACCATCCGCACATCAACTCCTTCCCGCCATCGATGAGCGCCTCCCAGTAGCGGTCGACCTCCTCTTGCGTTTCGCAATCGACGTGCATCGAGATCGCCTCTGTGAAGGAAAACATCGGCCCACCGTCGATCGCCATGAATCTTTGGCCAAACAGTTCGAAAACGGCCGTCAGCACGTTGCCTTTCGATGGCCCGTCCGGATAACGATTGACCGACACGATCCGCGAGTCTGGGAAGAGCGATGTGTAGAATTCCAGCGCCTCGTCGGCTTGTGAATCGAACCAGAGGAACGGTGTGATTTTTTGAACGGCGGACATATTCTCGTAATTCCTGTTGCTGTGACTGATTGCGTCGCGAGGTTTGCGCGTGTTATCGTGCGTTCGGATCAACCTGGAATAACCCAAAAGTATTTCCCTCCGGATCCGTGAAGTAGCCCTGCCAGCACACACCGGTTACGGGAAACTTCGGCAGTGCAATGCCACCTCCTGCCGACCCGATTCTTTCGGCCACAAGATCAAAGTCGGCGACCTCGACGGAACACACAAACGCATTCGCTCCACTTTCGGCTGGCGGCAGCGACCCGGGGCGCTTCAGCAGGCCTCCGCGCGAACCGTCCGCGTCGATGGAATAGTACTCGATCGCCACCGATTCATTCCGGGAGAACGTCCACCCGAAGACGGCGTTGTAGAACGCCTTCGCCCGATCCAGATCGGAGGCGTGAATCTCAAAATACAGGTGCATGGCGCGGACAGGTTGTCGGGCTCCGCTTAGTTCTGCGGGAGCGTGAATTTGTTTTTCCCTTCGTAGTTGATCATCCACTGCACGCCGTATCGATCGGTGAGCATCCCGTAGGCCTCTGCCCATTCTGTTTCGGCGAGCGGCATCGTGACCTTTCCACCGTCTGCCAATCCGTCGAAGATCCGCTTTGCCTCTTCGGCTGAGTCGGCAACCAGATTGAGATGCACGTTGTTTCCCACGACGAGTTTCTGACCGAGTGACTCAAGAAGGTCAGTTCCCATCAGCATACCGTCCTTCCCAAGCGGCATCGCCATATGCATCACCTTGTCGAGATCCTCGTCCGGCAGGCCTGCCATGGGGCCGACGGTAGCAAAGTGCCGAAACCGGAGGACGCCGAAAAACTCGCCGCCAAGTACGGACTTGTAGAAGGTGAATGCTTCCTCCGTGTTGCCGGCGAAGTTGAGGTAAGGGTATACTTTCATTGTTGCAGGGGTCTCGTTGCAGGGGTCTCTTTAAAGGGGTCCACGTAAGCGGTGAACCATTGTACTGCGCCAACGCACTGCCGGCACGGTGGCATTCCGACATCCTGAGGGGTTGAATGCGACACGAGCGGCGGGTAAACTGTTTCACCTCGGCACCATCCCGGGTACGCACCATTCCGGGTACGCACCATCCCGGGTACGCACCATCCTGGGTACTTAGTGCCTCACCGCGCCAACAGAAGTTGCCTGCATCCACGGCACGCTCTCAACACGCTATACGATGCGCCACGTTTCCATCCTCGTCCCCCGCGGACACAGCAGCGTCGTCAACATTGGCGGAACGCACCAGATCCTTTCCCTCGTAAACGAAATGCTCGTCGGAATGGGTCGGAAGCCGGTTTTCGACGTCCACCTTGTCGGCCTCGACACGGAAACCCGTCAAACGACCGGGTTGTTTTCGATCGTGCCGGACAGGCTCATCGGCGACGTCGACAAGACGGATCTGATTATCGTTCCCGCGATCCACGGCGACCCGAAGGCCGGATACGACGCCAACGAGGGCTTCGTGCCCTGGATGATCGATCAGTACAACTCGGGCGCGGAGGTCGCGTCGTTTTGCGTCGGCGCGTTCTTCCTGGCTTACGCCGGATTGCTCGACGGCAGGAAGTGCGCGACCCACTGGATGCACGCGAATGATTTCCGGCGGCGCTTCCCGCAGATCGAGCTGATCGACGAAAAGATCATAACGGAAGAAGATCGCATCTACACGAGTGGTGGGGCGTACGCATTCCTCAACCTGCTGCTGCATCTCATCGAAAAATACGCCGGCCGGGAGGCCGCAATTCTGTCAGCGAAGGCGTTTTCGATCGACATCGATCGATCCAGTCAGTCGGCGTTTATCATCTTCACCGGCCAGAAGGAGCACGCCGACGAGGCGGTCGCGCAGGCGCAGTCGTTCATCGAAGACAATTACGAGCAGCAGATCCGCGTGAACGACCTCGCGGATCAACTCGGTCTGAGCCGACGCACGTTCGAGCGACGGTTCAAAAGTGCCACTTCAAACACGGTCACAGAATACGTGCAACGTGTCAAGATCGAAGCGGCGAAGCGGATGCTCGAAACGACCCGCAAGAACGTGAACGAGGTGATGTTCGATGTCGGCTATTCAGACACCAAGGCGTTTCGAAACGTCTTTCGTCGTGTCACCGGACTGACACCGATCGATTACCGAACGAAGTATAACCGGGACGCTGTGGCGGCGTAGTTGGAAGCAGGAATGATGGAATGAATGGGGGACGCTCGCTTCGCTCGCGAAGTTGTCAGAGGTCAGTTGTCAGTTGTCAGATGGGGCGTGGGCAGGGCGCCAGGCGAATCTCGCGCTAGCCGTGCATCTCCACGACCATGCCCTTCTGCTTGCCAATCCCGCGGAGATTGTAGATGAACTTCAGCATCACGTAGCGGCCGAGTGAGTTGATACGCTCCTCCTCGATGTAGCTTCCCGTGTTGTTGTAGTTCACGCCCACGTTCTTGTTCAGAAGGTCGACCGCCACGAGTTTGAGCTGCCCCTTCTCGTGCAGGAACGTGCGCGAGATCTCGGCCTGCCACAGTGGGATGTTCTGTGCCGACCCGAACACCTCACCCGAAAATATCCGGTACTCGAGGGATGTCGAGAAGCTCCAATAGTCGGTCGGCGTGTAAGCAAAATCGGCCGTGTACGCGCTGTTGATGTAGTTCTGGTTCAGGCCCGGATTCAGCGAATAGCGATTGCTGTTGAGCGTGTAGCGCGCACTCGCCGCGACATCGAAGTACTTCTTGTTCCGATTCTCGAGTTTCACCTCCGCCGCGTTGCGCACCGTGTTCGTTGCGTTCTCGTCGCCGTTGATGAACTCAAATCCGCGGTTGAACATGAGGTTGTTCGACAGATTGATCTTCGTCCCGATCGGCCGAATCGGCGTGCCGAAATTCACGTTGCCCGACACGTTCCACGCGCCGTCTGAATTGACCACCGTCGACGTCTGACGGAGCTGCTCGTCGATCGTACGCGACCTGACAATCGCATCCGCCGTGTAACCCGCTCGAACGAAGGCGAAGAGGTTCGTGAACGTGAACTGATCGAACAACATGTAGTGCAGCGTCAGGTTGTGCGAATATTGCGGCTTCAACCCGGGATTACCGACGTACGTGTTCAGCGGATTGCTGTTGTCCACAAACGGCTGCAGATCGCGCATCGAGGGTTCACGCGTTGACGAGCTGTATCGCGCGCTGATGTTGCGCCCCTGCGCAATCTCGTAGTTGATGCTGGCAGACGGCAACAGATACGTGTAACCATTTGTGATCTCCACGTCGGTGTCGGTGATCGCGCCGTCAAGATTCGAACGCTGCACATCCAGACCGAGGCTCGCGTTCAGACCCTCCCGTCCGAAACGTACGTTCATCCCGCCGTTTGCATATGAATACGTCCGATCGAATCCGGAGCTCAGGTCGGCGATACGGAGTCCGGTCGAATCGTCGTAGACGGATCGATCCTGATTCTCCGAGATCGCGCGGCGCTCCGCGTGAAGCTCGAGCGAGTAGCGAGGCGTCAGCGGCTCTACCCACGACAGCTTCTGCGAATTCGTCAGCGAGTTTCCGATCTGCGACTGAAGCTGCGCGATCTCGTCCATGGTCAGCAGATCGCCTCCCTGGTAGTACGAAGTGATCGACCGCAGATCCGCGTCCTGATCCGAATCGTTAAGGTTCAGGCGCGCCTCGGCCACAACGCTTCTTCCGCTTTCGGACAAACGTTTGCGCCACGTCAGGCGGCCGTCGCCGCCGAGATTGTGGCCATCGGCATTGTAATCCGTATTGCTCGCGTTCTCGAGCAGCCCATCCGCACCGAGACTCTGCCGAAGGCTCGCATTGTCGATCTTCGACATGCCGAGATTGAGATTACCGCGCAGCCGCAGGTCGTGTCCGTCCGAAAACTTGTGCTTGCCATTCAGATTCAGTCGATGGCTCAGGTTATTGCTGCCCTGATTCGAGTTCTGCGATACGAGCGTCGACGCCGCCGACCCGATGAGCTGCTGCTGAAGCACGCTCCGATCCTGCGTGTTGTCAATGTGACTGATGAAGTAGCTGCTACCGAACTCGGTTCGTGATCCGAAGTCGCGATTAAAGTTGATGCCGCCCGACGTCGTCGTCGAAAATCCGTCCGAAATATCGCTGCCGAGCTGCACACCCGAATCCATCTGGAAGTCCCCCGACATGAGCGCCCCCATGCCTCCCATGAAGCCGAGGAAGTCGTTAAACGCGAAGCCCTGACGATTGATGTTGTTCAGGTTGCCGATCAGCGAGAACTGGGTCGTCGGACTGAACCGGTTCACGTTAAGCTTTGTGTCGTACTGCGACTGGAAGGACATCGGCAATCCGATGTCAGAATTGCCGAGTCCGGCGGTGACATCGCCGAAATATCCGGTCTTGCGATCCTCCTTCAGCTCGAGGTTGATCGTCTTCTCTTCATCGCCGTCCTTGATGCCCGTGAACTCGGCCATGTCCGACTGTTTGTCGTAGACCTGAACCTTGTCGACCGCATCGGCCGGGAGGTTTTTCGTCGCGATCTTCGGATCGTTGCCGAAGAACTCCTTCCCGTCGACGAGCACCTTGTTCACCTGCTCCCCCTGCGCCTTGATCGTCCCGTCGCGGTCGACGTCGATCCCGGGCAGTCGCTTCAGCAGCTCCTCGACGTTCGCGTTCGGACGCGTCTTGAATGCGTTGGCGTTGTAAACCAGCGTGTCGCCGGTAACCAGCATCGGGATGTGATCCGCGCTGATCACGAGCTCGTCGAGTTCTTCGACGGACTCGCTCAGCGTAATCCTGCCAACATCCAGGTCTTCCGCCGCGACCGTGACCGAGCCCGTGTGCGAAGCGAATCCGACGAACGTCACCTGAAAGATGTAGGAGCCCGTCGGCACCCTCCGCAAGCGAAACGTTCCGTCACCCTTGGATACCCCGTAGGAGACCAGGACAGAATCGGCCTGCTGCATGACGACGACGGTGGCCCCGGCAAGCGGGGTCGCCGAGGAGTCGACGACCGTACCGCGGACGTCAAACTTCCCTGACTGCGCAGCAGCCTCCGGTACAAGGAAAACAATCGTGAAAAAGAGTAACAGTCTGAGGGCGGAGAGGCGGGTGGAGGCGAAGTTCATGGACTCGACGTGTTCGGTAAATGGAGATTAATTGCGGATGGTGACCTGGAACTGGCCGCCTCCCCTGCCGCTTCGCTGCACACCCATCTCCTTCATCTTGTCTTCGACAATCTTGTCGAACTCCTCGCGGCTCACCTTCTTGCCCTTCGCGGGTTTCTGAATCGCATCGTCCGGAAGCTCTTCAAGCTGCACCTCCTTTGCTGCGAACGACCGCTTTCCGTCGTCGATATTGAGAACGAGAATCAGCCCCGGGAGCCCGCCGTACAACTCCGGGCCGGCCGGAATCGGAATTTCCGGAGTAAACCAGGCCTCGAGGGTCGTCGAATCCCGCACGGCGGTCGCCTTCATGCACATGTAGCCGAGGAATTCGCTTCGCTCCGAGGTCAGCTTCCACGCAATCGGTTCGAGATCTCCTGTGATCAGAAACGTGCGCCCCATGAAATCCCGCTTCTCGATGCTCTGCTCGTCATCGAAGTTGACGTACGTCTCGTTCTCCTCGCCGATCACGCTCATCTTGAAGGCGATCCCCTCGGACTCGTGCGCGATGTTGACAGGCTCGGCCTCCTCGTCGGCCGCCCGCGTCATCGACTCCGTCTCGTTGAAGACCAGCATTTTCTGGGCAGTCTGCGAATTCGGAATCTTGTCCTTCATGTCCGCCATCTCCGGCGGCAGGTTGATCTCAATCTTGACGGTTTCGTCGTAGATCACCTTGCCCTCCTGCGCGGCTGAAGTTAGCGGCGAAAGGAGAACGGCGAACAACATCGAGGCAGTAACGCGTTGCATCATAGCGGTCTACGGCCCCGCGGGCCGCATCGTTTATTGCTGATAGATCCTTGCAGAGAAGCAAGCCGATCGGGTTCACGATGTGCCTTGCGAACCCGGGGAAAGCCGGAAAACGCTGCTCGGCTCCAAATATTGCGCCGGATCGGCGACGTGTGACGAAATGCGGGTGGCGACTCTGACAATCGGTCCGAAAAACGATTTTTCAGACGCCACGACAACAATCATTCGCGAGTTGGGGCATCGAGCCGTA
>JAGQWL010000287.1 GCA_020437385.1 Bacteroidota bacterium
CCAGAAGGGCCTTCACAGTGGTTGCGGCCGATCGATCAGTTGCCGCATCGCGAAATGAGCGCCAGTCGGCCTGCGTCGGCCAGAGTCGTTTGATTATGGGACTTCCTAGTACCCGGATCGTGCTCTTGACTGCCATTTTGGCGATGCCAGGTGATACGACTACCAGTGGGTCGACTGCTGCAACGCGCCGCAGCCAATAGATCGCTTCGCGCGGCTTGCTCGCGTTGTAGGCCTGGCTGGCGACGTAACTGTAGAACCGTGACTTGGACCAGCGAATTACGGACGGATCGACATCGGTTCGTCGCGCGCGAAGATCCTGCAGCATCAGCTCGAACGACCGCGCCATCTCGCGCGAATTGCGCGACATTGAGTTCCCGACGGCGCGATAGCCGACAAGGTAGAATGGGGCCAGTGCCACCTTATAACGCTCAGCCACGCGCAAGGTGATGTCCCAATCTTCACATCCCTGACCGTTCTCATCACGAAAGACGGTATTGTAAAGCCCCGCCTCGTCGAGCGCGGTCCGGCGAAACAGCGGGACGCTGGCGTTTCCGATGAAGTTAATGAATAACAATGCATCGGCGACCGTGCCGGCCGCGTTCCATCTGGCAGCTGAGCCCCAGACGCGATCCTTCTCGTCAATGCTGATCCACCACGAGTAGACGAGTCCGGTATCCTCGCCCGCGTCAAGCATGACCTTCAACTGCTGCTCGATCTTTTCCGGAAACCAGTAGTCGTCTGCATCAACAGGGGCGACGAACTGACCGGTAGAGTTTCGTATCGCCAGGTTGCGGGCGGCGGCGACTCCGGAATTTGCCTGCCGGAATACCCGTATCCGATCGTTTGCGGCGGCATACGATTCGGCAATCGCCAACGTGTCGTCGGTAGAACCATCATCGACGATCACGATCTCAAGGTTTCGGTAGGTTTGGGCCAGGACCGAGTCGAGCGTGCGCCCGATGTAGCGGGCGGCGTTGTAAGCCGGGATGACGACCGAGACGACCGGGGAGGTGTCCATGAAAGACGATGAAATGTCGGCAACGACCTTTCGTACATTCGCCGATGAAAACACGCTCCTTGAGTCCAATCCTCAACGAGCGCACGGTTGACAAGGGTAACTGCGATTTCAGACGAATGCCTGATGCCGCCGCTGCGTGCAATGATCACGCAACATGTATACCCGTCTACAAAACTAATAACGTTCTTTCGTAGATGGGTGGATCAATCGATGATTCGATTGCCGATTCACGAAAAAATTCGGACACCGTGTAGCAATACCGAACAAGTGTGTTGCGACAACGCAACATTCTTGCACGTCCGCCCGGAACCATGTTGCGCTATTGCAACATGGCGCAGTTCAGTGGTTGTGTCCCGCCGGGACTAACGGCCGGCGGGAACTGCGAACTCGCCGGTGTTCTGTATCGGAAGCGGCATCGGTGGGGGAGGCAGTCCCCTTTCGCGGCGAGCGTCGACAACCATCTGACGTACCTCTTGTAGCAGCGCTTTGGCGTCGAGAACAATTCCATCCTTGATGACCCAGTCAATCCCGCCAACGCGTTCGACCAGGCCGGTGTAGTCGTTGAGCCTGATCGTACCTGTCCCGAATAGAACCTTCAAGTTCTGGAGCGGATTCTCTCTTACGATCACGAGGTCAGCCCTTTTTCCAACCTGGATCGATCCGATTTCATCGTCGAGTCCGACCGCTTCCGCGCCCATGAGCGTTGCCGAACGAATAACCTCGAGCGGGTGGAATCCGGCCTCACGCATCAGCTCCATCTCCTGAATGAAGCCGAAACCGTACAGATTGTAAATGTAACCGGAGTCGCTGCCGAGTGTTACGCGTCCTCCTCGGTTCTTGTATTCGTTAATGAAGGTCATCCACAACTGGTAGTTTTCTTTCCAGTCGAGTTCGTTCTCCAGTGTCCAGTCGAACCAGTACGAGCCGTGGGCATCTCGACTCGGCCGGTAGTAGTCCCAGAGACTCGGCAACGTATAGATCGCATGCCAGTCGTTGCGTGACTGTCGGCTGAGGTCGCGGCTGGCCAGATAGGATACAAACGTCGGATCAATCGTGAAGTCCATCGCCAGCAGCGAATCCATCACCAGATTCCAACGCGCTGAACCCGGCTTTGCCGCCTGTTTCCAAAGTCGCCCGGCCTCCGAGAAGCGGTCGGCTTCATTCTGGTAGTTGTAATCCAGCGGATAATTCTGAATGACGCGGTCCTCGAATAGTGCTTCGGGAAGTCCGTACCAGTGTTCCATCGACTTCAGACCGTGCGATGCCGTCGTCAGCACGTTCATCCCGGTGACGTTCAACTGTGCGTGGTGCTCGGTCGACCGGAGTCCCAGCCGAGAGGCTTCCTCAAGAGCAGCGATCATGATTTCCCGTGGAGCGCCAAAGAACTTGATTCCGTCGGCTCCTTTCTCCTTCACCCAGCGAACCCACGCTCTGGCCTGCTCGGGTGTTTCGATGGGCTCCGATGCTCCCTGGCCGAAAATCGGATATGCCACGATCCGGGGTGCGAGGATCTCGTTCGTTGCGCTGCGCTTCTTTGCTTCGAGCACCCAGTCGACGCCCTTCGAGCCCACATCGCGAATTGTTGTAATACCGTGGGCCAGCCAGAGCTTCCGGACGTACTCAACGGGCACGCCCTGCTCAGAGTCGATCGTGTGTTGATGGCCGTGGTTGTCAATGAACCCGGGCAATATGTACATGCCGGAAGCGTCGATCTCGCGATCGCCCGCAGCCGGGCGGCGATTGGGATCGATCGGGAGCCCGGGATTTCCGACTACCCGTATCTCGGCAATTCGGTTGTTCTCGATCACAATGTCGACGGGGCCGATGGGAGGCGCTCCCGCGCCGTCAATCATGATCCCCCCGCGCAATATCAGCCGCTTATACGGTCCGTCGCCGTCCGTTCGCGGTTCGCCGGTATCGAGCGACTGAGCGTTAATATTGACGGCCAACAGAAGGGAAAGACCGAGGAGTAGCGTTCGCATGATCATGTTCTCGAAATACATGTAGTGTGGACGCGACCTCGAACGAAGTGTCGCCGAAGGAAAGAGCAACTAGTTCGCGACTGCCGCAACAACGTCCATGGCAACCTCGCATCCGCCGTGAAGGGTGCCGACAGGGATAACCCCGCGCGCAGGGCGGTGCTCACCGAATCTTCGCGTGTAGATCTGGTTGACCGCATCCCAGTTTGTAATGTCACTGAGGTAGATTGTCGCACGCAGGACATTCGAAAATGAGCTGCCCGCCTCAACGAGGATCGCCTCTATGCTGTCTAGAATATTCTCGGTCTGTTCCTCCACTGGCCCTACTGAGCCGGTTTCTCGGTCCCGACCGAGTTGAGTGGAGACGTAAACCAGTCCGTTGTGTACGATGGCCTGGGAGTAATGGCCGAGAGGCGGGTTGCCGTCTTTCGTGTAGACCTTTTTCATCGGCAAACTAGTCGCGTTCTCGATGACGCTGGGGACTATCGGCGTCGGTTTCGAAGGCGTCTGTCTCAGGGATAGATAGCGATGGTTCCTGCATCGATGGCTCAGGCGTTCGTTCACCTGTCCGCCCGGACGCAGCGGATAGTTGTGACAACGAAGCCACGATCTCGTCGGTGCCTTCCGTCAAGCGGCGCGTGGCAGTTTTGCCCATCGCAGCGAAAACATATCTGCCGCCAATGGCGAGCACGATTGCCGAAAGGATAAGAATCGCTGCTGTGAGTGGTTGCCCCTTGTCGGTGTATGCGAGAAGGGAGAACATTGCCAGCAGGAAGAATGGAAGCTGCAGCAGTATGCCCATCCCGTTCAGGTTGACCTTTGAATCAATCGTGCAGTGGTCACCGGCATCGACGACAGTCGACGATGCCGGAACGGCATTGTTCTCCGATGACCGCCACGTCAGCGAAGATCCAATTGTTTCGATCCGACCGCTATCCTGGCCAGAGTGCTTCCGGATAATCTGTGCAACAACAGACTGGGCGCGATCGTCAAGCCGACCGGCAAACTTGTCAGAAACGCGTACTTCGGTCGGTCCCCCGAGCCAGCGGCTTTCGGAAATCGCGACCTGCCTCGATCCGATTTCGCCTGCCGCCTGCTCGATGAAGTCGGGATCGACTCCGAGTTCGTTTGCGATCCGCTTGATCTCGTCCAGCGAGAGTCCGTTCGGGTCGTGCCGATCAGTTGACTCACGCTGCTTCTGCGTCGCCCGACGCATAATTTCGCGGACTTGGTCTTCGGAATAGGTGCGGCGGTCGGGCATTTGCGCAAGATCAATGACGTTTGACGACACGAAAATAACAGATCGCGTCAGACATCGCTACTGTCTGTCAGGAAACTAAAGGAGTTCGATGGCGTGGTCCAGCATCCTGTCGTCGTCGAAGATGTAACGTGCGCGAAAACGCCGCCGCTCGAACAACAAGGGGACCCACAAGCGGTCGTCCTCCCACATCTCGTCGTAGGGCAGGTTTTCTACGTGATACCAGAGGGGCACCGCCTCATCCGTTTCCTGCGGGATTCCCTCGAATCCGTCAGCCAGGAATACGTGCGCATGCAAAGAGTAGCCATCGACAAACTGGAAAAGGTTCTCGCCGATACAATCCAGTCCTGTCGGTTTGATCACGAGTTCCTCCTGGACTTCCCGGATCGCACAATCGAGGACCGTTTCGCCCGGATCAAGACGTCCTCCAGGAGCATTTATCTTGCCCGCACCCAGGCCGCGTTTCTTTCGAATCAGCAGAACGTGATCATCCACGCGTATGTAAACCAGCGTTGCCGGGTCCCGGGGCTGCCAATTTGCCCAATCGACGTCCGAAAGAGAGGAAATCGTACTGCTCATCGGGAGCGGTTGTTGAGGTAGAATCGGATGCCGGAAAAGTACCCCGCGATTTCGTCAAACAAATAGCGGCCGCGTTTCGGATTCCGGTTGATGGCCCTCTTGACGGCCAGCCTGCCGTAATAATTCGGCAGGGACACGAACAGTCGACGCAGGTTGCCATGGCCCCCGGTCTTTTCGTTCTGGACCAGAAGCGCCGCCGTGTGACCGCGCATGTAGTCGTGCAGCTGTTTCCGAAGACCGTTTTCGTCACGGCGATGATAGTGACGGACAACGGCCGTCGGCTCGTAACGGATCGTCATGCCGGCCGTGAGCATGCGATGCCAGTACTCCGAATCGCCGCTGCAGCCGGCAGCACCAACGTCCAGACGTTCGTCGAAGCCGCCGATGCGATCGAAGACGGACCGGCGAAATGCCATGTTGGCTCCTGCCCCAATCTCCCACGCCGGCGTTCCAAAATGACGCGTCGCTTCGAAGTAGTCCGTTCCAAAGAGAACCGGTATGTACCCACGGTTGAAGGACCAATACCGTTCGAACAGTTCCTGTGCCTCCGTCTCCAGTTCGCCCGCAAGCACCAGACCGGTGACACCGTCAATAGACGGGTCTGAGAAACCACGGGCGATCCCATCGAGCCACGTCGGTTCGATCGCCACATCATCGTCCGTAAAGGCCACGAGTTCGGAGCTGGCAGTGACGAACCCCGTGTTGCGCGCAACATCAAGTCCAGGCCGATCCTCTCGGATGTAGCGGGCATTGGCGTGGCCGGCAACCACCTCGCGGGTGTCGTCCGTCCGAGACGCGTTATCGACAACAACAATCTCTTTCGGGGAGGTCCGGAGTCGGTCAAGCGACGCCAGACAGCGAGACAAGTGCTCTGGACGATCGCGCGTACATACGACAACGGTAATGTCGGATCCACGCGCTGAAGTTGTGTCGAGGTCGGCCAGTTGGTCAAGGATTTCCGTGACGGTGGCGAGGTTCCGCAGCGCGTCGCTGGGAGCGGAGGATGCCCCGTCAACTCCATCGTGCTGCATCGCATAATGCGTCGCGGCGGTCAGCATGGACTTCTGCACTTCCAGTGTTGCCGCGTTCCGGTCAAGCGGCAGCCGTTCAGCGGGAATGAAGCTGTGGCCGAGCGGTACGGACTTCCACCAGACATAAAGCAAGGTGCCCTGCGACAAGGGGTCGGCCTGCAGGGCAGGGACCGATCCGCCGGCGTCGATGTCGACGACACGCCATCGCTTGTAATCACCCATCGACCGCCTCTCGGATCTTTGCGATTCGCTTCCGGGATCTACGGTATTCACCGAACAGTCCGACGATCCCGCCGCGGATTTCGGCGAGAAGCATGTGGAGTGGCAGCGGATGGTGGTTTCGGACGGCGCGTCGAACCTGGCGAAGCCGATCCTTGAACCACCACCGTCTCACCGCCCTGAGATTTCTCCTGACTTCTCTGTCTGTTTCGATGGACTTGGAAAGAAACGCCATGACGCCCGTCCCCCAGGAGTAGTACTGTCGCTTGAGCGCCGCAAGATCACGTCGGTGTTCGTGGAAGACGAGGTAGGCCGGTACATACACGATCACGCCGCCAGACCGGATGACGCGATAGAAGATGTCGTGATCGCCGCCTCCAGGAAGTGGGGCGCCTGTATCGAGCGCTTCGTCGAAGCCGCCGAGGGCCATCAGCGCATCCCGCCGGAAGGCCATGTTGGTGCCGGTACCAAAAACGCCCGCGCCGCCCGGAAAGAGCGGATCGGACTGCATGCTTGGTTCGAACCGCTTCTCCTCGAAACCGCGACGGAAGCCGCCATTCAGCTCAAAGAGGACCTGGGCCTCCGTCTCCAGCTCCAGCGGCAGGACTTGACCCGTAAAACCCGCTGCATCCGGATGCCGCTGCCACGACTCCAGGAGGCCAGGCAGCCAGTTGTGATCAACCACCGCGTCATCGTCGAGATAGATCAATAAATCGCCGGACGCTTCACGGAGTGCGGTGTTGCGGGCGAAGTCGAGCCCGGCAAGTCCCTCGTAGACATACCTCACGGCCGGGTACTTCTCGACGACCAGTCGCGTTCGCTCGTCGCTTGAGCGATTATCGACGACGAGGATGTCGACGTCCGCAGCCGCCGAAACAGCGGGCACGCGAACGTGTTGCGTCAAGCTTTCCAGCGTGCGATCGAGGAGAGACGAACGATCCTTTGTGCAGATTGCAACTGTGGCGGTCCGGCGCGAGGGGGCTGACGATCGCTCGGTGCTGCCGGCTTGAGCATGCTGAAGTGCGGCGAGAACGATCGTTGCTCCAGAGCGCTGAGTGAGCAACTCGGCAAGCTCGTTAGTGGTGCGGATGGGCCGATTGGCAAAGCGATGCAGGACGAAGTCGACCGGACGATCCGCGAAGCGGACAAGTATTCCGAGTCCGTTGGCGGAAGCGTCAAGTTCCGCTTCAAGCGGTTTTGAAACGTCAATGTCGAGTAGCTGGAATCGCATCAGTCAAACGCGTGCTCGCCCTGTCGCTGGCGACGATGGAGGTCCGCGAACAGTCCACGCATCTCCAGAAGTGTCCGGAAGCTTCCGGCCTCGACGACGCGACCCTTGTCCAGGACGAGGATCTGATCGGCCGACTCGATTGTTGACAGTCGATGTGCGATGACAATGCGTGTACATTGCCCCGGTAGCGCCTCGAGCGCCCGTTGAATTGCATCTTCCGAGATGCTGTCGAGGGCGTTAGTCGCTTCATCGAGTATCAGGATGTCGGGCTGGCGTATGAGCGCGCGCGCCATCGAAATGCGCTGCTTCTGCCCGCCGGACAACAGACCGCCATCGTCACCGACGTTGGTGCGGTAACCTCGAGGGAGGCCGCGGATGAAGTCGTGGGCGTCCGCCTTTCTGGCTGCCGCTTCAACGGTACCGGCATCGGCACCGGGCAGCCCGAACGTGATGTTGTCGAAGGCAGACGCGTTGAAAAGGTACGGGTCCTGGTTCACGACGGCGATCTTCGCCTTCCACTGGACGATATCGTATTCGTTCAGGTTGTGACCATCCGCGAGTATTGAACCCGCCTGTGGTTCATACAGTCTCAGTATCAGCTTCACGAAGGTCGACTTGCCCGATCCGGATGGACCAACCAATGCGGTTGTGGTCCCCCGTGGAATACGAACGTTCACGTCCGCCAGAGCGGGCGCGGCGGTTCGATCGTACGCGAACGAAACGTTCCGGAATTCGATGGCGTCTGACAGCCCCGTGAAGGAACGTTGACCGCCCGCATCCGTGCCGTCAGGGCTCTGGTCGAGAAGCCACAACACTTCGTTCACCGGCGCCTTCATCGACTCCATTGCGAGCCACGTTCCATCGATCGACTTGATTCGTGGCTGCAGCCGATGCAGGATGAAAATGAAAACCAGTATTGCCGGGATGTTCGCTTCGTTGTGAAACGAAACGACGAGGAGGACGACGAGCAGTCCGGCGGTCAGTACCTCGTAGATCGGTCCGACAAGTCCGGAGAGAAGCGAAAGCCGGAGAAAGGAATCACTGACGCGCTTCGATGCGGATGTGAATCGATCGTTGGCAAAGGACTCCATCCCGTAAGACCGGATGGTTTCCATTCCACTGAGTGCTTCGATCATCCTTCCCGTAAGGCGGAGGTTCGACCACGTGGCAACGCGGCCAAGCAACTCGACTCTTTTCCGCAGTAGTCTGACAAAAAGCGAGATCGCAATCATGCAGACGGCCACGAGTATTGTCAGTCGCCAGGAAATCATCAGCAGCAGCGCGCTGAAGATGATCATGGTGGCCACGGCGATCATCAAGTAGACAACGAGGGTAACGGCCTTGATGGTCTTCCATGATTCTGTTACGAGCGTATTGAACAACCGCTCGTCCCGTGTTCGCTCGAGAAGGCCGAAGTCGGCATCGAGCAGTCGCTCATGCAGCTCGACGCGGATCTCGTGCCCGATTCGGGCTTCAAGCAGACTGTAGCTGAGATCCGAGAAGTAGTTGAGAAGCGCCTTTACCACAAGCGCGAGGAAGATGCACGTGGCAATAATGCCGAGCCGATCAGTCAGATCGTTGCCGAACAGGTTCACGAGGAACACGACGATCCGATTGTTCTGACCTCCCGCGAAGGCATTTCCACTGATTCCCTGAAGAAACGGAATGAACAACGATATGCCGATTCCTTCAGCGAGTGTCGCGCCGATCCCAAGGACAACCGTCAAGATCACTGCTGCACGATGCCGGTGAAGAAACGGTCGAAGGGAGCGGACGAGGGCTATGTTCGTCGTGACACTCAAGTTCGTACGGTGCGCGCTGGCCTGACCACTTACGAGGCATTGGATGCGATGGACTCGACCTCGCGCATTACCCGCAACAGGTTGCCTCCCCACAACTTCCGAATGTCGTCTTCAGAATATCCACGCCGCACGAGTTCCTGCGTCACGTTGAAGGTTTCCGCAGCGCTGTTCCAGCCAACAACGCCGCCGCCGCCGTCGAAGTCTGAGCTGATCCCCACGTGGTCAATGCCGATAACTTCGACCGCGTGATCAATGTGGTCGACAAAGTCCGCAACCGTCGCCCGCGGCCATTGTTCGTCAATCGCTTCCATCCGATCCATGTATTCCTGACGACGCTCGTCCGAAAGATCCTGGAACGCCGAGCGGCTGGTCAATCCGAATTCCTCCCTGAGCGCACGCTGGGCCTCGGTTTTTTCCGCAGGGACTTCCTTGACGTATCCATTGAACGCAACTGTCTGAATAACGCCGCCGTTCTCCTTCAGCGCGAGGAGCTGCTCGTCATCCATGTTTCTCGGATGATCGCAGAGCGCTCTCGTCGACGAATGCG
>JAGQWL010000288.1 GCA_020437385.1 Bacteroidota bacterium
AAACAGATTGACGTCGCGATCCCCCGGATCGAAAGTGAAATCGAGGTTGATGGCGTGCTCGACGAGCCGGCGTGGCAAAATGCCGCTCGCCTTACGGGCTTCTCCCAGTACCAGCCGGTTGACGGCAGGCCGGCTGAAGAACCTACCGAGGTGCTTGTATGGTACTCGCCCGATGCCATCTACTTCGGTATTCGCGCCACCGAATTGCACGGCGATGTTGTACGTGCGACGCAGGCGAATCGCGATAACATCGCCAGTGAAGACCACGTCCAGATTCTGCTCGACACCTACAACGACCGGCGCATTGCCTTCTTGTTTGGTGTAAACCCTCTTGGTGTGCAGGAAGATGGCACTCGAAGTGATCAATTCGGCGGCGGCGCAGGGGGACGCTCCGCAACGGGCGGCGGTACGACCAATATCAATCCGCTCGAAGGAAATGTTGATCTGAATCCGGATTACACGTTCTCATCAAAAGGGCGGCTCGTGCCAGACGGATACGAGGTTGAAGTTCGAATACCGTTCAAGAGCCTTCGGTATCAGGAAGGGCCTGACCAGCGATGGGGTCTGCACATTCTCCGGCGCGTCCAGCATACAGGATTCCAGGACTCTTGGGCGCCGGCGATTCGCGCGAACGCCAGCTTTCTCGGCCAGGCGGGCGCTCTTGCCGGATTGAACGATCTGAAACGTGGTCTCGTGTTGGAGTTGACGCCGACTTCCGTCGCCCACCTCGACGGGTCCCGCGACGAAAACGGCGACTGGACCTACGACGCCGGCGGAGCCCTGAGCGGCGACGTACGCTGGGGCATCCAGGAGAATCTGACGCTTACCGGTACCGTAAATCCCGACTTTTCACAGGTTGAGGCGGATGTCGGCCAAGTGGTCCTCAATGAACGCTTCGCGCTGTTCTATCCCGAAAAGCGAGCCTTCTTCCTTGACGGGCTGGAGTTGTTCGACACGCCGAGCCAGCTGATCTACACACGGCGTATCATCGCGCCTGAGGCTGGAGTGAAAGTTGCTGGAAAGCTCGGCGGGCTGAATGCCGCGACCATCCTCGCTCTTGAAGACCAGGACTACTCGGCATCCGGAGACGTGAATCCTGTTTTTGCGATCGCGAGGATCCGCCGTGACCTGGGAAGTAACTCGACGCTCGGCGGGGTATTCACGGCGCGGGAGGACGGCGACAACTATTCGAGACTGGCTGGGGGCGACGTCCGCATCTATCATTCGAAGCTCTACTTCGCAGAATTCCAGGCCGTTCAGTCATTCACGCGAACGGCGGGAGAAACGGCCGGCGGGCCGCTCCTTCGTGCGGTCTGGGATCGTACAGGACGTGCCTGGGGCTTCAACTACAGCTTGTCAGCCATCGCGAGCGACTTCGACGCTGCGGCCGGATTTGTGAATCGAACCGGCGTGACAACCGCTCGCGCCTTCAATCGTCTTACGGGATACGGCGAAAAGGGGGCGCTCGTAGAGACATATGGCGCGTTCTTCGGCGTATCGAGAATATGGGACTATGACGATATGGCGTCCGGCCCCATCGAGGGCAGCGAATCCGTGTCTCCGTCCGCGACCATCCGGGGCGGATGGCGCCTCGGCGGCTCCTTCTCCAGGAATTTCTTCAGCTTCGACCCCACTGATTATGGCGCCTATTCCGTCCTCGAATCGCCTGTCGACACGGTGACGTTCGCCGTGCCGGATCCCGAGCGTAATCTGTTCGCGGGCTCCGTGAATGTGACAACACCCACGTATCGCTTCGTGACGGCGACCGCCAGCCTTTCCGCAGGCCAGACCCCCCTGTTCGCGGAGGCGTCGAAGGGAAGCAGTCGAGGCGTCTCGGCCGCAATCGATCTCCGACCCACGAATGCGTTCCGCGCCACGGTGCAATTCACTCGGTTGAGCCTTGACCGCTCCGTTGACGGATCGAACTATTCCGTCGAGAACATTCCGCGCCTGAAGATTGAGTACCAGCTCACACCTGCCATCTTCCTCCGACTGATCGGACAATATTCATCTCGCAAGCGATCACCGCTGCTCGACCGTAACGGCAATCGGATCCTGGTCGACGGCAGCCTCGACACAGGCAGCGACCTGAACGAATTTCGCGTCGACTGGCTGTTCAGCTATCGGCCGACACCCGGGACCCTCGTCTATCTTGGGTACGGGGCAACCATGGAGGAAGCCGGACAACAGCGTTTCAGGAATTTCGAACGCTCGATCGACGGCTTCTTCGCAAAGGTCAGCTACCTGTTCAGAGTCTAGCGCCGCACTTTCACCGACCGACGACAAGACGTTTCGTGGCGGCGCCTGCCTCCGATTTGACCCTGACGAAGTAAACACCTGCGGCCAGGCTCGATAGGTCCGTCACGCGCTCGTGCCAGCCGGCCGCAAGCTCCGCGTGCACGATCTCCTGCACAAGGCGCCCGCGGATGTCAAACACGTCAACTTCGACCGTACCCGTACGCGGAACAGACAATCGAAGTGTCGCCCGATCAACAGACGGATTCGGATAAAGCGACTCGATCGCAAGCTCCTCCGGCAGCGGAAGATCGATCTCTATCGACGGACCCGTCACTGCGCCTCCCTGTTGATCGATCAGCTGCAGCCTGTACTGCGATCGGGACAGGCCGGTTGCCGTCCTCGCGACCGTCAGCTGATAGTCGCGCTGCGCAGCCCCGACCTCCGTCGTTGCGATCGTCTTCCATCCGTCCGACAGCTCCTGGACGTTGATCCGGTCACCATCAGCCGGCGAAACAACCCGCCAGGAAAGGCGAATGGATCCACCATCTGCCGCGCCGCGAAAATCGACAACCTCAATCGGCAACGACTCAGATTCGATGGCGATGTTGAAGTCGTCGTACAGATCCCTGATAATCGGCGCAACCGAGATGTAGTAGGTATGCCCGGTTGTCACCGTCACCGAAAGCGGCGTAGACTGCGTCTCGCAGGCGACTTCGGTGTCGATCGGATGCAGTCCGTCTGCGTCGGTCCAGACCGTCGTCACGGTCCCGACTCCCGTCGTCGTCGTGATCAGAACCTGATCGTCGTTCGGCGCGACAAACGAGAACCAGACCGAGTGATACTGACTCCCTGAACACGAAGCCGACGCTTCGCTGCTTTCGATATCAGCGTTGATCGTGGTTCCGTCGAAGCTGAACGGAAGGCCTGAAACGCTCACGGCGTCGGACAAATTGTCGCCCGCCGGGTGTGGGGCCGGCTCCACCAGCAGGGTGAACGGATTGGTTATGTCTTGAAAGATCGCTGCGACGGATATGAAATACGTAGTCCCGGAAGTCACGTCCACATAAAGGTCTTGTTCATTCGAGGCGCATCCGAGTTCCGCGTCCATTGGGTGCAGCCCATCTGCATCCGTCCAGACCGTTGTCGTAGTGCTCGTCCCGCCACTTGCCTCAATGCGCAGCCGTTCGGTGGATGTTGCCGTGTACGCGAACCAGATCGAATGAAAGTAGCCCGCATCACAGGCTGTGGATGTGTCTTCGCCCGTTTCGGTACCGGCGTTGATATTGGTCTTGGCCCCCGAGTATGGTAGCGACAAGATTGCGATGGCCGAACTGAGATCGTCGCCTTCGGGACGGGGCGATGATTCGACTGTCACATTAATCGGCGCGGTAACATCGAGGAAGGCGGCCGCAACCATCAGGTAGTAGGTTGTGCCGGAACTGACGTCGAGGATAATGTCCTGGGCATTGTTGGAACAGGCTAACTCGGTGTCCATCGGGTGCAGACCATCCGAATCCGTGAAGATCGCGTTCACGTTGTTGGATCCGCTCGCTTCGAATCGCAGACGTTCGTCCGCCGTAGCGGTATACTTCAACCAGATCGAATGAAAGAAATTGCCGTCGCAGGCGACAGACGAATCCTCTAGCGGCTCCAGCGACGCATTAATGTTCGTCAGGGTCGCTGTGTACGGAAGCGCACTCAGTACAACCGCTGACGAAAGGTCGTCCCCCGTTGGTTTTGGTGCCGCTTCCACCACAAGCGTGAAGGTGCTTGTCACGTCCTGGAAGCTGCTCGCGACCTGTATGTAGTAGGTCGTTCCCGAAACCACTTCTACAAATTGGT
This sequence comes from Bacteroidota bacterium, assembly GCA_020437385.1. Classification (GTDB taxonomy): domain Bacteria; phylum Bacteroidota; class Rhodothermia; order Rhodothermales; family JABDKH01; genus JAGQWL01. The sequence continues at coordinate 4,081 of JAGQWL010000288.1, forward strand.
CGACACTGCCTGACTGACAGGTTACCTGTGTGTCCATCGGGAACTGGCCATCGGAATCGGTCCAGATCGTTGTTATGGAGTTTAGCCCGCTGACTTCGAAACGAACGCGCTCACTTGCAGACGGCGTGAAAGTGAACCAGATCGAGTGGTACTGAGTCACGTCACATGACGACACGGGTTCGCCGGATTCGAACTCCGCATTCACGTTCGTGTACGACGCGCTGTACGGCAACGTGCCGACGGCAACGGGGGACGCGAGGAAGTCGCCCGTCGGATGAGGTGCCGCTTCGAAGGTAACGGTCGCGTTGCCGGTAACGCCGACGAAACTGCTCGCCACACGAATGTAGTACGTTGTCCCGGCCGAAAGATCGAGAAAGAGATCGATTGTACTGTTCGTGCAGCCTACCTCCGTATCCATTGGAAGAAGTCCGTCCGAGTCTGTATAGACGGCGGAGGAGGCGATTACTCCCGTCACCTCCAGGCGCACTCTCTCATTGGATGCCGGCGTGTACGTATACCACATTGAGTGGTCTGTCGTGCCGTCGCACGAGGACACGTTCTCGCCCACCTCGAGGGTGGCAGAGGCGTTCGACCGGGTCTCGCTGAACGGCAGCGAGGTGATAGAAATCGCAGAAGCAAGGTCGTCGTTGACCGGTTGTGCAAGAACGATCGCGGGCGTCGACGCGAGAATGAGAACGGAAATAAGCAGGCGCATACCGAAGAGCTGTTTGGATAGGGATCATCGCGACCAAAAGGAACCAAACCGGTCACGGGTCGAGCCTCAAATCGGGTTCGGCCAAATCTAGAAGCGTAAGATTGGCGGATCGGGGCACATCGCCCGACGGGCTCGTCATGGTTGGGCCGTTCCGTGCCTGCCGGCCGGTGTTGGCACGGTCGCTTACCCTGGATTGGGCAGATCGATCGGATTATCGCTCAGCAACGGAGCGGGTGCGCGCGAGCCATGCCGCAAACCCATGAAAATGATCGACGTGGTCGGGAGCGCTGTTTCCCGCGAAACCCAGAATCTCGAGTCCACCTTCGCACGTGCTCGAGAGTTGCTGCATCCCGCCCGGCCCCCAACGCAGAACGGCGCGTCGCTCGAGGCCGACTGACCGGATCAGGTAGTCAGTCGTCTCGGTCGTACTGCAGTAGGTGCCGGGGAAGACTTCCGAATGCGTTATGAGCAGTTGCTTTTCTCCCGCCGCAGCTCGGGCCGCAAACCGGATGAACGGTGCCATTTGTACAGAATCGACTGATCCGCCTTCGGCGAGCCGAGTTCCATCGGGCACGTAAGACGCATGCAATCCGTCCATCAGAATCACGCTATCGACGAGTTCAGCGCTTTCGGTATCTCGGAGTATAGCCCGGACGGCCCCATACCCGGCGCTGAATGCGGTTACCACAATTCTTCGGACAGGGGCGGACGATTGCGCTGATCCAAACGCGGCAGTTCTTACCGCCGAGACGATGTCTGCCAATGTGCCGGGCTTCTGCAGGGGCCGTTCGTACGCTGACGATCCGGATCCCAGATTCACAACGGCAGCGATCGTCGGAATGGCAGAGTGCATGGCTGCCTGACGCACGACAAAAGCCGGACCGTGGAAGTGAATCAGCAGATCAACAGAGTCCGTCGAAGCGAATGCCGGCACATAGACCTCGATCTCGCCTTCGAGAACATCCGAAAGCCGAAGCGTGTCACCTGCAACCAGTTCGTGCTCCGGTCGAATTCTTTCGTGTGCGCGGACGTGCTCCTCCATCGGCGACGGTGCCTGCGGTGCCATGCCCGATGGCTCGACCCGGCCCGATTGATGGCATCCCGAAAGGAGTGCCAGCAGCACATTCGGTACAATGTAGACCAGTAGACGAAGGGGCATTCCGGTGGACCGTCTACTCTCGTTGCCGACGCCGCGTATTCTGCTGGTCGGTGGGTGCCTCGTGTTCGTCGAGCTTGAGGGGCGGCTGATTCTGCACCGCGGACGCTGCCCGTTCGGCGTCTCGACCGGCGACGTTGTCCCGGTCGCTGTCGGGAAGACTCTCCGGACCCCGCTCGCGAGCCGCTTCGCGGATGGCCTGTTCGACTTCGTCGAGTTCTCGTCGCTTCTTTTTGTAGAACTGCGCGTACCCGAATCGGGTAACAAGAAACACGAGCGAAAGGACAGCGATCTTCAGTCCCCATCCGGCCAGATCGAAACCGCCAAGCCCGGACACCGCCATCAACGACAGTATCAGGGGGATGTAGTGGATCAGGAATCCCGGCATCCAGACCGAGGCCTTCAGCTGACAGACGGTTCGTCCGTCAATAGCCTGGAGCGTTATTGAGGTACCGCCCTGATTCTTGCGGTTGTTCGTGCGCCACGACAGGGATTTTTCGAGGCTGTCCACCGATCCTTCATTCTCGAGAATCGTTCTGAAGCCCGGGACGAGCTCCTCCATTTCGGTTCTCGAAAGCGCGCGATCGAGTGTGACGGTTCGCCGTACGGTGGCAGGACCACCGAAGAAAAAGAAATCGTCTTCGGCTTCCCGGTCGTCCGCCCGTGAATACGCCGCCATCCGCACGAACTGCGGATCGATCCCCGACTCACGTGCGATTTCCTCGATTTCGGAGAGGGTCAGTCCGGTATCGTGACTGCCCGCGTGGTCCTCTTCACGTTGCTGCATTCGCGCGGCCGCGGCGAGGAGCGCCTCAATCTCTTTGCCCTGGTATTTTCTCGTATCGTCCATTACCAGACTGTCCGGCTTTTGCCCCCGTCGACGAAGAGCGTCGCGCCGTTGATGTAGCTCGCGGCATCTGAAAGGAGGAACGCACCCGCTCTGCCGAACTCGTCGGTCGTGCCATAGCGACCAGGCGGGGTTGATGCCTGCCCATCTGCCCGGGCCTTCTCTGGACTGACCCCAAGATTGGCTGCGCGCGCCTCGTCGACCTGTCGGATTCGATCGGTATCGATGCTTCCCGGCACGAGGTTGTTGATGCGGATACCGTCGGCTGCCAGATCAAAAGACAGCGATTTGACAAGGCTCACCACACCTGACCGGAGCACGTTCGAAAGGAGCAGCACGTCAATGGGTTCCTTGATGGAGGACGACGTGATCGTGACAATTGAGCCAGACTTCTGGGTCTGCATCGTGGGCAGTACGTTTCGGATCATGCGAACCGCGCTCATGAGCGTCAGTTGGAAGGCGTCCTCCCAGTCTGAGTCCTCGAAGTCGTCAAACTTGCCCGACGGCGGGCCGCCGGCGTTGACGACCAGGCCGTCGATGCGGCCGAACTCGACGAGCGTCGAACGCGTCCAGGTGGCTATCGATAGCGGGTCGGAGGCGTTCATGACACATCCGATTGCTTTCACGCCGAAGTCGGCGCGGAGATCGGCGGCCGCCTGTTCGATGTCGTCCCGGGTGCGGCTGGCGATTGACAGAAGTGCACCATCCGCCGCGGCAGCACGTGCGATACCGAGCCCGAGCCCCCGACTCGCTGCGGCAACCATGATGACCTTGTTCTTCAATCCGAGGTCCATTGTTCGTCTGGTTGTCCGGTTTCTATTTGGGGGAGCTTGACAAGATAACTTTCCGTTGGCGGATTGTGCATTCGCCGTTCCGCACGGGAGTACTGGCTGAGCACTGCGAGGGCACGATCGTCACCGGTTTTCCCGGTAGACGCGCACGTAGTCGACCTCCATGCGCTGTGGAAAGATTGTGTCATCGACGCCCTGCTGACCACCCCAGGATCCACCCACGGCGATATTCAGAATAAGGTGAAGCTTGTGATCGAACGGCCACTCTTCCCAGCCATTGCCGGAATTGCTGAACGTGAAATACTGCAGGCCGTCGACATAGGCGCGTATTTCCTCAGCGGTCCACTCGAGCGCATATACGTGGAACGCGCTGCTCGCATCGGCAACCGTAGTCGTGCTGCCTTGCTGAGTACCGGCGATGTGGTTAAACGCGTTGGTGTGTACGGTCGCGTGAATCACGCCTTGATCGAAGCCGACGTGTTCCATGATGTCGATTTCACCGTTATCGGGCCATCCGCCGTTCCCATATTCCTGGTCTGAGTAGAGGAGCCAGATTGCGGGCCAGGTGCCGCGGCCGGACGGCAGTTTCGCGCGAACTTCTACTCGACCGTAGAGGATGTCATGTTTTGCTTTGGTGTTCAGTCTCGCTGAGGTGTAGTTCTTTCCCGAGAAGTCTTCCTTCAGGGCCTCGATGATGAGTGATCCGTTTTCGATTCGTGCGTTAGCCGATCGCGACTGTGTATAGAACTGCAGCTCATTGTTTCCGAATCCGCTTCCGCCGGTCGTGTAGTTCCAGGACGCGGCGTCCGGCAGGCCGTCGGTGTCAAACTCGTCTGCCCAGACCAGCTCCCAGCCCGGGAGTTCGTTGTTCGAGTTTGAGCTGCATCCGGTGGAGATGGCTGCCAGCGCGAAGGTACAAATCGCGACGACGTGGAGCGGCGTAGACGTGATGTTGTCGTTGAGCATGTCGGCAAAAGCAGGGCTAGTGAGCAGTCCTTCGAAGGAAGGATAGGAACTGCGGACGACCGGTGCAGAAGCAGACGGAGGATGTGGTGGTATCGGGGGCTCTGCGGGCTGAAACGAGAAAGCCCCGCTACCCTTTGGGGGTGCGGGGCTTTGAAAGAGACCTCGGCGACGACCTACTCTTCCACCTTTTGGGCAGTACCATCGGCGCTGCGGGGCTTAACTTCTCTGTTCGGAATGGGAAGAGGTGGAACACCCGCGCGATAATCACCGAGATCAAACTTGGACATGTGGCAATCCGGCCAATGCAGTCGATCAGCGAATAGCTGATAAGGTATCACCGAGCATGAGCGACCAAGTGCATGCTGGTGTTTGTGGAATAGCGGTTTAAGCCTCATGGGTAATTAGTACGGCTTGGCTGAACACATTACTGTGCGTACACCTACCGCCTATCAACGTCCTCATCTCGAACGACCCATAGGGGAAACTTCATCTCATGGTGGGTTTCGTGCTTAGATGCTTTCAGCGCTTATCCCTTCCGAACATAGCTACCCTGCGATGCAGCTGGCGCCACAACAGGTACACTAGCGGTTCGTCCACTCCGGTCCTCTCGTACTAGGAGCAGATCCATTCAAGTTTCCAACGCCCACAGCAGATATGCACCGAACTGTCTCACGACGTTCTGAAC
>JAGQWL010000289.1 GCA_020437385.1 Bacteroidota bacterium
GTGGCTGCGTCAGGGTTTCCCCCATTGCGCAATATTCCTCACTGCTGCCTCCCGTAGGAGTCTGGCCCGTGTCTCAGTGCCAGTGTGGCTGATCATCCTCTCAGACCAGCTATGGATCGGAGGCTTGGTGAGCCGTTACCTCACCAACTACCTAATCCAACGCAGGCCCATCCTTGAACATCCGAAGACTTTCATCCAACGATCATGCGATCAAAGGACAATATGTGGTATTAGCTACCGTTTCCGGTAGTTATTCCCCATTCAAGGGCAGGTTGCCTACGCGTTACGCACCCGTGCGCCACTTTCCTCCCGAGCAAGCCCGGGATTCTCGTTCGACTTGCATGTGTTAAGCCCGCCGCCAGCGTTCGTCCTGAGCCAGGATCAAACTCTCCGTTGTAGAATTGTTTGATACTGTGTCGCATCCGCGTCAACTGATCCGAAAATCAGCTCCGCAGACACTAGTGTTTCTGACTTGTCGCTCCAACCTACCAGCGCTTACAAGACCGAGCTCTCGGCTCACCCTCGCAGCTTCTCCGGTCGATCAGCCGACAGGACCCGCTATGTCTCACAGTCTCATCAATGAACATCCGCACCACCTCTCACCCGACTCCGACAGCCCACTCCGTAGCTCAGCCTCTTTCGAAACACGCTGCCATTGAGTTGGACCACCCCAGCTGAACAATCACTTTAAATGAGCCGATTCAGCCAGTGTCGCGCCGGGCGAAATTTTGGCGCTGACCAGTATAATACGGCAAAGACCTTATACGGGTCAAGTAAAATCGTAACGGATTAACAGTCTCTTCGAAATACTTCCCAAGACCTCCGTCCCCCGCCCGCAGCACATTCGCTTCTCCACCACTTCGGTAACGCGACGCCTCACATAGCAGCCGCCGCGCCTCAGCACCGCGACTCCAGCCGACCATCCGCATCACCCCCTTTTTGGGCAGGGCACCCTACCACGCCGAAACCCGCCACCGGTTTCCGACTTCAACCGTTCTTCTAAACAAAATCCGACCGACACCTCTCCGGCGTTCTTGCGTATCTTCCCCCTCCCCGTCAAACACCGTCCCGCCCCTCCAATGGCCGCAAGCGACCGCGCACGAGCAGCTCTCAACTACCTGAAGTCCCTGTTGACCAACTCGTGGTTCTATGCCGGACTCGCAATCCTCGCTACCATCGGCGTATCGGGCTGCCTCGTCTTCAGCTCCCTGATCATGCCGTCGTATACGCGACACGGCGATAACATTTCCGTACCCGACGTACGTGAGCTGAATGTCGATGACGCCCGAAAGGCCCTCGAAGCCGCAAACCTGCGCGTCGAAGTCGAACCCGTCCGCCGACTGCGCCCCAACGTCCCCGTTAATACCGTCGTCGACCAGAATCCGAATCCCAGTACTCCCGTCAAGGAAGGCCGACGCGTCTATATAGTAGTCAACAGCGGCTCGATCGAGATGGTGCGTGTCCCCGATGTCATCTCCTACGCCCAGCGAGAGGCGGGCAACCGGATCGTCGCCGCCGGACTCAACCCCGAGTTCCGACGTGACCCGATTCCATCGACCGCCCCCGGAACCGTCACAAGGCTGGATCCGCCCGCCGGGACCGCCATCAAACAAGGCGAAACCGTGACCGTCTATTACAGCGGCGGACAATCAGACAAACATGTCACAATCCCTGATGTCCGCGGCATGACCGTCGACCAGGCCCGCGAGGCGCTGCTCAAACTTAACATCCGATCGATTAATACCGACGCAGGAAACCCGGCCGCGGATACGGTGCGGAGACAGGGCGGCGAACCTGGAACCAGGGTCAGAGAGGGTTATGAGCTGAGACTTTATACGCGAGAAGCGCCGCCGACACCCGACGAAAACGCGTCCGGCAACTAGTCTTCAATCCAGATCTCGAAGTCCGCATCAACGGCTACTTCGACCCGCTCACGATGCTTCGTCTGGAGCAGGCGCCCAACGTAGTCGGGCTGGATCGGATACTCCCGGTGCCCACGGTCAATCAACGTGAGGAACTGAATCGAGCGCGGCCGGCCAAGCTGCACGATCGCATCAAGGGCAGCACGCGCCGTTCTCCCCGTCTGCAGCACGTCATCCACCAACAGCACGTTCAGGTCCGTCAGATCGTCTGTTCGGTGCATCGATTCACCACCATTCTCGAGATCGTCCCGAAAGGCCTGAACGTCGAGCCCGGACACCTCGATCTCGCGCCCACCGATCGCTGAAATCTCTCGCGCCAGCCGCTGCGCGAGAACGGCCCCCCGCGTTTCAATCCCAAGGATTCGGAGCCCCTCCGTGCCGCGATTGCGCTCGACCACCTCACTTGCCAATCGGGCAAGGGTGTGCCGGACCTTCTCCGAACTCATGATGCAGGTGCGTGCCATTTGCCGATTCGAGTCCAGGAGGTGCGGCGGACTAGAACATCGCCTTGATGCTGCCCCAGGTCCTGCGGAGCGCAGTTGGTGCGTAGTTGACGGACTTGGTAATCAGAATCTCGCGCGCGCCGTTGGAGTGGATCGCCATCAGACGATAGTCGACAACTTCCGAGGCTGTTTTGAAGACCTGATCGTCCCGGTGAATGTACCGGAAATCCGAACCGCGAGATGGGACCGTCTTCAAGACAACAAACTCATTATTGCTGAAAGTTGTCTTGCGTTCGACCTCGAACGACTGGATGCCATCTTCTTCGGCAGACTCCCAGCTCAGTACAAAGGCACTGCCATCCTCTGCGATGTCGAAATACTTCAGGCGAACCATCTGGGACGGGAACGCGAACCCGGTCAGCAACAGCACGACAGCGGCTGCCGCCAGCCTGTCAATTCTGCTGATCTGTCGAATTCGATTCATCCGTCAAATAAGATCAATTAAGATCGGTCCATTAAGATCGGTCCGTTAGCACCCTTGCATCAGGATCGACTTCCGAGGCAACTACGGATGGCCTCGAAGCGCGTTTGCCTGTCGGTCCACCCAAAATGTAACCGGGCCGATTCAAAATGTAAACGTCCCAATGTAACTGCTGCCCACCCGGAATTCCAGCGGGATTGCCTGCATCCAGCCCCAATTATTGGCCGAGCATTTGATCACGTCAGCCGATGGTATTAGCGAAATATCGGCGCAAATCGGGTCAGGCTGTACTGTCGCGTCCAGCCGCGGGCCGATTCGGACAGTTTTCGCGCATACAATTGCCGTACATCTGCAAGGAATGGCTGGTAATCCCAATCTGGTAGATCTCCTGAACCATTTCCTGGATCGCCTGCAGGCGCGGGTCGCAGAACTCGAACAGCTCCTCGCAATCAAGACAGATGAGATGGTCATGCTGGCGATAGCTGTATCCGCGTTCGTAGGTCGCCTGCTTTGAGCCGAACTGATGCCTGACGACGAGATTGCAGTCAAGCAGCAGGTCAAGTGTGTTGTAGACGGTTGCCCGACTCACACGCACCCCCTTCTCCTGGAGCCGGGCGTACAGCTCATCTGCGTCGAAGTGCCCGACGGTCGCATAGACCTCGTCCAGAATCGCAAAACGTTCGGGAGTCTGCCGCTGCTTTCGCGCCTTCAGCGTTTCCGACAGGATCCGCTGAACCTCTGTGCGCATGGCATCCGTGATGATCGGGCCGCCGCGTCGGGCCATCGGTTCACCCGCCCCGTTCTGACTGTCGGCGGGCTGCTCGCTACTGGATGTGGTTGACCTCGTCACGTTAGCCCTCAACTTTCAATTCATCGAGATCCGCCCAAATCAGGTCGTGGATTTCTCCGACCGGCAGCCGGCCGTCAATCCGCATGACCCGTTGACAATCTGTCTGGGCGATGTCGTCATACGACGAGATGATCCGTTCATAAAAGTCCGTTCCCGTCTGCTCCATTCGGTCGCCATTGTTTCCACCTTCGCGTAATTCGCGACGCCTCATTGCTTCGGCATGATCGATGGCCAGGTAGTACGTGCGCATCGGCACGAGACCATTCGTCACAATTCGGTTGAAGGCTTCCAGCCAATCTCTGGCAGCTACCTCCCTCCCGCCGCCCTGGTAGGCCAGGGTCGAGTCTGTAAACCGATCACAAATTACAATCGTGTCGTTGCGCAGAGCCGGAACGAGTACCTCTTCAACCAGCTCCGAACGGGCGGCCGAGAACAGCAGCAACTCCGCCATCTTGTTGATGTGGACCCCCGGATCGAGCAGAATCGAACGTACCCGCTCAGACAACTCCGTCCCACCCGGCTCGCGCACGAGAAGCACCCGCTCACCCTTCTTCCGGAGACGCTGCTCCAGCATCGTCGCCTGTGTACTTTTGCCGCTGCCGTCGATCCCTTCGAAAGTTATCAACATATTTTTTTATGCATTGTGGACATCTCTCGACACGTTGTCCGGACACAATGCGCATTCAGAATGAGACGACAAGTGCTTCAAATTTCATCACGTAGCGCCTGTCGTTTAAGACTGGGACTCAATGTGACTTCCTTGCAAATTGGAGCATCCAATTTTATACTAGCACCCGCCGTCGAAAGCTCGAATTCGGTCCGTTCGTCAACCTGAATTTCGTGATTCTTGTCGTTTCAAGTTCCGTAGGCGAATCACCTGAGAATCACTCAAGTAGTACACAGAAAGCGCAGCAAATGTTCGATTTCGGATTTGACGACCATGAGGATCTGACGGACTCCAACCGCCTCCAGCAGTTGGTTTCCAGCTACGAGCAGAACGGGGGCGACATGTATCTGGACACGGATACCCTGGAAGACATCGCCACCCACTACTTCGAGCACGGCCGCTTCGACTCGGCGCTTGCCGTGATCGATCGAATCCTCGGAAACTGTCCTTTTTCGTCCGACGCCTGGATGCGTCGCGGGGTACTGCTTAATAACCTCGCCCGGCATGACGAAGCGCTGTCGGCGTACGATCGATCGCTCGAACTGAATCCTACGGATATCGAGACGACGATCAACCGAGCCATCACGCTGGACACACTTGATCGATCGGACGACGCCATCCGCGCGTACGAGTCGATCCTTGAACTCGACCCGTTCAATGAAGAGACGCTCTTCAATCTGGGCGTCACCCTTGAACGGCAGAAGCGCACCGAAGAAGCCATCGTGATGCTGGAGCGCTGTGCGGAGATCAACCCGGAACACCCGGAAGCCTGGTACGAACTCGGCTATTGCTACGATCGGATCGGCGAAGACCAGAAGTGCGTGGAATGTTATGACCACCACCTCAACATCGATCCATACTCGCACGATGCGTGGTACAACCGCGGTATCGTTCTGAATCGCACCGGACAGCACAAAGAGGCGGTGCATTCGTACGATATGGCTGTCGTGATCTCGGAGGAGTTTGCGTCCGCCTACTACAATCGAGGCAACGCCCTTGCCAATCTCGGCGACATCCGGGGCGCCATCGAGTCGTATGAGCAGGTCGTCGAAATTGAAGGTGGCGACGCGGCCACGTACTACAACATCGCTCTCGCGTACGAAGAACTGCGCGAATACGAAACGGCCATTCGGTACTTCACTGACGCGATCGGGCTCGATGCTCGTTACGTTGAAGCGTGGTACGGCCTCGGCTGTTGCTATGACGCGATGGAGCGTTATGACGACGCGCTCAAGCACTACAACCGGGCGATCGGACTCAACCCCAAGGTTCCCGATTTCTGGTATGCAAAGGCGGACTGCGAGTACAACCTCGGCCGCGTAAAGCAGGCGCTTGCCGCCTACCAGCTGCTGTTGGATCTCGACCCGAATAATCGCGAGGCGTGGATCGACTACGCGGAAACACTCTTCGAGAACAGCGAATACGAGCAGGCCCTCGCCGCGTACAAGCATGTGATTGCCCTCAAGCCGGATTGTGCGGGTACGTACGTACAGCAGGCGAAGACCCTGCTCGCCCTCGGCCGGGCTGATGAAAGCCTCAAGTCTCTGCGAACGGCCTTCACGCTCGATCCCGGCAAACGCGCCGAGCTTCGACAGTCATTCCCGGATCTTTTGCAGGATCAGCGTATTCGAGGTCAGCTGGATCTCGACAATTAACGCCTCCTCGCAACGTCCGATATCAGGGGCAGGTCCGAACGGGTTTGCCCCTTTTCTCTTTCCAAGCGATGCCGGAAACCGTCAATACCGAACTATCGAACTCGTACAGCGGGATCTTTGGCTGGCTCCGCCGGCTCCGAGACTGGGTCGAGCTACTGGCCGCAAAACCCTACGCAGTTCCGGCGCTGTTCGTCCTCGCCGTATCTGAGTCGATCTTCTTTCCGATTCCGGTCGATGTGCTGCTCATCGCACTGTGCGTTTCGCTCCCACGCCGCTCGCTCTACTTCGCGACCATCGCCACCATCGGCTCGGTGCTCGGCGGCATTATCGGATACGCCCTCGGCTACTGGTTGTGGTACCGAAGCGGCGCCGGCGGTGCGGTCGAATACAGCGCCGTAGCCAATCTGTTCTTCGAACGCGTTCCGGGGTTTTCGCACGAAGTTTTTGACCGGGTACAGGCACTCTACGAAGACCACGGATTTGTTGCCGTCTTCCTTGCCGGCTTCACCCCACTGCCGTACAAGGTGGTGACCATCTCGGCAGGTGTCTTCAAAATCAATTTCGGCGTGTTCATTGTCGCCTCGATTGCCAGCCGGGCACTGCGCTTCTTCCTCGTCGCGACGCTCTTCTTCTACTTCGGAAGGCCCATCAAGGACTTCGTCGACAAGTACCTCGAAATACTCAGCGTGCTGTTCGTCATTTTGCTGATCGGCGGCTTCGTCGTCATCAAGTACATTATCTGACAACCACCAGTCGCCGGGCTCGTCGACCCGACCCGACAGCGCTGAGGATGTACACGCCGGCCGGCAAGGATGGCGCAAAACGCAGATCCACGCGGACGTCATGGGCGCCGACTTCGCGCGAAGCAACAGCGCGTCCCAGAACATCATACAGAACGATGGAGAGCCGCACGGGGGCACCGCCCCTGAACTGAACCGTCAGTCGGCTGCCATCAGACGGGTTCGGGTATACACTCTCCACTGGCCCGGTCCCAGCTTCCTCGTGGTCGTCAACAGATGACCCGGCCGACGTGTCCCGAAAGAAACGCAGACCACCCGCCGCTTCGCCGGCAATCAGATCCGCGTCACCGTCGCCGTCCGCGTCAATCGCCACCGGACTTGCAAAAAAGCCAACATCGAGCTCGACCGGTACGGGCGCCGAGGCAACAAGCTCCTCGGCAGACCCGACATTCTCGATCCATTGAATTCCCCGAACGCTCTGACCAATCAGCAGATCGAGATCGCCATCCGCGTCCCAGTCCATGAGGTACGGAAGACTGGACTGACCAAAATCCAGACCGAGAAAATCCGTAACGGCATTCGCAAACACCGGGACAGACGTCGTCCCGTCATTCCTCAGGTACGTCAACGTCCCGTCAGCGGCGCCAACGATCAGATCCAGATCGCCGTCGTTGTCCAGGTCGCCGATGGTCGGAACTGCGTCGGTGCCGATGTCAATACCTGCAAAAACGCCGGGTTCAGGATTGAACCAGGGTGGCTCGGTGCTCCCTCTCAGCAGCGTCAGGGTTCCATCAAACGTTCCGATGACAAGGTCATCCAATCCGTCGGCATTCAAGTCCCCGGCGGCAGGTGCGTAGTCGAATCCGATGTCGAGTTCGAGGAAATCTTCATCGACAACGGTGAAGCCCGGAGTCCCCTTATCGATGTCGTTGGCGATCAATACCAGCGCCGCCCGTGAAGAAGACGCGAGGCCGACACCCAGGACGAGGTCTGCGTCGCCGTCGTGGTCATAATCAACTGCGGCCGGGTTCGATCGAGAACCGAAATCGAGCCCATCAACCAACCGAGTAGTCTGCCGCGAGAACATGGCGTCACCCGCGTTCCGAAGCCAGGCGAGGTTCTTCGAGACATCCATCACACTTTGCGAAAGTGTGCCGACAACCAGGTCCGGATGTCCGTCAGCGTCGAGATCTGCAGAGGTCGGAACGTTATATCCTGAAGTTAAGAACTCGTCGCCGCCACTCAGGCGAAGGGTGTCCGCCGCGCGGACCATCTCGATACGCGTGCACGTCCCGTCGTTGCGGAAGTAGATGAGCGAGGACTCGAAAAAATCGCCGTAGAACAGATCGACGTCACCATCGCCATCTGCATCGAGGAAGGCCTGGGCACTGGCGCCATGTTGTTGATCGAAACCGTCCGCCTTGGCGGCCGGAGCAACGAGGATGTCTTGAAACTTGTCCGTAACAAGTCGGAATCGAACACCATCCGCAGCCACCTCAACGAATGAAAACTGCTTGATGGTGCCGGCCTGCTGACCAACAAACAGATCCAGAACGCCATCGCAATCGACATCGAGGATCGTTGGAACCATCGGCGGATCCGTCAGGAGTCGTCCGCCGGATTCGTCCAGAACGGGCCGCGCGGCGGAGTATTCCGGGATCTCCGTCGTCCCGAGATTTTCGTAGTAGTCGACCTGATCGAACGAGACGCCTGCGAGAACATCCAGATCCAAATCGCGGTCGAGGTCGACGAAAAGGAACCAGCTGCCGCGAAGTCCGGCGAAGGCGTCCGTCTCCCAACCGAATGCCGGCTCGTTTGGTGTGCCTTTGTTCTCAAAGAACCGAAGGCGATCACTGTCCTCCTGAACGAAAAGGTCCAGATCTCCGTCGCCGTCGATATCTACAAGTTGCGGAATCGGCCGGTCGAACCCGCCAAAGAACGGTTGCTGCAGGACGTTCCCGGAGAAACCCGTAACCGGAAAGGGTGCGGTTTCCCGCGCGAACGTTCCGGGGATCGCGCGTGGTGCAGCCATGCTCGGCGTGCGCGAGGGCTGCGCGCTGACCAAGGCCGGCCCGGCAATCGACACAAGAGGCGCGGCCGCCAGCAGAACGAATACGACGCGAAGCACCCGCCCCCTATCGAATTCCCATCCCGGCAGCATAGGGCCCCGTCTCAATTACGCGGACAATCGACTGGCTCGTGCGATCAATAACAACGACGGTCCCCGGCTGTGGGTTCGTACCAAAGTCATGACGCGGGGAATACGTGCCGTTGAGGTTTCGATTCGAAATGTACACGTACCGTCCGTCACCGCGAACGGCACTCCCGTGCGGACCGGCTACGCCGTTGCCGAAGATCACCTTGGCGATCGTCAGCTGGTCAAGGTCCAGCACGGTAATGGTGTTGGCGAGATTGTTGCCAAACCAGAGTTCCGATTGGTCGGGCGTGATCGCCGGATGCCACGGTGCGGCGTTGACCGGTATGGCACTGTCCTGCACCGGATTTGCCGGGTCGGAAATATCGAACACCAGTACGCGATTCGAGAGCTGAGTCGTGGCATACATCCGGTCTCGCTGCGACGACACCGCGAACTGGACAAAGGCGTGCGCGGGTCCGGCGACCGGCGTAAAGCTCACGGTGCTCCCCGCCGCCTCTACCGTCATCAACTGGTTCTCACCGAGGCTGGCCGTGTGTACGAAGCCGCCATCCGGATCGACAGCAAGAGCGTGGGGCCTCGGAAACAATACCTGCACCTCTTCGATGGCCATCGTTGAGCGCGTGATTCGACCGATGGAGGATGGCGGGGCGGGCGCCGAAAGCGATCGACCAACAAACAACAAATCCAGCGACGGGTGAAGCGCAAGCATCCCCGGCGTCTCAAAGTCAGCCTCGCCGACAACCTGGTTGTCGGAGTCGAATTTCAGCACCTTGCTTTCACCGATCAACGAGACGTACCAGAAGGAACCGTCGGGCTCCACCACGACATGGTGCGGCTTCGCTGACGCAGAGTATCCGAGATCGGTCAGATCGACGATGGCGGCAACGACGTTTCGGCGCGTGTCGATCTGGTAGATCGACGCGTCATCCTGTACGGCAACGTAAAGCAGACTGTCCGCGTCCGCGTACGGCTCGGCGCCCGTGTCGTTCTTCGCGCCTTCGTTGACCCAGCGTTTCAGGAACGCGATTTCCACCGCCGTCAGCGTGTCCGGAGCCACGCCCGCCCGAGGATTGGTGACATCGAGTGGGTGACGGGTTGGCTGCAACGCATCGAGCATCTGAATGAGCGGACTTCGATCGGCACGACGAGGCACGACGACGCCACCGGCATCGGACCCCTCGACGATGCCGGACCAGGAAGTGAGATCCAGACCGGCATCCGGAGCTGCTCCGCCATGACAGGCACCGCATTCCCGGTCGAGCAGCGGCTGCACGTGGCGCGAATAACTGATGTTGCCAACCGTCTCCAGATCGACAAATGAATCTTCGTTGTTAACCAGTTCGCAGGCCGGCAAAACAGCGAGGCCCAGCCCGACCAGAACGATCAGCAAACGGTTCTGTAGTCGCAGGTTGCCGCGAATGCCGTTCAGAGATGGACGTCCCATATTTCCGACTCAGTTCCCCTTCGTCATATTCCTTACCACTCGACCGGACGGTGCCGTCGCAACAATCAGGTATTGACCAGCGGGCAGATTTGTGCCGTCAAGGTCAAGCTCGATGGTTTCGTCCGCTCTCACCGCCCCATCAAACAGCGTGGCGACTCGGCGACCCAGAATGTCGTGCACATCCACCCTCAGAGGTCCAGTGCTATTCTGACGAACACGAACTGTGGCAGATTCGACGAACGGATTGGGAAACACGTCAACCGATCCGGGAGCGTCCGGTTCGATACCGTGGTCAAGCGCAGCGAGGACGGGCGTCCTGACGATGAAGAAGCCACCGAAGCCATTGATGACAATATTGCCTGAATTGAAGTAGGGATACACACTCCAGGCACCCGAAAATTGCGGGTCGTCGTCGCTCGGATAGGTATCGAAGTAGCTCACCAGAACCGGGTTCTCGCGGTCCGAAATGTCATAGATTCGCATTCCCGCGCGGTAGTTGGCCTCAAAAAGCAGATCTCCGCGAACGTAGAGATTGTGGTCGATGTTGGACGTTCCCTGATCGAAGGCCTTGACAAGGACGGGGTCGTCCAGATCCGTCACGTCCCAGATCATGGTCTTCGTATTCGTGCCGGCACGGAGCTCGTCTAACTCATCGTCCTGATAGTAGTACTTGTGATCCTCAGTGAGCCATCCCTGGTGTACGTACTGCGCGGTGGGATAGGTGACAAAAGAGAGTGTGGCCGGATGCTCCTTGTCACTCACGTCCGCGATGTTGACGCCCGCCTCATTGGCGTTAAAACAGATTTCTTTGCCCACGTGTTCGGTGTCGGGTCCGTGATAGATCACGCACTGCGCGTCGTGGGTATAGCCTCGACCGATGGTGGCATCCGTCTGACAACCGACAAAAACCGGATTGGTGGGCTCACTGATGTCGATCATGTGCAACCCGCCGGCGCAGCTCGTTCCCCCTGAAGAACCAACCGCATAGGCAAACCCCGAATCTTCGTTGATGACCACGTTGTGCGAACTTGCAAATCCGGAGTACACGGTATCTGGCGAAACGACCTGAATGTCGCCACTCATTCCACGGAGACGCGTGAGGTCGAACACCTGCATGCCATGCTCCAGGGCATTGTCTGCGACAACGTATGCGTGATTCTGATAAACCTTGATGTCCCGCCACGAAGTCGCCCGGGTCTGGGTCGGCAGATTCGCGACCACGCGTGGATTCAGGGGATCCGAAATGTCGACAAACGAAACGCCGTCCCTTCGACCTACGAGCGCGTATTCAATACCGGAGTCCGGATCCGTCCAACCCCAAACATCATTGAGCGAGGCCTCAGATGGCGCGGCGCCGAGTTCGATCGGCGTCATCGCCGAAAGCAGGGTCGTGTTCATGCATGGGTAGCCCGCCGCAGAACCGGAGGAACAGGGCGTCTGCGAAAACGCACTGCCCGTAACGAGCGCTAGCAATGCGACAAAAGGAAGTGCCCTGTAATGGAGTGTCATGGCTGCACGTGTGACGATGCGGGAGGCGACGGCGATCGGAATGCCGTTTACAAAGCATTGAATCGGTTTTGGTTTCGGTATTCGTAAATTCAAGTGACAACAGCGGGGGCAGTAATGAGTGCACTTGAAGGGAAAATCGCGCTAATAACGGGGGCATCAGCAGGTATCGGGGCAGCCATTGCACGGTCGTTTGCGGCGGCGGGTGCAAGCCTCATCCTCGGCTCCCGACGACTTGATGTGCTGGAGGAGACGGCAAGCGACATTCGGAAGCAGTTCGACACGACGATTCACGCGATGTCACTCGATGTTCGCAGTCGCGATTCCGTTACCCGGTTCTTCGACTCGATTCCCTATGATCAGCAGGATATCGACATTCTCGTGAACAACGCCGGGCTCGCGCGGAGCCTCGATCCCGTCTACGCCATGCAGCCGTCCGATGTCGACGACATGGTCGACACCAATGTCAAGGGCCTGCTGAATGTGACGAGTCACGTCGTACCCATCATGCTCCGACGCGCAGAAGGGCATATCATCAACATCGGATCAACGGCCGGACATGACGTCTACAAGGGCGGCGTCGCCTACTGTGCCACCAAACACGCGGTCGACGTGATCACGCGCGGCCTCAAGATCGAACTTCATGGCACGCCGATCCGTGTTTCGACCGTCGATCCCGGAATGGTGGAAACAGATTTCTCGCTCGTGCGATTTCACGGCGACGCGGAACGGGCAGCGACCGTTTATGCGGACACGCGGCCGCTCACGGCCGAAGATGTCGCGGAGGCCGTGCTGTTCTGCGTCACGCGCCCTTCGCGCGTCAACATTGCGGAAATCATCCTGACGAGCGTCGATCAGTCGTCCGTCACGCTCGTGCACCGAACTCCGACCAAGGACTCCTAGTACTCGATCGCATCACGTCATCGTCGAACTTCATGCCCCCTCGTTCTGCAACGGCGTCCGTTAGACGACAGTCATCCGTCCTGGTGATCTGGACACTTGTCACCGCGTCAGCCGCGATTCAGCTGTCGGGTTGCGCTGTGACCGGTCGAACCACTTCGAATCAGCAGGAGATCGACTCGCTTCGGTCAATCAACACGCGCCTGGCCAGCGAGGTCAAGATGCTGTCTGATTCGCTGAACATCTTCTCGGGCGTTGAATCCGGCCAGTACTTCCGCGACTACCGCTCGCTGCAGACACGTATCGTCGAGTTGAACTACAAGCTTCGCGTTTGCGAGTACGGAGGCACCGTCATTGCTACCGAGCTTGTCGACAGTCTGTTCGAGCCCGCGAGTGCGAACCTGACGGATGCCGGCCGCAAGCTCCTCGAGGAAGCCCTCGCCGATCAGGTCATCCGACTGAAAGAGGGTGAAATTCGGGTTCACGGTCACGCAGACACCTCCAGGCCGGGAGCCGCGATGGCGAAAACCTACCCAACGAACTGGGAACTCTCGGCGGCGCGGGCAACGGCCGTCACGCGATTTCTTGTCGAGCGCTTTGGAATTTCCCCAAATCGAATCGCCGCAGTCTCGTTCGGCGACGCCAGGCCCGTCGAGTCCAATCTGACGGCTGATGGGCGGAAGATGAACCGCCGGATAGAAATCGTATTGATGTAGGCTCAGTCACGCATCCCGATGAATCCCATCATGCGACCCGTGTTCGCCTTCTCCGCCCGGTAGGAAAAGTACTTCCGTGTATTCCGGAAAGTGCATTCGGGATGAACCTCGATAAGCTCGTCGTTGACTCCGGCGGTCACGAGTTGCCGGGTTATGGCGCCTTTGAGGTCAACGTGCTGTTTTCCACTGCTGCTGTGGGTGAAAACAAAATCCGCATCGAACTGAACTGCGACCTCGGGCCCAACTTCAAACGACTCAGTCGAGATGCACGGGCTGATGAACGCGTGAATAGCCGCGGGTGCTGTACCCAGGCTCTGCATTTCCGCGATGGTTGCGCCTACAATTCCGCCGGCCGCGCCTCTCCACCCTGCGTGACACGCACCAACGATCCGGCTTTCGGCATCGGCGAGCAGGACGATGGCGCAATCCGCCGCCGTGAGGCAAAGCAGGATGTCCGATTTCGCGGTCACCAGGGCGTCGACATCGGCAACCAGCCCAGGCTCGGTCACCACGGCAACCCGGCTCGAATGGACAAGGCCCGCGATTGCGATTTGATCGAGTGAAAACCCGAGTGGTTCCGCCAGAATCCTGCGGTTCTCCGTCACGACTGCCCGCGAATCTCCCGACGAGAAGGAAAGGTTCAGCGAAGCAAACGGCCCGGTGCTGACCCCGCCCGAACGCGTCGTGAAACCAGCCACAATGCCGCCGAGGGCTTCGATCTGTTGCGCACGCTCGTAGTTCATTGGCCGTGGCGCGAAAGACGGGAACGATAGGCGGCTTTCAGCAGGTCCTGGAAATGATGGACACCCGCTTCCGTCTCGGCCGAGAATCGGCCCCGATCGTATGCCGGTGACTCCAACCCGCGTTGAACAAATTCGCAGATCTCGATGTCTTCAAGCTGAACACGATGGCTGAAATCGTGATCCGCACCTGCACGCACGGCAAGACCGTCCGGGTCGTCTCGCATTTCTTCCGCGGGATAATAATAGTCGAACAACACGCGGCAGCGATCCGGTGCAAGCGGAAGCACGATGTTTGTCTGCATTCTGCCCGGAAGGATGTTCATCATGAAATTCGGAAAGACGAAGTAGTACCACGCGTTGCCACCGGCCGATTGAGCATTGCCATACGCCGACGCACCCAGCATCGGGCTGTGCTGCAGTGAATAGTGCGCGGCGGTCTCCGTGACGTAGCCCGAATAGTCAATCGCGTCGCAGAGTTCAGGGTGAACAAGCGGAAGATGGTACCCCTCGAGAAAATTGTCGACGTAGACCTTCCAGTTGCACGCGATATCATACGTGATGCGCTGGTAGAATCGCATGTCCGTGAGCCGCATCGGATGAATCCGCTCAGCGATTCCTTTCATGGCGGATGACAGGGCCGGGCCGCCGCCTTCGGCCCTGACAAACAGCAGTCCTTCCCAATCGGATGTCTCGAGGGGAGTCAGACCGAAATCGCGCTTGTCGAAAAGTTCGGTTCGGTTGAAGCGCGGAACACCCCGCAGCGAGCCGTCAAGCCGATACGTCCAGCCATGATACTTGCACTGCAGCATCCGCGACGAACCGCACGCGTCCATCGCCAACGGACCGCCCCGGTGTTTGCACACGTTGTAAAAGGCCTGGGGCGTCCCTGACTGTTGTTGAACAACGATCGCCGACGAGCGGCCGACGGTTGCAGTGAGGTAGTCACCCGGAGTCGTCAGACGTGAGGCTGCCCCCGCATATTGCCAGGTCGATGCGAAGACGGCATGTTGATCAAACGCATGAAAGAAGGCGTCAGTGTACCACGCCGACGGAATGGTATCGGCGCGCTCAAGCGGCTCCGGTGCCAGCAGGCCGTCCGTCAATGTCGGGTGCGTCGTCATGCGACCCAATCTACAACACGCCCGGATCAGGCTGCAACGGAGGAGCTAGTCGCCACTCTCGCTGTTGACCCACTGAACCGCGCGCTGCATGAGCTCCGTTGCAGATCCCAGATTCAGCTTCTCCTTGATCCGCGAACGATACGACTCGACGGTTTTGACGGAGAGGTGCAGTCTTTCGGCAATGTCCCGGGTGGTCAGCCCCTTTCCGCTGAGCTCGAGCACCTCGAGTTCACGGTCGCTGAGAATCTCCATCGGCGACTGCGACACAGAGGATCGACCGGATGCCATACTCATCAGCAGCCGTTCATTGATCTCGTCACTGACGAAGATTCCACCGCGCATGACGCGTCGGATTGCGTCGACGATGACCTCGCCCGCTTCCAGTTTCATGACGTAGCCACGCGCGCCCGCCCGTATCGCTCGTTCCGCATACAGCACCTCGTCGTGTCTCGAAACAACGAGCGTCTTGATGTCCGGATAGAGGTTTCGCATGTGTTTGATCAGTTCGAGACCGCCCATACCCGGAAGCGAGATGTCGACAACGGCGAGATCGGGCTGCGCTTCGTCCATTTCGTCGAGCGCGTCCTCAGCTGACGATGCCTGGCAGCAGACCTTGAATCCCGCAACACTTTCAATCGTTGCGGCGAGTCCCTGGCGCATGAGCGGGTGATCGTCGATGATCATGATTCGTGTTTCCATTCCCATAACGTTACCCGACGTGTTTTCTACTTTGTTTTCTGAACTCTTGTCAACTTGTCTACTTACGACGCCTGGGCCGAAGCGATACCGCGTGCTACGGGGACCTGGCATTGTACCATCGTGCCGCCCTCGGGGAGATTGGAAATATCCAACGCACCACCAACGAGCTTGGCTCGGTAATGCATAATGTGAACGCCCATGCCTGCGTTGCGCTGCCAGTCAGTGGCGAAGCCGGATCCATTGTCGCGAATCCGCAGCCGGAGATGCTCCGGGGTGCCGATCAGGTCGACCCGGATTCGGGACGCATGACCGTGCTTGGAGGCATTGCTGATCGCCTCCTGCGCAATCCGATAAATATGCACGGTCTTGGTCAGATCGCGCACCATGTTGGATCCGCGTTCTGAGAAGGTGCAATTGACGCCAAACAGCGTTTCCGCGTCCCGCGTCAGTCGCTCAAGCGCTGCGGAGAGCCCGTTGGACTGCAACTCGACGGGCACCAGTCCCCTCGCCAGCGTCCGCGCGTACTGGTCTGCCTCTTTTATCAACTTCGTGATCTCCCGAAGCTGTTCGGCCTCCGGAATTTCCTGCTCCTCGAGTTTCTTCGACAGACTGAGCGAAAGAAGGCCGATGCCGGTCAGCATCTGCCCAAGTTCATCGTGCAGGTCCTGACCGATACGCCGTCGTTCCTCTTCCGATATCCGGAGAATTTCCTTCTCCATCTCTCTTCGCGCGGTGATATCACGCACAACTCCCGTAAAGAAGCGGCCTTCCGTCGTTTTCACCTCGCTGACCGCCAGGTCCATCGGAAAGATGGTGCCGTCCTTGCGAAGCCCGTTGACTTCCCGCCCGATACCGATAATGCGCCTTTCACCGGTGGCGATGTAGCGATCGATGTAGTCGTCGTGCTCGTCCCGATACGGCTCCGGCATCAGAAAAGACACGTTCTTGCCGATCATGTCCTTGGCCCGATGCCCGAAAATTTCCTCTGCGGCGCGATTGGCGGACACCATCAGACCGTTGTCGTCGATGGTGATAATTCCGTCCACCGTCGTTTCGAGTACGGCGGCGAGGTGTTTTTCGACCGAAGCCAGATTCGACATACTTCGGTCAAATTCCGTTGTGTCGCTTCCGATCACGCCAAATTCGTCTTCGCGATTCCCGACGATCCGCCAGGAGTAAGTCTTGCCGGATTCATCGTTGGCGAAGCCTCCGCGCAACTTGGTCGGAACAGCTGCGGCCGCAGCGATATCGGGCATTCCGCCGACAAAGGTCACGAGTTGCCCCAACCCCTCGCCGGCCGCCTGATCGGCGTTCAGCGAAGCCGCACTAAGAAATGCGGGGTTGCAATCGAGGATGGTTCCCGTGCTGTTCACGTGCGCACAAAGGTCACTGGAGTACTGAAAGAAGAGTCGAAGGCATGATGAATCAGACGTTCCCATCAGTCGTGTCGGTTTACGGTAGCGAATTTCAAGAGCATGGGTGTAGGGGGGTAGGATCGAAGTACTACACCGGTTGTAGGGTGTCCCCCTACATAAAGGTAATGTATTAACCGGCCTGTTCTTGCGTCATACGGCCTACCGATGCCGCGTTTGCATGGGCGTATCCTACACAAGGTGCTCGGAGAAGCCCGGTTGGGGCTTTTATTCCGGGCACCGAGCGTTATGCGCGGCTCATCCGCGACCCCAGCCGGATCGGGAACGGAGCAAGCGCTCACATGCATGAAACTGGAAGAGCCCGAATGCGAGCAGTGGAACCCGAGTTCGGGCGCCTGCAATGCAATTAGTGAGGGCACGTTATGTCACTACAAGTCGCCATGAAATCGGATCCGCCCCCCGGCCGACCTTCACGCTCGAGCTTCCTTCGACAGATCGGTGATCGACTGCTGCCGGGCCACCGTGCATCTGCTTCCTCCGAACGAGAGGGCGCCGATCCATGGAACGTGGACGAGTGGAAATTCCCGCACGACGGGACAGCACGAGAGCAGTTGCTCTTCCTTGTCAATTTTGCCGTACTCGCTCCGTCCGTTTTGAATCGACAACCCTGGAAGTTCAAGGTGGTCGATGAAAGGCTGCTGCTCTTTGCGGACCGCGAGCGCGCGCTGCCGGCCTTTGATCCGAATCGACGCGAGCTCACCATGAGTTGTGGCGCGGCACTGTTTCATATACGAACGGCTGCACGGCATTATGGCTTTGAGCCGCGAATCCGCACGTTTCCGAACATGGCGGAGCCGGACTTGCTGGCCGAGGTGACACTTGGGTCGCGCATCGCACCTTCGACTCTGGACGAGCAGCTGTTCATGGCTATCCGGAGACGTCGGACGCATCGCGGTGAGCTCGAAACGTCACCGGTGGAAGACGGTGCGCGAGCGGGCCTCGTGGGAGCGGCGCTCGCAGAAGGCGCAATCCTGACGTTCGTAGACGGACAGGAGCGAACAGCTATCGCGGAGGCAATCAGTGAGGCGCAGAAGCGCCTCGATGACGATTCCGCCTACAAGATTGAGGTATCCGCCTCGAATATCCCTGCGGTCGGATCGGTTGAGAAGAGCCATAAGGTCCTTGCCTTCGGAGAATGGGCGTCGCAGTCGGTCGACCCTGGCGTTCCGGCCATGCAGGCGCCGGCTCTTGCGGTTCTTTCGACAACTTCGGACACGGTCCCGAGCTGGTTCTCCGCTGGTCAGGCAATCGACAGAATTCTGCTGACGGCCAGAGAGTACGGCCTGTTTGCGTCATTCATGAATCAGCCAATGCACTACGAAGACACACGTAAGGCAGTGGCCGACGCCGTTGGACACGACGTGCCCCAACTGATCCTCCGAATCGGGTACGCCACACCTCCCCCGCCGACGCCGCGGGAGGGTGCCGAGTCTGTTGTAAAAGACATCTGACCGGCTTGTCCTGTCGGTTGTTATTAATCTCGTCTGCTCCTGAAGAGTGTAGGGGGATTCCCTACCTTTCGGGTGTGATAGGCCCCACAAATGTTGCCGTGACGGGGCTTGCATAGCGGTACATGTATCCGCCGTTATTTCGTTCGATGTTCCTCCCTGGATTTTCCAGATAACGTACCTGCCATGACTACACACAACACCGAGGCGGCCTCAGGTGTGCAAGCGAATGCACGCCAGGGATCCGCTGAGATCGATATAAACTCGTACAACGACCGGATCGTCCGGTACTTCGTACTTGCCACTATCTTGTGGGGCGTGGTCGGCATGCTGGTCGGCGTCATCATCGCACTGCAGCTTCCCTTCCGTGGTGCGAATCTCGGCCAGTATCTGACCTTCGGGCGTCTTCGCCCACTCCACACCAACGCTGTTATTTTCGCGTTCGCCGGTAACGCAATCTTCGCCGCGATCTACTACTCGACGCAGCGGTTGGTGAAGGCCCGGATGTTCAGCGATGCGATGAGCCTCTTCCACTTCTGGGGGTGGCAGGCAATCATCGTTTCCGCGGCCCTGACCCTGCCCCTCGGCATCACGACGAGCAAGGAATACGCCGAGCTTGAATGGCCGATCGACATCGCCATCGCCGTCGTGTGGATCGTATTCGGAGCGAATTTCTTCCTGACGCTGAAGAATCGCAGGGAGAAGCACATGTACGTCGCATTGTGGTTCTACATCGCGACGATCATCACGGTAGCCGTTCTGCACGTCGGCAACAGCCTGGCCCTGCCGGTGTCGCTCACGAAGAGCTACCCGATTTATGCGGGCGTCCAGGATGCCTTCATTCAATGGTGGTATGGCCACAACGCGGTGGCGTTTTTCCTGACGACACCTTTTCTCGGGCTGATGTACTACTTCCTGCCGAAGGCGGCTGAACGACCGGTCTTTTCATACCGATTGTCGATCATCCACTTCTGGAGCCTCGTGTTCATCTACATCTGGGCCGGCCCGCACCATCTCAATTACACCGCACTGCCTGAATGGGCGACGACGCTTGGGATGACCTTCTCGGTCATGCTTTGGATGCCGAGCTGGGGTGGCATGATCAACGGTCTGTTCACACTGCGCGGCGCCTGGCACAAGCTGCGCGACAGCGTCGTGCTGAAGATGTACGTCATCGGCATCACGTTCTACGGCATGTCCACGTTCGAAGGGCCGATGCTCTCGGTCAAGAGCGTGAATGCGCTGAGCCACTACACCGACTGGACGATCGGACACGTCCACGCCGGTGCGCTGGGATGGAACGGAT
Source organism: Bacteroidota bacterium (assembly GCA_020437385.1). Taxonomy (GTDB): domain Bacteria; phylum Bacteroidota; class Rhodothermia; order Rhodothermales; family JABDKH01; genus JAGQWL01. The sequence goes on from JAGQWL010000289.1 coordinate 20,233, forward strand.
TCATGACGTTCGGCATGATCTACTGGCTCGTTCCGAAACTGTGGCGAACCGAGCTCTGGAGCCAGAAGCTCGCGACCACGCACTTCTGGATCGGAACGATCGGCATGCTGCTGTATGTCTTTTCGATGTACACGAGTGGCATTACGCAAGGACTGATGTGGCGTGCATTCGATGAAACGGGCAGGCTCGCCTATCCCGACTTCATCGAAACCGTCGTTCAGATTATCCCGATGTACTGGGTCAGAATGGTTGGCGGCACGCTCTACCTGACGGGCACGCTCCTGCTTGCCTTCAACGTGATGAAGACCATCGCAAAGGCGCCCAAGGATCTTCCCGATCCGGCGTTCGCACTTCCATCATCAGCCTACAGCGCATAGTCACCATGAAAAGGTTTATCGAAACATCCGGAAGACACCGAAAGATCGAAGGCTGGCCGCTGGTGTTCACCATCCTGGTCACGCTCTCCATTCTTGTCGGCGGCATCGTGGAGTTCCTTCCGCTGGTGCTGGTAAAGAGCAATATCCCGCGGATCGAAACGGTCAAGCCGTGGACGCCGCTCGAACTCGCCGGTCGCGATATCTATATCCGGGAAGGCTGCAACAACTGTCACTCGCAGATGGTGCGCCCCTTCCGGCAGGAGATCGAACGCTACGGCGAATACGTCAAGCCTGGCGAAACCATCTACGAACGACCGTTCCTCTGGGGATCGAAGCGGACGGGTCCCGACCTCTACCGGGTTGGCGGCAAGTACCCGAACCTCTGGCACGTGCGGCACTTCGACGACCCTCGCTCGACGAGCCCGAAGTCGATCATGCCGCGCTACACCTGGTTCCAGAAGCAGGACCTGAACTTCGACGGCATCGGCAGGAAGATGCAGACGCTGCAAACCCTCGGCGTCCCGTACAGTGACGAGGAGATCGCATCTGCCGCAGACAACGCGAAGCGACAGGCCGCCGCGATCGCGCAGGACGTTGTCGCTTCCGGCGGGCCGGCGAATCTGGAAGGCAAGGAGATCGTCGCGATCGTAGCCTACCTGCAGCGACTCGGCACGGACATAAAGGGTTCGTCCGCAAGCACCGCCGCAGCGGGCATCAGTGACGTTCCGTCCGGGACCAACTAGCAAACGAGGGTACGGCCATGATGAAAGAAGTTGTCCGGGACATCGCCAGCGGTTCACTGCCGTTGATCGGACTTATCGCGTTCGTGGTCGCATTCGTCCTAATCCTGCTTCGCGTCGTGTTCTACTCGAAGAAAGAGATCGAACACGCGGAAAGACTTCCCCTGAACGACGATATCGAAGTTCTGGGCAAAACAGAAAATGACAATGAGCACTGAAAACAATCCTGTGCCTGAAAACGCCGAAGGACAAGATGTCCTGATTGCGGATCACCGCTACGACGGCATTCGAGAGTACGACAATCCGATGCCGTTCTGGTGGAGCGCAATTTTCTGGGCGACCATCGTCTTCTCCCTCGTGTATTACGTGGGCTTCTTCTTCATGGACTTCGTCGACGACTATCAAGACGACCTCAATCAGAGTATGAGCGATCTCGAGGCGGTTCGTGCGGCGTGGGAAAAGGAGCATCCGCAAATCACGATCGACGAAGCGTCGCTGGCTGCTGTCGCAGACGATCCGTCCAAGGTCGAAGAAGGCAAGGCGTTGTTCGTTGCACAATGTGCGGCCTGCCACGGTCCAGAGGGCCAGGGGCTGATCGGTCCGAACATGACCGACCAGTACTGGATCCACGGTGGAACGAACGTCGACATTTATAATACCATTACGAATGGTGTCCTCGACAAGGGCATGCCGCCATGGGAGGCCGTCTACACGGTTGACCAGCGCGCAAGCCTCGTCGCATTCATCCGCTCGATCCAGGGAACGAACCCGGCGGGAGCCAAGGAACCCCAGGGTGATCTCGTCGAGCCAACCAGTTGAAGTACCAAAGCTAGTAGCAGTACTAGAAGAGGCAATGGAAGTCAGAGACGGTATCGATCCGACAGAGGCCATTCTGGAATCTCCAGAGGACGTCCTGTCGACGTTGTCGAAGGAAGGAAAGCGGCGCTGGCTGTACCCGACGCCGAGCAAGGGCAAGTTCTACACCCAGCGACTTGTGGTCGCATGGGGACTGATCGCGCTCTTCGTCGCACTGCCGATCATCAAGATCGGCGGAAAGCCGGCCGTTCTGCTCGACATCATGCATCGAGAGTTCACGTTTTTTGGCGTGACGTTCTACCCGACCGACTCTTTCGTCCTGCTCCTCTTCATGGTAGGTGTTCTACTGACCGTCATCCTGGCCACCGCGCTGCTCGGGCGCGTCTGGTGCGGATGGGGCTGCCCCCAGACGGTCTACCTGGAATACGTCTATCGACCTATCGAACGTTTGATCGAGGGGCCCGAACACGTCCGCGCACGGCGTGACCAGGGCCCCTGGTCATTCGACCGCCTCTGGCGACGATCACTTCGCTTCGGCGTCTATCTTGTTGTGTCGCTGGCCCTCGCCCATGTGTTCCTCGCCTATTTTGTCGGATGGGCAGACCTCAGCCAGTGGCTCACGCGCTCCCCATTGGAGCACTCCGGTTCGTTTGTGGTGATGGCCGGGACAACGGCCCTCATTCTGTTCGACTTCGGCTACTTCCGCGAGCAGATGTGTACCATCACGTGCCCGTATGCGCGAATGCAGTCGGTTCTCGTCGATCCCGATTCCATGATCGTGTCCTACGACCCGGTCCGCGGTGAACCTCGTGCGAAGCGCGGCAAGAAGGCGCTCGCCGCAGAAGCCGCCGGCACGATCCCTGCCAAGGGTGACTGCATCGATTGTGCCGCCTGCGTCAGAACCTGTCCCACGGGAATCGACATTCGCCAGGGTCTGCAGATGGAATGCATCGCGTGTACGCAGTGTATCGATGCTTGCGACTCCATCATGGACAACATCGGCAAGCCGCGAGGCCTCATCCGGTACACATCGGAGAATTCGTTGGCCGGTCAGCGAACACGCAAATTCCGTCCGCGCACCGTTATCTACACGCTGCTGCTCGTTGCCGTGTGGACGGCGTTCGGCTTCACGCTCGCGTCACGCAACTCATACGATATCAACGTCGGACGCGTCGTTGGAACGACTTACGACCAGCTGAACGACGGAACGATCACCAACCGTCTCCGCTTCCGCGTCCGCAACCAGACGGGGCAATCGCAGTCCTACACGGTTAGAATCACCGACCCTGCGAATGCCGAACTGCGCATCGTCGGAACCATGCCGATCGAACTTGAAAAAGGTGAGATGAAGCGCACCGAGGCATTCGTCCTCGTGCCGGCAAACGAAATTTCAAACGGCGTCCGCAGCCTCACTCTGGAGTTCGACTTCTCGGACGGAACAACGCGAGAGGCCAACTTCACCTTGCTCGGACCGTCAACCCGGTAGCACAGTGAAACGTTTACCCCCCAACATCGTCTGGCCGGCGGCCATCATCCTGCTGCTTCTCAGCAACATCACGGTTGCGGTCGGCACACTCGTCGTTGCCAACGCCCGTGGCGGGGTGCAGGTCATCCCCAACTACTATGCGGAAGCAGTTGCCTGGGACAGCCTCGCGACGATGCGCCAGGACTCGGACGCGCTCGGATGGGAAGCGGAAATCTCCGCCGATCATCGATCAAATCGGGTCGAAGCCGTCATTACGGATGCAGACGGCCTGGCCATCGACGGACTCGAGGTGACGGTCCTCGTTTCAAGACCGCAGCGAGCGGAGCCAATCGGCAGCATTCGTCTGGACCCAACCGAAAAAACCGGCAGCTATTCCGGTTCGATCGACCTCGGCGGGCACGGCCTTTTCGACTTTGCCCTTACGGCAACGGACGGAACGTCGCGCTTCGTTTCCTCGCGACGCATTGACCTGAACTGATGGAGGTTCGGGCAGAAAGTCGCGTGAACGAGCGAACCGCGACGGAAGGCAAGTGCCTTCACTGCGGCCTTCCGCTTCCGCCAAAATCGAAAACGAGTTTCTGCTGCACCGGCTGCTCGGTCGCGTACGAGGCGATCCACCTCGCAGGTCTCGACGGCACCTACTACTCACTGCGGAATCTTGCGGACAAGGCGGTCGGCGTTCCCGCAAAGCCCTCGAGCGCCTCTGCGCTCAGCAAGCAGCAGATCGCCAGCGATCGCTTCATCCGGGAATCCACTCAGGAGTTGGACGACGGTTCGCGGCGCGTCTGTCTCGCGATCGACGGACTCACCTGCGCCGCCTGCGGTTGGCTCGCGGAACAGGTCGTTGCACAGGAGCCAGGCATGAAGGCACCCTCCGTGAATCTGCCCGAGTCGACGCTCACGTTCGAGTTTGATCCCGATCGTGCCTCGATACCGAAGCTCCTCGATACACTCGCGCGATTCGGCTACGAGCTCCACCCGCGCCGCGACCGTCCGGACGGCGCCTCGCCGCAGGAAAAAAAGCTTCTGATCAAGGTAGGCGTGAGCTGGGCGCTCGCCGGCAACATCATGCTGCTCGCCTTCGCCCTCTACTCGGGCCTTTCGCTCGAAACCGACCGCCTGCTTGCGATGGGCGCGCGATGGGCCAGCCTTGCAATCGCGACAGTTTCACTGGCCTTCGGCGGAACGGTCTTTTTCCGAACCGCAGCGGCGTCCCTGAAGATCGCGATCCGCAATCGGTCGCTGAAGAAACTCCACATCGATACGCCGATCTCGCTTGGGATCCTCGTAGGATACGCGAACAGCGCGTGGGCGACGGTCGTCGGACGCGGCGACGTCTGGTTCGACTCCATCGCGGTGCTCATCGCCGCACTCCTGACAGCGCGCTGGCTCCAGACGCGGAGCCAGCGGACGGCGGCACAAGCAGCGTCCCGGTTGCTGGATCTCGTCCCTTCTACAGCCAGGGTGCTGCTTGCGGATGGATCCGAGGACTACATCGACTCCGATAAGATCGAACCAGGCCAGTCCCTGCGAATCGATCCCGGTGAAGTGGTCCCGGCAGACGGCACCGTCCTGTCGGGTCGATCAAGTGTCAACAACGCCGTCATCACCGGTGAATCCGCACCGGTTACAGTCAGCCCTGGCGACGTTGTGTATGCCGGATCGATCAATCAATCGACGCCGCTCGTTGTCCGCGCAGAGTCAAGCGGTCGCAACACGCGTGTTGGACAACTGCTGCAGTGGCTGGAAGACTCGACGCGGCATGATGCGCCGGTTGTGCAATCCGCTGATCGAATCTCCGGCTATTTTGTCGTCGGCGTTCTATCCGCGGCGATCGTAACCGGACTGCTCGGTGCGTTTCTTTTTCCGGGAACGGCGGTTTACCGAATCGTCGCGCTTCTCGTTATCTCCTGCCCGTGCGCGCTCGGGATGGCCACACCGCTGGCGATTGCTGCTGCGAACGGCAAAGCCGCGCGACGAGGCATCTACGTCAAGGACGGCGCGACGGTGGAACGACTGGCAGCCGTCACCACAGTCGTTTTCGACAAGACAGGTACTCTCACGCTGGGTGACCTTTCGGTCGTCGAGTTCACCGGTTCCGATGACCTGTTCGCAATGACGGCGGCACTCGAGAGACATTCTCGTCACCCGATCGCACTCGCCTTTCAGAACGAGGCGCAACTTCGCATGCTCGATCTGGACCGAGCGGAAACGACGCAGGTCGAGGTTGTGCAGGGTTGTGGGATCTCCGGATTGGTGGACGGTCGCGCCGTGTCGGTCGGGAGCCCGACCTGGATTGCCGAAATCGCCGGAATGACGGACGAACTCTCCGCGCGTGTCGCGGCGATTGCGTCGGAAGGGTTCACGCCGATTGCGATTGCTGTCGACGGCACGACTGTCGCCGCTGCCGGATGTGGCGACCAGATCCGACCCGGTGCCCGGGATGAAATTTCCAAACTGAAGAATGCGGGCCTCAACGTTCGACTACTCTCCGGCGACCATCGATCAGTCGTGGATCGGGTCGCAGAGCAGGTTGGAATTCCGGCCGACGACGCATACGGCGAAGTCGGCCCCGAAGAGAAACGGCGACTGGTCGAGTCGTGGCACGAACACGAGGTTGTCATGATGATCGGAGATGGCGCCAACGATGCCACCGCACTTCGAACCGCCGATGTTGGCGTGGCGGTGGGCAACGACAACGCGCCTGTTCTCGTCGCATCAGACATCTTCGTGCCGAGACACGCCGGTGCGAAAGCCGACGACCTGATCACCTTCGGTCAGCGCACCCTGCGGCTCATCCGTCGAAATCTCCGCGTCTCTCTTGCGTACAATGTCGTCGCAGGCAGCGCGGCAATTCTCGGATTCGTCACCCCGCTGGTGGCTGCCATCGCCATGCCACTGAGTTCGTTGTTCGTCGTCTCAACGTCGGTCGCTGTACGGCCTTTCAAAAAGGACTTCAGCGAGCCGCAACGACCATCCGCTTCGTGACGGACGCATCTCCCGAACGAAGTCGATAGAAATAGACGCCCGGCGCAAGCCTGCCACCATCAAACCTGAACTCGTGACGGCCGGCCGGGAGGGCCTCGTCCGAAATCAGGTTCGACACCTTCCGACCAAGCAGATCAAAAACTGCGAGAGAGACCGTGCTCGTCTGCGGTAGATCGAAGCCCAACGTGGTTTCGCCGACAAACGGGTTCGGATAATTCTGTGAAAGCGTCGGAGCGGACGGATTAATTTCGAGGTCGCGGCCTCCTCCGTCTTCCGTCCCTGTCGTCGTCACGGGCATGCCGCCTCCCGACGAGGTAAACACGACGTGCCCCGCGTCTCCGACAGCAATGCCGATGTTTGCGTTGAACATGCTCATTCTTTCGAGATTCACGCCACCGTCCTGCCGAACGGCCGATTCCGTTTCAGTCCACGTTGCGCCTGCGTCGTCCGATCGGTAGAGCTGCGTGCGTCGAAGCCCGAGCACTGTCCTCTCTCCGATGAACTGGACCGCGTCGAGACTCGATTCGTTACCGAGATCAAAATGCGTCCACGTTACGCCGTCGTCGTCTGATCTGACCATGTCCGCGCCGTCGCCGGTCACGACCCAGGCCGAATCTCCGTTCTGGGTGACGTCGAGCATGTAGCCGGCTTTCACACAATCCCAATTGACACCGATGTCGGTACTCCGGCAGACATCGTACGATTCGCCGTAACCCGCGACGACGATGGTTCGCGTCTTTGGGTTGAACGCCGCATCCCGCGCGCCAAAGAATTGCACGACCTCGATTGTCGAGAACGTTGAGCCGCCATCCGTCGACATGGCGTTGGCGTCGCCGAAAACAAATACCGTATCCGGCGAGACGTAGAGGACTGCATGCAACGTTTCTTCTCCCATGCCGCTCGACTGACTCGGCCGCCAGGTCTTGCCACCGTCACTGGTCAGAAGTATCGTGCCTGTTTCACCCACTGCCGTTCCGTGGATCCCGTCACGAGCAAAGTCAACGCCTTTCAGCGGATGCTCGGTCTCCAGTGACGTCCAGGTTCGGCCGCGATCCGCCGTCCGGTACACGACCCCCTTGGTATTCGGGGCGTTTCCACCAACGGCGACAGCGGTGTTCGCATCGGTCATTTTCACGTCCATCAGGAACACGTTGTCCGGCGTGGACCGATCGATCCAGAAGTTCGTCTTCGGCGTTGCAAGCTGGGAGCCGGTTTCAGAGTAAAACGTGCACCAGGCGAGGGCCGGCTGATCAAGGTCGCCGTTAATGAAGAGCGTGTATTCACCTCCTGGTTTGGGGAGGCGCGAGGGACCGCTCGCCACGGACAGGCAGGTATCGTTCACCCTGAACGGAACCGCAATCGGATGTGTGACCGATTCACCCGACGCGTCTGTGACGACCACCGTCCCGCTGGCACTCGCTTCCGATGGGAACGGCTGCGGAGTTACGAAGAATGGAAAACCGTCGGGACGGATCAGGTCGATGTCCTGCTCGATGCCGCCAATCTTCACGTGTGCCCGCACCGACAGAATCGGGAAGCCGCCCGAGGGCGCTGCACTGACCACAATCGATCGGAGGTCGCGAGAGAACGTCGCCAGGTTCACCGTTGGATCCGGATTCAGCGGCGGGCTCACCATCGAAAGGAAGGTTCGCTCTCGCGCAGGCAGGTTCCACATGTCTCCCGGCTGACCCGCCGCGTTCCACGAATCGATGAGCTCAGGAGAATTCGTGGTCAGGTACCACAAGTCCGGATAGGGACGGCCTTCGATCGTTCGCGTGCTTCCGGAGTCTTCGACATCAAACAGGAGAGAAAAGATATCACCGAAAGTGAATCCCGGGTCGTAGTACTGCGTGCCCGCAAAAACCTGAAAGCTGGCGCGATCGCCATTGCCGACATCGGCCTGAATCGTCATCGTGACGGGGTCGA
>JAGQWL010000290.1 GCA_020437385.1 Bacteroidota bacterium
GATCGAACTGCACGATTGTCGTATTTTGGCGGGCCACAGTGAATCGAGTGCCTTGGAAACGTCTCTCGTCGTCATTCCGACTTACAACGAAGCAAAGAACATCGCGGCTATTCTGGACCGCGTTCTTGCGCTGACCCCCCGCGTCGACGCCCTCATCGTGGATGACGCCTCTCCTGATTCGACGGCAGAAATTGTCGCGAACTTCATTGAGCGATTCCCGGGTCGCGTACATCTCATTGAAAGAGGTTCAAAACTTGGCCTGGGGTCTGCGTATCTGCAAGGATTTCGCTCGGCGCGCGACCTGGGTTATGCCTACATCTGCGAGATGGACGCGGACTTGTCGCACAACCCGAAGGATCTGCCGAAACTGATCGCGCCGGTTGCCGCAGGCGAGGCTGATCTCGCCATCGGCAGCCGATACAAAGACGGCGTTCGCATAATGAACTGGCCGTTGTCCCGCCTCATGCTCTCCTACTTCGCCGGGGTCTACACCCGCATGATCACCGGGCTGCCTGTTCAGGATGTGACTGCGGGATTCAAGTGCTTCCATCGCGACGTCCTGGCTGCCATCGACTTCGATCGCGTTCGTTCGAACGGATACTCATTTCAGATCGAGATGACCTATCGCGCCTGGAAGAAGGGTTTTCGCATCATCGAGGTGCCCATCGTCTTCACCGAACGAACGGAGGGGCAATCGAAAATGAGCAAGGCGATCGTCCGGGAAGCGGCTGCGAAAGTGTGGGAACTCAGGCTGCGTCAGTTGTTTGGCCGGCTCTAGCCGGCGCGGCTACGGCAGGAGGCCAAGGCTTCTCATTTCCGCCCCACAGGCGACCTCGATCCGATCAATCGCCTCAGGCTCGAGGAGCGACTTGTAGCGGCCAACGGAATTGGTCGAAATTGCTTTACCAGCCATTGCCTTGCTATCGCCCACGCCGCTGCGACGCGCCGGCGTCGTCACCACCGGATCGAAGGCCACACCAATCGCGTCGCACACCCGACGCATCGTCGTTTCCGTGTCAGCGACAAGGTCGGTGTAGCTGACGAAGCATCTGCACGTCCGTCCGAACTCGACACTCAGATTCCACGCATCACAAAATCGCTGTGTCGGTAGAGCGTCCTCGGCGAGTCCAAGGTATTCAAGGGTGCTGACCCATACGTCTCGCGGATCACGGACGATGTAAACCACCGGAATACCCGAGGAAACGGCGGCCTCCAGAAACTCGTGGTTACTCCACTCCTCCCCAGCCGGAAAGTCTGTCTCCTTCACGCCGACAGGCAGGCCGCTCCTGGCTATCCTGCGGACCGTATCCGTTGGATGTCCTCGCCACAACCTGTCATCGTGCTTGATGGTACCGGACATCCAGAAGCTTCGGTAGGGCTCTAACAAGAGCGTCAGGCCGGGATGATTGCCGAGCAATGCACCCAGAAGTGTCGTACCAGACCGCGGTCGTCCCGCGACCATAAAGAGACCGGGAATCGAATGCGGCCGGTCGTGGTCCCATACATACCAATTGATGAAGCGATCCACGAATCGGGACGCTCCGAATTTGGACTCGAGTGTACGGGCGAGACTGACTACGTTCATCTACGTGTGATTTCGAGCACGGATTGCAAATGCTATACCATAACCCGATGCATCACATCATCAAACAACGAGTCATAACTCTCAGCATGAATCCGCCAATCGCGGTCAGCGGCAATCGACCGGAGTGTCTCCAGCGGAAGTGGCCTCTCCTTCCCGGAAAGAATATCACACATGCTCTTGAAGAGCTCCTCCTCGTCCTCATATAGCGCGGGTGCATGCAACAGCGGATGGTGCAGCGACCTCGGGATCAGTTCCGGATAGCTGAGCCTGTTGGGAAGCAACGGATGGCATCCGCAATAGATAGCTTCCTGAATCGCGATCCCAAAGAACTCATGCACCGCAGTCGACACCACGATGTCCGATCGATGCAGCAGGTTGCTGTACTCCTCGAAGTTCTCGGCATAACCGTAATGCAATATCCGGTCTGCGTACCGTTTAAATGCACGATCAAACTCGTATGGCTGCTCTTCAAAATGCTCACCGGCGAGAATCAGCCTGAACTTGTAGCCTGCATCGTCCAGCCGATTCATGAGCCGAAAAAATCCTTCGGGATTTTTGTCATACTCCCATCGCTGGTTCCACAGGACAATCGGGGGCTGCATTCCCGGGCCCCATTGGTGTCGGGAGTAATTCGCGGCGTACTTGTCGTGACGTTCGAGATCCATGCCGAGGTGCAGCACGGTTGACTTCTCTCGAATCTCCTGTACACTGTTCAGATGCGTGTAATCAGGAAACGCGCGCAACAGGATTGGAAGTGCCTCGATGAATTCGTCAAAGTGGAACTGGGAGTTAAAGACTATCGCATCCGCGGCAAGGCAGGACAGGTAATTGATGTAGGCGTAGGTATTGTCTCGCTCCTCTCCTGGGCTCAACGGATAGGTAAGCTGGTTCTCGTGCATGTACAGCACGATCGGGACATCCGACAACTCCGGTCTGGTAAGTGCGAGGAACGCGGGCACATTCACCATGTCCGTCGCAAAAATGACGTCCGGTTTGGAACCGGATGCGACCATCTGATTGGCTTTCCGGGCAAGCGTCACCGCCCCGCCCTGCATACGCCACTTCCAGAACCGGTTCGCCATTGTTACGGTCTGAAACTCGTGGCGCGAATGCGCAATCAGCCCGTCCAGAAAGTTCCGATGTGAACCACCGTACCACGACTCTACTGCAAGTATCCGTGCCATGTATCAGCTTTCGTTCGGTACAATTGCATCGAGTCGTTCCTTGAGCTGGATCTCCTCTTCCTCCGTCGTCGGCCGAACGATCGAAACAGATCGGACCTGCAGATGATCACGAAGGCCGGCATCCTGCACCTCCTCCGCCGTCACCATTTCCTCATCTCCTGGACGGAGCAGGATCGCTCGGGTCGTCATCTGAACCGAAACCGGCGTGGCATTCGTGTTCTTGATCACCATGCCGCGTCGTTGTCTACCTGTCATGTAATCCCTCTTGTGTTAGAATCCCGTCTGCAAGACAAACTCCCGAAAGACCGGAGCCTCCGCCGAATCATCCGAAAAAACGACTCAATCAACATGCCAGACGCACGGCTCCTGTCATACTTGCAGGGACCGCTTCAATATACGGCACGACCTGAACCGATTGAGCTTGTATATCTGCGAACAACCAACCTGATTCCGTGCTTAATCATTTCCTGCTACGACATTGTTGCCGTTGAGGTTACACGCAATTTTCGCATTTCAAAATTGACGTGTGCATCTGCAATGAGGATTCAGCCCGGTTACGAAAGCACCGTGGAGGTGTCATTCCTTCTCAGCTCATTATACTCGTCACGCACTGCCAACTTGTAGGACGATGACCCAAAACCTGGACGGATTCTGCTACGCTGTACGGTCCGTTGTCTCGGACGCGGTAGATCTCGTGTATCCGCCTCGTTGCATCGTATGCAAGGGCATGGCCAGTCAGCGAGTGCCTCTCTGCATGTCCTGCTGTCAATCGCTCGATCGTCCGTTGGTTGATGAGGTTATTCGGCATATTGCCGCAAAGAACCCTGAACCTGCCGTAGACGCCGCGTTCGCCCTTTGGATATTTGAAAAGAACGGCCCTGTGCAACAGATTCACCGCGAGCTCAAGTACGGTAACCGCCCGTACTACGGCGAAATAATGGGTCGAATTGCCGGAAGGGAGATCCGCGAATCAGGCGGCGCGCAGTTCGATTTGATCGTCCCGATCCCACTCCACCGTTCCCGATTCCACGATAGAGGATACAACCAGAGCGAAACCATCGCGTTGGGGATCCAGAGCATTTTGGAGATGCCCCTTGACGCAAGCGCCTTGATTCGCACCCGACGAACGAGATCCCAGACCGGGCTTTCAATGTCGAGCCGTCTGGAAAACGTCGAAAACGCGTTCGGAGTCGGACGAAATCCGGTGCCCGTCGGAGCCAATGTGCTCCTTGTTGATGATATCATCACAACCGGGTCGACGGTCTGCAGCGCCGCCCGGGTCTTGAAGGAATCGGGGGTCCGCTCCGTAACAGTTGCCGGCGTCGGCTTCGCCCGGGTCTGAGCAACCACGGAGGCACTATCCTTCGGGAATCGCGAATGAGCCGCGGCAAAGAGCTGCCTCCTCCGCGCTATTGGTCGCCAACAAGAGAATCCCCCCGCCCTCGATCTGTGACTCAATCACACTCCTGACGATCAGCGCGCCTTCAGAGTCGAGATTCGAAAAAGGCTCATCAAGAATCAGGACACGTGGTGAGTGAAGAATGGCCGCAGCTATTCGCATCCGCTGCTGCATGCCGGAAGAGAAACCGCCGACAAGATCGCTACCGCGCCCGCGCAGGCCAACCTGTTCGAGCAACGATTGGACCCGACGATCGTCGGGCCTGTCGCCGCGGAGTCGCGTCACAAGCTGAAGGTTTTCTTCCGCAGACATCTTCTTGTAGAAGCTCAGGTCGGGCGCCGCATAGCCGACGTTCAGTATGTGCTGGTCGATATCCAACTGCCGGTCACCGAGCGCAAGCGATACACTTCCGGACGTGGGTCGCAACAGGCCCGCAAGCATCTTCAGCAATGTGGACTTGCCGGATCCGTTTCGCCCCGTGATGGCAAGGCTGTCGCCAGATTCAACGGAAATCGTAACATTCCGAAAGATCCACGACCTGCCAAAACGCTTGCCTACGCCGTCGGCGTGAAGTATGTCCATTGCAAGGATCCGAACGATGAGTGAACTAATGCGGTCGAAAGTGGAACCGTAGCGGTATCGATCGGTGAAAATACGAAGGCTCAGCCTAACCCACTTTGTACAACTCCCTCTCTGTCAGGTATGTATCGTTCGTTCTTCCCCGTTCTCGCCGTTCTTATGATCACCGTTGCAGGCTGTGCGCAGAAGCGGGCAGATGATGCGCAGGAGCCCTCTTCTTCGGATGCGATGCCTGAAAACGAAATGGTATCCACGAACGCACCTGATTCGGCGACGGCTGTACTCAATCCTACTGAAGGCAATTCTGTCCGGGGATCAGTTCGCTTTATCAAGGTTGATGATGGAGTGCGTGTGATTGCCGATGTCACCGGTCTGGCGTCGGGAAAACACGGATTTCATGTGCACGAAAACGGTGACTGCTCCGCTCCCGACGGCTCGTCTGCCGGTGGCCACTTCTCGAACGGCACGACCCCGCACGGGGCGCCTGACAATGACGCCGATATGCGCCACGCTGGAGATCTCGGAAACGTAACGGCTGATTCAGAAGGGCACGCACACCTCGATCGCGTCGATCCGGTTCTTTCGCTCAGCGGACCGATGTCGATTGTTGGGCGGGCCGTGATCGTGCACGGGGGTATGGACGACCTGACGTCGCAACCAAGCGGTGCAGCGGGCCCACGTGTCGCGTGTGGAGTAATCGAGTAGGTTTTTCCGATGTCCGGCTGCCGTAGATGACTCGACGCGTTGTTTTCACTGTATTCGGCGGCCTGCTCACGATAGCGGCGGTCTTTCTGATCTCACTTCGGGAACGTCCCAACCCGCGGTCTGCTTCAGATTCTGCCACTGCTGACGAAGATGGACTCCGACGTCCGTCCGAATGGCATTGGCTGCAGCGTACCTGGCCTTATTACCAGGCCGACGCAGATGTGATGCGTCGCGCACTTGATGAGCGCAGCCGTCTCAAGCGCCTGGGAAAAACCTCGAGCGAGTGGACCTTCCTTGGCCCCACCAATATTGGTGGCCGGATCGTCGACATTGAATTCAATCCGAAGAATCCCGAAATCGTCTATGCAGCCGCAGCCACAGGAGGCGTCTTCAGATCGAACGACGGCGCCTCCACCTGGCAACCTGTCTTCGATGAACAGGCGGTCCTGACCGTAGGAGACGTCGCGATCGATC
>JAGQWL010000035.1 GCA_020437385.1 Bacteroidota bacterium
ACACGCGGATCGGGATGTGCAACGCGTTCGGGTTCGGCGGGCACAACACGTCGGTGATCTTCGCGCGCTACGAAGACTGAGCGGCTCTCGGAAGATGACTTCCTCGATGTCGCTACCGGAAGATGACTTCCTCGATAAACTCGCCCTCGAGGTGTCGGTTCAGGCGGTCCTTCCACTGGCTGCGCTGGAGATTCAGTTCGTGGCGCCAGGTGGACGATGTGACCTTCACGAAGAGCTTGCGTCCCTTGACCCAGACGCTGTGCGTCACCGCGATCACCTGCGGCCCCGCCACCTCTCCCCACGCGTCGATCATCCGCGCCTCGTCGAGTTTGCGGCGGATCCCCATCCGCGAAATGACGTCCCGCAAGACGTCACCGAGTGACTGTGCCTGGCCCGATCTCATTGAAGAAGTGGTATAACTGGTCTGCAAACCAAGGTACGGATTACCGGCGGCCCCGGTGACGGGAACGGTTTGTGTACGATGTTGGTTGTTTGCACTCCGCCTTCGATCATCGAATCCGACGCTTTCTTGAACCCAACCGCGCTACGTCTGTCGCTGCTGCTTGCCAGTCTGGCAGCAGTCCCCGCTGTCGCCCAGGACCACGCGCGTGACACCCTGAAGGTGACGGCACAGGATGCGGTGCTCCGGGCGCTCGAAGCAAGCCCGGAAATGTCGGAGCGCGCGGCAAATGAAAACTACGCCGTCGCGCGCATGGACCTCGCCCGCGCCTCCCGATTCCTGACGGATTTCACCGTCACAACCGCGCACGCGCCCGCGCCCGGCGTGACGAACCCAAACGACGTTCCGACGGACCAGCTGTACCTCGACCCCGCAGTCCGCAACGACTGGAACTCCTTCCACCTGTTCAACCGCGTCGAGGCAAAGCTGCTTCAGCCACTCTACACGTGGGGTGAGCTGTCGGGTTCAATCCGGGCCGCCGGTGCCGGCGTTGCCGTCGAGGAAGCGACAACCGCCGGCAAGGCTGAAGAGGTTGCGGCTCGAACCGCCGGCCTTTACTACGACCTCGTCCTTGCTGACGCCCTCGAGCGACTAACCGGCGAGGCGGGATCAATCGTCGATCGTGCGAAACGAGAGATCCGCCGCCTGCTCGACGAAGGCGAAGAAGGCGTTGACGACGCCGATCTTTTTCAGGTCCTGATAACCGAGCAGGAATTCAACCGCCGCGTCGTCGAGGTGCGCGAGAAGCTCGCGACCGCCCGGACAGCGCTGCGCCGGCAGCTCTTCTTCGCCGATAGCCTTACGCTGTCGCCCGCGGCCGAGTCGCTCGAGATGATTCCGTTTCAGCTCGATTCGCTCACAAACTATCAGGCCATGGCCTTGTCTAACCGGCCCGAACTGCAGAAAGGGCGGGCCGGACTCACAGCGCGTTCCGCACTTGTGTCCGTCGCACGGTCTGGTCTGTATCCCAAACTGTTCGCGGGCGCCTCGTATTCGTATCGCTACACGCCCGATCGCTACCGTCAGCCGAACCCGTACATCGGCGACAAACTGCGCGGGCAGAGCCTCGAAGCGGGGATCGGCGTGCGCCAGAACCTCAATTTCGCTCAGACAAAGGCGAAGATCCGACAAGCCGAGGCCGAGCGCGACGAGGTCGAATTCCAACTCGACGCAGGCCGACAACTTGTGCTTTTCGAGGTAGAGCAGGCCTATCGGCAGGTGCGCATCGCCAGTGCGGCAGTCGAGGCCCAGGAGGAAGCCCTCCGCATCAGCCGTGAATGGCTGCAGACCGAATCGATAAATTTCGACCTCGACCTTGGCGACACCGAGAATCTGGTCAAGGCTGTCCAGGCGAACCTGGGGCTGCAGGCAACCCGGCACCAGACGGTTCGCGACTACAACGTCGCCGTCATTCAACTCCTCAAGTCCACTGGCACGCTGGTTTCGGCGATTCGCGGTGGCACACTTGTTGACTAATACGGCACTACTCTCCTGATCGGGCTGTGGTGACCACCCTCCCTCAGGCGGTGAATACTATTTTTACGGACTGTACTCAATCATGAACACTCTGAAATTCCTGAGATCGCTTTCGCTCCTCGGCGTCGTCTGCCTTTCGCTTCTCGCGGGTACCGCATCCGCGCAGAATCAGCAGAAGGAGATCATGGACCTGCTGCGATCGCGAGATGCAGAGATCAAGAAGGTTTTGTCCGGGGGCGACGTCGACGCACAGGAGAAGGAGAAGCTGAAAGACCTGATCAACGACGAAATCGACTTTCGCGCAATGGGCGCCGCGGCCCTCGGATCCCATTGGGAGCCGCTCACGGCAGAACAGCGCGACCATTTCGTTTCGGTCTTTGGCGGAATCGTGCGTTCACAGAGCGTCGGCGACCTCGAGGTTTACAAGTCCCCGGTGAGTTACGGCAAGATCACCGTCAACGCCGATACTGCCACGGTAAACACGACGATTACCTACAAGGAGGAGCCTGCAACCGTCGTTTACAAGCTCCTCTATCACGACAAGAAATGGTGGGTGGCGGATATCATCCTCAATGATGTCAGCACGGTGGCGGGATACGCTCGATCCTTTCAGAGCGTGGTGCGCAAGAAGGGCTTTGATGTCCTGATGAGCAAACTCGAAGAGAAGCTCGCCAGCACCGAGGCGGTCGGCTAGACCCTGCACGGTAGAGCACGGGAACAATCAGGGTAGTGAAGTGGTTTCGCGCGGCCAGAGAGTCGTGCCAAGTCCGCAAGATTCATAAAAACGCGACATCCGGCACCGGTATTAGTGGTAATTTTCGGGGCTATGGGTCTCCTTGGGATCCGGCGTCCCGCACGACCGGGAGGATAGCGCGTTTTTTGCTATCTTTCGTGCCGTTCGGCCATATTCTGCCGTTAATCGGATCACCCGAATTCCCACGCTCCCCGAACAGATTATCAATCGCCTTGCCCAAACCACGGCGCGGACAAGGGAGTAGCCGATGCCAGTCTCCAACCGTCTTTCGAGTAAGTCACATCTGACAAGAGTAGAGACCAACGGCAACGGTTCATCAAAGACCGAAGGCTACGTTTTCCACTCCTACGGCCCGGAGCGATACGTCCATCACGTGGTTGCCTCGGTTGTAACGCTGAGACGCCACGACAGGCACCGTCGAATTGCACTTTACTGCCCTGAATCTCACGCCACTGCGTTGCGGGAGAAAGGCATCGAAGGCCTGTTCGACGTGATCGAGGAGCTTCCCGCCGAGAATCACAGTGTTGTCGGCTTCAAGCACAACCTGCACCGCTTCATGCCGTTTGACCGCTCGCTGTTTGTGGACGCGGATACGGTCTGGTGCCGCGACCCCGACTCACTCTGGAAGCAGCTTTCCGCTTTCGACTTTACCGCGACGGGCATCGAACGGTCCGACTTCTTCTTTGGAGGTCCCAAGGGCCTGGGCGTCGCAATGGATTACGTTTTTGACCGTCGCCGAAAGACGATGCGCCGTTTTGGCCTGACGCATCTGCCGCGTGTCCAGGCCGGCATGATCTACGCACAGGACCGGGAGGTCACTGAGCGTGCGTGTTCACTCGCGAGAGAGTACTTCGACGGGCGCGACAAGACGCACTTCAGAAGCAGACTCGAAGAGGGCCGCAACGAGGAGTCGTGCGAATGGAGCCTTGCGATGGCGATGAGCGGACTCGAACTGCCGATCTTTCCATGGCTTCAGGGCTTCAACAGTCCGCAACTCGATTACATCACAGGTCTTACCGAGCACGACGTCGATTTCAACGAGGTGAAGTGCCGCTACTATTCGGACCGCTTCGTCTACAATCTGCGTGGTGTTCCAAACGAAGGCCTGCGACGGATATTGATCGGCTTCTTTTCGCGGCTGCCCGGACGTGGCGATTACTTCAACGTCCGGCCTTACGTCCTGCACTTCGGATGGCTGAACCACAAACAGCCGTTCATCGACTTCTCCGAACGTAACTGGCGACAGATCAAGGGCTTGCGCGTTCCGGCAGTCGAAGAACTCCTTCTCGCGGCAAATGGAAACGGTACGAACGGCAAGCACTAGCCGCTAACGCCACTGCTGTCTGCAGACGGCTACCGGATCACAATGTTGTCGAAGTCCGCTTCCGCCCTGCCGTCAAGATTGTCGGTATCACTCCAGAGCCGAATCAACAGCGGGTTCTCCGGGGGCTCGGATCCGAAGAACTTCCGATAGTCCTCGACGACGTTGCGTTCGATGTGCCGCCAATCGCCGAGGCCGTCTTTTCCGCTCGAAACAATTACCACCCTGAGCTTTCCGTACGGCACGACGGTTCCGACCGGCAGTGAGCTGGAATACGCATACTTGATCGCCGTCGGTCGCTTCACGATGAAGCCGCCGATTGAAAAGATCACGTAGAGCGCCGCACCCGTATCGTTGAATCGCTCCACGTCCTCTCGCGCTCCCGCGGGAAGCTCGTTTGCGCGCCAGTCCCAGCTCAGAATCGGATTCTTACGGAGGTCCCACGGCGAATCGGTGTCTTCGTCCATCGGCATCGAAAGTGTTGCAACTTCGCCATGGGAATAAACCCGCAGGACGTTGTTTCCATGGTCATCGACAACCTTGAACCCCTCGTTCTCGACCATGAATTCGGGCTCGACCGGAACCATCTCGCGCCCTCTGAGCATCTTCCACCTGGTCGGAATGCCGCCGTCCTGGTAGGACTCGAAGTCGTCGATCACGACACGGCGCGGCGAATCATCTCCCCGATCCGAAAAACCGGCGGCCTGTAGAAAAAGCAGGAGTGCCAATGTGACCGAAATATGCATGTGACGTCGAGGCCATTCAGCCCCCATGATGAGACAAGGTCAACGCGCGGAATCGTCCGGATTCGCGGACAGCGGATCGGCCTGTTCTGTCAATAAGTCCGCATCCGCTTCGATACTCATACTCTTGCCAATTTGATGCCGTTCCGCATAGCTGGCCCACACGAACGCAATGATGTTGACCACCTTGTCGAGAACGGCCGTGGCAAGCAGCATCGCGGCGACCTCCACGGTCGGAAGTCCCAGGCGACCGGCAATTGTGACGCCGGCGCCCATGAAGAGAAGGTTCTGATTCGATACAAACGGCAGTCTGCTGACAATTATTGCAATCGCCGCAAACGTGAACCAGACGCGAAGGGGCTCTCCGGGCAGCACGACCGCCCATTGGGCAATCTGAAGTACCTGCCCGATAATCAGCCGCACGACATAGATCCCGAACACCTGAAGGGCTAGCCTCTGCGGCATCGAGAAAACGTAGCGCCGGAAGCGGATCACCACCGGAATCAACAACGCCGCAATCACACCGATCACCGCGACATACCATCCGTTGTCGCCGATCAGCCGGCCGATGTTGATCTCGCCGCGAAACAGATAAACGCCCACAAGGAGGATCGCCACTGCAGTAGAAGCCAGAGACGACACAATGTTCGTATCACGGATTGTCTCCATGATTGGAACACGACCAAGACCGACATTCTTCTGGGCCCAACTGAAGAAATACACCTCACCCGAGTAGCCCATCACGTCCCGGTTGTAGACGCGCTTCTTGAGGAAGACGCCGAGCGAACCTCTCAACGGATCCTTCCAGCACAGCCGATAGATGATCCATTCGGATATCGGCAGCGAGACGTAGAGCAGCGCAAAAAGAACGTAGAACCAGGGCGTGGTCGGGAAGGCGGTGACGACTTGACCGAGTCCGTACTGACGCAGCGCCAGAACGAGGTACGCAGCTACTCCGATGACCAGCGCCCAGTTGGCCAATCGCAGTATGCGTGCACCGGCCGGCGTACGTGCCAGAGCGACCAACGTGCGAAACCACCCTCGCAGGCGCGCACGCATGGTGATCTTCTGGTCCATTTCCTGATTCAACGGTGTTGGTCGTTCGGCCCGCAAAGGGCTTTCAAACGACCAATTCACCGCGGGGATTCAATCGCCCTTCGAGAGCACCATTGTCCCGTATTTCGATATCTTGCCTTCCATTTTTGTATGAATGAGAGACGGCAGGGCGCGATGCGACTTGCAATGATTACGCAGGACTTCCCTCCCGATATCGGAGGTACGCAGCGGTATGCGCTCGAGCTCGCCAACCGTCTCGCCGCGTCCTGCGGCGACTTCCTGCTTCTCGCGCCGGACATTCCCGGGGGCAGCAGCTTCGATGCGGAGCTCGACTTCGAGGTCCAGCGCGTCGGCGGTTCGTACAATCTGCACTGGTACCATGCGTACCGACGTCTCTCCAATCTCCGCGCCACGCGTCCCTTCGACGCCGTCCTTCACATTCAGTGGTCGACTGCCCTTCTCACAAATCGCCTCCGGAATGGCTCACGACCGATCCCGAACGTGATCATTGCACACGGTCGCGAACTCCTCTTTAATCCGTTTTCAGGTGGCCCGTTGAACGCGGCCTATCAGGCGCTGCGACGCTCGGTTCTGAGCAGGTCTGCGGCCATCGTGGCAATCTCGGACCAGACGGCGACGATCGCCCGGAGGCTCGCAGCAGCCACGCCGGTGACGATTGTCTACAATGGGACGGATCCCGAGAAGATGAAACCCGACCCGTCAGTTGCAAATCCGTTCCGCCGGCCGGGGCAGCGCATCATCTTGTCGATGTCGCGCCTCGTTTATCGCAAAGGCGTGGACCTTCTGATCCGCGCACTTCCTGCCGTGCGCGCCCGTGTTGGAGACGTCAGACTTCTCGTTGCCGGCGCCGGGCCGGAGGAGGCCGCCCTGCACGAGCTTGCAAACGAGACGGAGGTCCGAGCGCATGTCGACTTTGTCGGCGCGACACCTCCTGAGGAGGCCGCACGCTACTACAACATGTGCGACGTTTTCGCGATGTGCGCACGAGAATCACACACGGACATCGAAGGCTTCGGGCTTGTCTACCTCGAGGCGAACGCCTGCCTCAAACCGGTTGTCGGATCTCGAGTGGGGGGTGTCCCCTCGGCAATTGTGGACGGAGAGACCGGTTTTCTCGTGGATGCGGAGGATGTTGGCCAGATCTCCGACGCCCTGTCGAGAATTCTGCTTGACGACGAATTGGCACGACGGATGGGCGAGGCCGGCCGCAGGCGCGTTGTGGAGTACTACAACTGGGACCGGATCCACGACGAAGTCCTCGCACTGCTCAAGTCGAAGACATCCCTTCCGTGAAGGTGATCGCCCGCACCTGACGTTGCGTCTAGCTTCGCGTGATCAGGTGCGTGAGGAAAACCAGGTAGCGGCCGAACGGAAGGCTGAAGAGCGTTGTCACGCCGCCGACCAGCAGAATCGGGTGTGTGATGAGCATCAGTACCGTGACCCATACCGGACAGCGACAGGACGCCGAGTAGTCGAGAAGCGCGCGAACAAGTGACCAGAGAAAGCCGCTCACCACCGCCGCGAACAGAAAGACGGCAAGTGCCATACGTACGGGAGTCGGGAACGTCGGTGCCACGAGTGCGGTCGGGAGAATCAGCAGCTGAATCCACTGCGGCCACGTCGCGATCATCAGCGTTTGTGTCGGAACGAGGGCGCGGCCGCTCCGTGATCCGGCTGAGAGTATCGACGACCAGAGCAATGTCGACAGAGTCAACAGACACCCGATTAGGAGCGCCAGCAACCACGGCCTGATTGCAAGTACTGATACGAGGTTGACCACTGCATCCGGCATCCATTCGCGCAGTGTTTGAACGGCATGTGTATGCAGTACCGTTTCCAGAACCACCACGCAAATCGTTCCAACGCTCAGACTCGCTGCCAACAACAGGGACGCATTCACGACAGGTGTGACGTCGCGGCCCTGGGCAGCCGCCTCCCGGTAGAAGCCATGCGACAGAAAGTAGCGCGGTATTAGTTGGCGAAACTGTGGAGAAGCCGCAAACGCGGTCCCAATCAGCAGCGCGAGTAGCAGCCCCGTTAGAGACAGCCAGGACATTCCGTCGGACCCCGAACCGCCGGCCGGAAATGCGAAGACCTCCTGCCTGCCCGTGTAGAATCCGCGCACGACGTTCCATGCGGGACGCGGTGTTCCGGATGGAGCCGTCAATGAATACGTGAACCCAGGTTCCGAATCGCCTTTCGCTTCGCGCCAGGTGTAGACGAACACGGCGACGAGTGCGGTCGAAGCGTTATCGGGATTCAACAATCTCGACAGCGCAATCTCCAGAAAGCGGGCCTGCGACTCAGCGGAGAATGGCTTCTTCAGGCCGACCTGTTCGGGGAGCTCGACACGGCGCCCGAGTTCCCCCACGCCGTACGCTCGCGCGCGTCCCGCGTCGAAGCGATCCGGCGTTGGGGCCAGCGCAACCCTGTCCGTCGCGTACCGATCGAGAAGAACAAAGTCGACGGACAGGCCGCATGCATCGTCTTCGAAGAAGTGCGTCACGTAGTACACCTTTCCGCCCGGGACGCGAAGGCGCACCCTGGCGGCCAGCGTCTCAAAATAGGTGCAGACACCGGGAACGGAGTTGTCGGATGAAACTGCCAGACCGAAGTGCCGCGCGGACGGGTGCCCTGCCGACTGCTGTATGGCAACATCCAGCTGCGCAACCGCAGACTCGAGGCTGTCGAGCAGCGATCGCGCAGGCATGTACGAAAACGGGAGCTCCTGAAAGAACGCGATGCCGAGCGAATCCCCCACCGCATACAGCAACGTGTCTTTCAACACGTCGACTCGAACGGCCTCGACGCCCGACGAAGCGAACAGCGTCAGTTCGTGCACGGCGTCCTGTAGGTTGTCGGGCTCCGTCCACACGAGCCCCTTGACCGGTCCGCGGGGCGCGGACCCGGCCTGGGCCGCGGCCGTTCGCACGGTCATTACGCCGACCACAACGACAAGCGCGGCAACTGTGGCTGATGGCCAAAGCCTGACTATACCAGAACGTGACAACATTGAGGGAGGAGGATCGGCGGGTTCGCTGGATCGTACTGCGAAGATAGATCAGGCATCCACGGGTCGCCAATTGGACAAAACGAAAGAAGCGGCCGCACCGGATGTGCGACCGCTTCCCAGCAAAGGAGACGTTTCCGATTACGCGCAGGGATACCTTGCTCAGGGGTGTGCGCGTGATCGGCCGGCCTAATCCAGCATCTTTCGCAAGAATGCCGGGGTATCCGGATCGTCCTTTCGGATTCTCTCTGCACGATCCTTGAGGTCATCGACGTGAAGGCGTCGAATCCGCCGCGGACCAGAGGGTTCTTCGTGCGTTTCTTCTTCGCGCTCGGTGGAAATCACCGGGGCAGGCGCATGCTGCCGGCGCTGATACGCCGGAATGTCGAGCTGCTTCAGATTCTCCTCACCCTTGTAGTTGAAGACCGGGTTTTCGTTGTGGAGCTGAACGGACGGGCGGCGACCAGGTACCTGCTCTTCCGCCTCCTTGTCGAAGCCGGTTGCAATGACTGTGATGCGCAGGTCATCTCCCATCGACTCATCGATAACCGTACCGAAGATCACCTCGACGTCCTCGCCGGCTTCACGCTGAATGATGCTCGTGGCCTCTGTCGCCTCCTTGATGCCCAGTGACAGACCTGCGGTGATGTTCACCAGTACGTTTCGCGCACCGGAGATCGACAACCCGTCGAGAAGCGGACTCGAGATCGCCTCGATTGCCGCGCGCTCCGCACGCTTTTCGCCGGACGCAGTGGCTGCCCCCATGAGCGCCTTGCCCCCGTTGTGCATCGTCGTCTTGACGTCCGCGAAATCCAGATTGATCAAACCGTGGACGGTGATGAGGTCACTGATGCCGCGTGTCGCATTGTACAGCACCTCGTCCGCCATCGAAAACGCCTCGATGAGACTCGTGTCGTCTTCCGAGATATCAAGCAGGCGTTCGTTCGGAATGACGATCAACGTGTCGACCGATTCGCGCAGCGCCTGGATTCCCTGATCGGCGGCCTTGAGCCGCCGGGGGCCTTCACATTCAAACGGTTTCGTCACGATCGCGACCGACAGAATGCCGAGGCGCTTCGCAATCGAAGCGACAACGGGAGCACCGCCTGTTCCAGTACCGCCGCCCATTCCGGCCGTGATGAAGATCATGTCGAACTCGGCAAGCGCCTGTTCGATCTGTTCGCGGTTCTCCTCCACCGCCTCGGCGCCAACGTTGGGTCGCGCACCGGCACCGAGCCCCTTGGTGAGTCCGCGGCCCGCCTGGATCTTCTTGGAGGCCCGGTTCATCATCAGCGCCTGGGCGTCTGTGTTGATGGCAATAAACTCGACACCGTGAATGCCCTGGGAGACCATGTTGTTGACGGCGTTTCCGCCGCCGCCTCCAACGCCCACGATGCAGATTTTTGCTTCGTCATCCGGCGAGTCGTCGAACTCGAAGCGCGAGCTGAATAGCGTATCCATTATCTGTTCCTCCTTCCTTTGCTGTTTTGTTCAGGTCCGACCAAACGCAGTTGAGCGACTGCGCTACAATTCGTCGAACCAGCCCTTCATTTTGTTCGTAATTCTGTTCACCAGCGACTCCTGCATGACAAGTTCGTTTCCATGTCGCAGGCCCGACTCGGCACGGTAACCTCCGTGGCCAAGTGCACTCGGGCGGAGTCCGTAGAGCACCAGACCCACTGCCGTTGCATACTTCGGATCGGTGACCTCTTCGACCATGCCACCCGTGAGTCCCATCGGCGTGCCGACGCGCGCGTCAACACCCAGGACCTCGGCGGCCAGTTCCGCCGTGCCGGGAATCATCGACCCGCCGCCGGTCAGGACGACACCCGAAGACAGGTGTCTGCCGTATCCGCTTCGCTTGATTTCGATCGCGGCGATCTCGAGGATTTCTTCGAGGCGAGGCTGAATGATCTGCGCAAGCGTGCTCTTTCCGATACTTTTGTCGGCGCGACCACCGATCCCCGGAATTCGGATCTCGCGATCCTCCTCGATCATGTCAGAAAGCGCGACGCCGAACTCGCATTTCAGACGTTCGGCCTGGTCCCGCATCACGCCCAGGCCGCGGCGGATGTCATCGGTCACCTTGCTCCCCGCCACCGCAACAACGGCCGTGTGCCGGATGGTGTTGTCCTCGAATACGGCGATGTCTGTCGTGCCCCCGCCAATATCGACGAGTGCAACGCCAACTTCCTTTTCATCCGGATGCAGCACCGCGAAAGACGAGGCCAGCGGCTCGAGCACGATGTCGGAAACCTGGAAGCCGGCCTTCTCGACACATCGGTAGATGTTCTTTGCGGCCGAAACGAGTCCCGTAATAATGTGCACGTTCGCCTCCAGGCGCACGCCACTCATTCCAACGGGATGTGCCACTCCGTCCTGCCCGTCAACGATGAACTCCTGCGGGATGACGTGCAGGATCTCGCGATCCGCCGGCATCGCGACGTGAGTCGTATCATCGAGCAGACGCTTGACGTCATTTTCGGTGATCTCGCCTTCGCGGTTCGCCACCGTGACGACCCCACGACTCTGGAAACTCTGCACGTGGTCGCCGGCAATGCCGACGATGACGGAGCGAACCTCGACGCCAGCACAACGCTCGGCCTCGCTGATCGCCTCCTGAACCGCCGCCACCGTCCGGTCGATGTTGACAACGACACCGCGGTTGAGTCCATCCGACTCGGCAATGCCGACACCAAGAATGTTGATGCGGTCAAGCTCGTCGGCCGTGGCAACGACGGCGCAAACCTTCGTTGTTCCGAT
The DNA here is from genome assembly GCA_020437385.1 of Bacteroidota bacterium. Lineage (GTDB taxonomy): Bacteria > Bacteroidota > Rhodothermia > Rhodothermales > JABDKH01 > JAGQWL01. The sequence continues at coordinate 11,605 of JAGQWL010000035.1, forward strand.
GTCGAGGCCGACGACAATCCGCTCGTCTGGAGTTACTTGCATGGCTTTTCCTCGTATGTGAGTTGGCACCCGTCGGCACGGCGGCCCTTGCCGCACCTCCAACTGCCATTTGAATCTTTCTGCTGTTGACTGTTGTCGCGAATGCGCCCGTTGGCACGTCCGCTAGGTTGTCAAAATCTGGTTGTTATAACGGAGGTCGATCGAACGGATCTGCTGATCCGGCTGGCGCAGCAACACCTGCTCCCAGAATGCCGCCAATCGAATCAGCTTCTTTTCGTAATCACCCTTGCCTAGAGCGACAGGGATGCTGTCGCGACCGGGAATCGGTGTGGTCCGGACCGTCAATCCACCATTCGAATCTTCTTCGATCTCGCTCACCAGCGCGAGCGTTCGATCGTCGAGCCCGGCGATTGCAGCCAACATCTCCCGGACACCGGTGCCCGTAAAGCGGCGGTGATGACCGTCCGACGTGACGGTCAGCCGGCTCCTGATCACTGGAACATCGAACGCGAACCCGTCGACCAGCGGCAAACAGAATCCGAGTGCGTCGGCGTAGCAACCCTCCCCCGAATCCGGCAGATAGATTGCGACAGGTCGCCGCTCCGTTACGCGGATTCGGATCTTCCCCGTCGCCGTTCGTTTTGCGGACGCCGACTCGATCCAGGGATGATGCAGCACACGCGCCTCGACCGAGTCGAGTGACACCGCGTAAAGCAGTGCGCCCTCCTCGAGTGCCGCAAGCTCGCGGATTCGCTCCTCACTGCTGATCCGTGCACCCGACACGTCGACACGCTGCAGCGTCGCGCGTTCCCTGTACTGCCACCCCGCCATACCGGCCAGCCCAATCAACAGAAGGACGACCACGCCGGACGCGAGTATCACCTTGTTGCTGAACCTGAATACTTTCATTGCCCTATTGTCGTGCGTCTATTGTCGTGCGTCTATTGTCGTACGTCTATTGTCGTGCGTCCATTGTCGTGCGTCTCTTTTCATTTGTTCACGCTCCCGGCTTTGCATCCGCAAATTCAACTGCCGAGCGCCAGATGTCTCCCGCCCCCATGAAGATGACCCGGTCACCTGCCGCCGTCGCACCGCGCAATTGTTCCGCGAGGTCCTCCCGGTGTGCGACGTATCGGACGTCGCGATGACCGGACCGCCGGGCAGCGTCCGAAACCAGCTCGCCCGTGACACCCTCGATCGGCGCCTCCCGCGCCGGATAGATCCCGCAGACGAAGACGACATCGGCATCCATAAAGCTGCGCCCGAATTCCTCCGCCAGATCTCGCGTCCGACTGTACAGGTGGGGTTGAAACACCGCAACGATCCTGTTGTCCGGCCACGTCTGATTCGCCGCGGAAAGTGTCGCGCGCACCTCGGTCGGGTGGTGCGCGTAGTCGTTGATCGTGATCACATCACCTTGCTCGCCAAGCTTCTCAAACCGTCGTTGGACACCGGTGAAGGATTCGATCGCTGATGCCATGCGGCCGAACGGAATCTCCAGCTCCATCCCAACCGCAATCGACGCCAGCGCGTTTCGAACATTGTGCAAACCCGGAATGCCGAGTCGAACGTGTCCCAGCAGCGTCTCGTTGGCGTAGACGGAAAACTCTGTCGTGAGCCCGTCGTGTCGTACATGATCCGCCCGAATTTCCGCCTGTCGCGACGTACCATAGCTGATCACGCGTCGTTCAATCCGCGGAAGAATCGAAACCACGTTCGCATCGTCAATGCAGACGGCCACGGCGCCAAAGAAGGGAACTGAGTTCGCAAACTGCACGAAGGCGTCCTTGATGTCATCGAGATCCGAATAGATGTCCAGATGTTCGAGGTCAATCGTCGTAATCGCACCGATGGCGGGCGTCAGCCGAAGGAACGTTCGGTCGTATTCGTCGGCTTCGACGATGATGATGTCGCCTTCGCCGGTGACCGCATTGGAACCGAAAGCCGCGACCTTTCCACCAACTACCACCGTCGGATCGAATCCACCGGCAGCGACCACAAGTCCCGTCAGGGAGGTCGTTGTTGTTTTACCGTGCGTGCCGGCAATTCCGACGCCGAACTTCATCCGCATCAACTCGGCCAGCATCACCGATCGGTTGATGAGCGGAAGGTGACGGCGGTGCGCCTCGACGGTCTCGGGGTTTCGTTCCGGATCAACAGCCGATGAGTAGACAACAACATGCGCGCCCTCGACATTGTCCGCGGCGTGACCCTCGTAGACCACCGCTCCCTTGTCTTCAAGGTGCTGGGTCACGTCGGACTTCTTCATATCGGATCCAGTGACCTCGTAGCCTCTCGCCAGCAGCACCTCGGCGATTGAACTCATTCCGATGCCGCCAATCCCAACCATGTGTACCCGGCGGATCCGACCCATGAACGGTTGACGTCGGTGTTTCATGACGCACCTCCGGATTCGCCGTCTTGCGCAGCGGCTAGTTCGAGTATGTCACGAGCAATCGTCTCTGCCGCATTCGGTCGCGCGAGCCGCTTCATCTCCGCTGACATGCGTTCGCGCGCTTCGACATCAGCCAACAGCGAACGAACAGTCTGCACGATTGCATCGTCCATCTCCGGTTCCGGCAACAGCACGGCGGCACCATCATCCGCAAGTGAGCGTGCGTTATAGGTCTGGTGATCTTCCGCCACGTTGGGCGACGGCACCAGAATCGCCGGCGTCCCGGTGAGCGCGAGCTCACTGCAGGTACTTGCGCCGGAACGGCAGACGACAAGATCAGCAGCCGCGTAGGCGAGGTCCATCCGGTCGATGTATTTCAGCAGCCGCAGGCGCTCGTGTTTCGCTACCTGCTCCGAATAGCGATCGTAATAACCGCTCCCTGTCTGCCAGATCACAAACAACCCGGGATCCTCGAGCAGCTCGAGATACTTCGCCAGCATGACACGATTCAGGGCAGCGCTCCCAAGTGATCCACCAAATACCAGGACGACCTTTTTGTCCGCGTCGACACCAAATTCCTTCAGCCCTTCAGCACGCGCAGGTTCGGTCAACTCCTTCCGTACCGGATTGCCGCTCATCCGGCAATCGACTCCGGGAAACCATTTTCGTGCGTCCTCGAAGGCGATATGAACCTGAGTCGCCTTCGGACCCAGCAGCTTATTCGTCTTGCCCGCAAACGCATTCTGCTCCTGCAGGACGATCGGGACACCACGACTTGCTGCGGCCCACAAGACCGGACCCGCGACGTATCCGCCGGTACCCACAACAACGTCCGGATCAAACCGCCGTACCAGGGACAAACTCTGGATCAATCCTTTCACCAGCTTGAATGGAAACGCAAGGTTGCGCACCGTGAGCTTCCGATGCAGCGGACTCACGGTAATCGGATGAATCGTGTACCCAGCTTCGGGCACCACGCGCCACTCGATGTGGTCGGTTGTGCCCGCAAATTCGATGACGGATTCCGGGGCGAGGTCGTGAATGGCGCCCGCAATTGCCAACGCCGGATACGCGTGCCCGCCGGTTCCACCACCGGCGACAAGGATGCGCGCCCCGCGTGTGTTTCCTTCGATCTCGTTTGCAGCGTCACCCATCACATCATGCAGCATCGTTGGAATGGCGCGAGATGCTCAGCAGCAACCCGATCATGATTCCCGACGCGACCATGTTCGATCCGCCGTATGAAACAAACGGCATCGGCAGTCCCGTCACAGGAAAGAGGCCGCATGAGACGCCGGCGTGAATAAATCCGTATAACACGAGCATGGTGGTCAACCCGACGGCCAGGAAGAGACCGAAGGGGTCCTGTGCCCTTCGTGCGATTCGCAGCATGCCTCGGAAGAGAATCGCAACGAACAACGCCATCAGGAAGAAGGCCCCGACGAGCCCGTATTCTTCGGCGATGATGGCAAAGATGAAGTCGTTGTACGGTGCCGGAAGGAAATCGCGCTGCGTGCTTCTACCCGGCCCGACGCCGGTGAAGCCGCCAAGTGCAAACGCGATCCGCGCCTGCTCCGCCTGAAATCCCTCGCTCTGGGCATCGAAGACTTCTTCCGTGTTTGTGTGTTCGAATATCTTGATCCCGAGGAACGACTCGACGCGTGCCGCACGGTTCGGAGAGCTCAACAACAGCAGAACCGCGAGTGCGCCGGCGACAATTCCGAGTCCGCCGAGGTGCAGGATATTCACGCGACCCACGAAACACATGACAACGGTGGTCAGCAGGACCAGCGCCGCCGTCGAAAGGTCTTCCATCCCGATCAGCACCACGGTGGCGATGATCCAGAGGAATATTGGAACGAAGGCGCGACGGAAGGACTTGATGTATTCCTGTTTGCGCGCCAGCATGACCGCGACGTAGACAAGCAGTGCCACGCGGGCCAGGTCCGACGGCTGGAAGCCAAAGCGGCCGAGGTCGAGCCAGCGTGTCGCCCCGCCACTCGACACGCCGAGTAGTTCGACGATCACCAGCAGCGCAAGCGCTCCGACGAGCAGCAGCTTGCTGATCCTTCCGATTGCCCGGTAGTCGATCATGCTTACGACGACGATCGCGCCAAGTGCGAGTGCCATCTTCAGCACGTGACGAAACAGAAACATCTCTGTATCGCCCGCACCCTTGGTTGTGGCGAGATACGTGATCGCGCTGTAGACGGCAACAACTCCGAAGCCGCACAGAAAGAGCACGATCCATATGACGTACCGATCCAGTCGACGCTCCTGGAGTTGCCCCACTCCAGCTGTAACTGCCCTGGCCATCTTGATTCCTCCGTTGTTGCGGATCAGAGCTCAGCGACGATGCGCTTGAACGTGTCTCCGCGGTCCTCGTAATTCTCAAATTGGTCAAACGATGCACAAGCCGGACTCAGCAGCACGATGTCGCCCGGCTTCGCGATCAGTCGAGCCGTCTGTACCGCCTCGGCAAGCGAGGCAGATTTAACTGCGGTTCCGGTTTCGGGGCCGAGCTCGGCAACAATCTTGTCCGCTCCTTCGCCGATGGCGACGAGCCCGCGAACCTTCCGCCGGACGAGCCCGCGAAGCGGATCGTAGTCGTTGCCTTTGTCGCGCCCGCCGGCGATCAGGACTATCCGTTCGCTGAAGGACTCGAGCGCGTACCAGGCGGCATTCACATTCGTCGCCTTGGAATCGTTGAAGTACCGCACTCCGTCGACCTCTCGTACAAACTCGAGCCGGTGTGGAACACCCTGGAACGTCGCCATGCTCTCCCGAATGACGTCGCTTCGCACCTCCATGATGCGCGCTGCGACAGCCGCGGCAAGCGTGTTGTATAAATTGTGGCGTCCCATCAGGGACACGTCCTGGCGATGCATCAGTTGTTCCTCCTTTTGGTCGATGCGTAGTATCAGCTCGTCGTCCCTGAGAAATCCGCCCCGCTCGACTTCGCGGTCGAGGCTCGTTTCAAAGAGGGCGACGTCACTGCGGATGATCCTTGTAGACGTTGCGGCCGCCTCGTCATCTGTGTTGACAATTGCCGCATCGCCTTCCTTCTGATTCTCGAAAAGCCTCAACTTGCTGCGTCGATACTTCTCAAAACTGTTCGCGTACCTGTTCAGGTGGTCCGGCGTAATATTCAGTAACACGCCGACGGTCGGACGGAAAGTGTGTATGTGGTCGAGCTGAAAGCTCGATACCTCCAGGACAACCGCATCCGATTCCCTTATCGACTCCACGATTCCGCAGAACGCGGTCCCGATGTTGCCTGCCGACCAGGTCTTGCGTCCCGAGGCCGCAATCATGTGGGCAGTCAGCGTGGTCGTTGTGGTCTTTCCGTTCGACCCCGTTATTGCGACGATCGGGGCCGGACAGAACCAGGAGCCGAGTTCGATTTCCGACACGATCGGTAGACCCGCATTCGCGGCCTTGACGATCAGCGGGGCATCCGACGGGACGCCAGGGCTTATCACAATCAGATCCGCCTCAAGCGCACGCTCCGTATGTTCACCCGATTCGTACGCGGCACCAACCTCGTCCAGCGCTTTGCGCGTGCCTCCTGAAATCTGGTTGGAGTCGGTAACGAATGCGGTGCCGCCCTGGTGACAGACCAGAGTTGCGGCGGCGAGTCCGCTTCGACCGCTACCCACAATGGTGACCCTGCTGTTCGACACCGAGTTCATGTTTGCCACACGCCTGCTATCGAATCCTGAGGGTGAGTAGTGTCGCGATAACCGTGATCGCAGTAATGATCCAGAAGCGGACCACGATCTTCGTTTCGTGCAGACCCTTCACTTCAAAGTGGTGATGGATCGGCGCCATCAGGAAAACGCGCTTCCCCTCTCCCGTCCGCCTTCGCGTGTATTTGAAGTACGTCGTCTGAATGATGACAGAAAGTGACTCCACGAAGAACACGAGGCAGAGCAGCGGAAGAAGCAGTTCCTTCTTGATCATCAGTGCGAGCGTACCAACAGCGGCACCGAGTGCGAGCGAACCCGTATCGCCCATGAAGACCGATGCCGGGTAGCCGTTGTACCACAGAAAGCCGAGGCAGGCAAAAGCCATCGCGGTCGCAAAAATCGTCAGCTCGCCGGCGCCCGGCAGATTCATTTCGTTCAGGAACTCCGCGATCTCCTTGTTTCCGGGAACGTAGACCAGAACAATCAGCCCCAGCGCAACAATGCCGGTCACTCCTGCCGCGAGTCCGTCCAGCCCGTCAGTCAGGTTGACGGCATTCGACAACGCCGTAATGATGAAGATGACGACCGGATAGTAGATGACCCATCCGAGATCCACGCCGTCAAACCAGTTCGACATGAAGTTGTAGTCCAGAACCAGGTTCTTCAGAAACGGCAGAGAGGTCAACGTATTCACACTCTCGAACTGCGGGTGGAAGTAGAGTACCGAAGCCACCATGATGCCGAGACTCACCTGGCCGACAAGTTTGATTCTCGCTGGGAGGCCGGTCTTGTTCTTCTTTACCGTCTTGATGTAGTCGTCGGCAAAGCCGAACGCCCCCATCCAGGCAGTGGCGACGATGATCGTCCAGACATAAATGGAGCCGAGGTCCCCCCAGAGCAGTGTTGACCCGAGCAGTGCGAGCAGGATGATGACCCCGCCCATGGTTGGTGTACCGCGCTTGTGTGAGTGATCGATCTTGCCGGCGTCGATTCCGGATCGGACCTCCTCACCAAGCTGCTGTCGGCCGAGCCAGTGGATGATTCGCCGCCCGATGAACAGCGAGATCACGAGCGCCGTTATCGCAGCAAGGGCGGCGCGGACGGTGATGAACCGTATCGCCTGGAACCCCGGCGGCTGGTAGAGCTGCTCGAGGTGGTCGATCAGGTAGTAGAGCATCGGCTACGCGTGTTATTCGGTGATTCGACGAAGAGTGTCCCGGCGTGGCGGCCCGAGGGTTGCTCGGGCCGCCAGGTGGGCCGTCGGGACGTGTTTTGCATCTCCAATCAGTATGCAAAACAGGATCGGTTACGCAGTGTCTGTTCTTCCTGAAGCTGCGCTTCGCACAACTTCCCGGTCGTCGAAATGGATTTTTTCTGTTCCGTTAATCTGGTAGGTCTCGTGACCCTTGCCGGCAACGATGATGATGTCGCCGGCTCTACTCGTTTCCACCGCGCTTCGGATGGCCCGGGCCCGATCGGTAATCCAATCGGCATCCTCTGGCCGGTTCATCCCGCGGCGGATGTCGTCGAAAATCTGTGCCGGGTCCTCCGTACGGGGATTGTCGTTAGTGACGAGAACACGGTCAGCGTACCGCTCCGCGATGGCACCCATCAGCGGACGCTTCGTCCGGTCACGGTCTCCTCCACATCCGAATACGCACACGATTGATCCTCGCTCAGATGCGACCGCGTCTCGCAGCGCGGCCGCGGTCTTCAGAACATTCTCGAGCGCATCCGGAGTATGCGCGTAGTCGACAATCGCGACGGCTCCCCTCCCGACATCAATTCGCTCAAATCGTCCGGGCACCGGACTCGCCTCGCTCAACGCCCCTCGCGCCCGAGCCGGATCGACTCCAAGCGAAACAGCCACGGCGTAGGAAGCTGCGAGGTTGTAGGCATTGAAATCGCCCACAAGTCGCGTGCGGATCTCGCTGCCATCCAGCTTCAGGCGCAAACCGTTGATGGTGTTGTCCAGAATTTCGAATCGGATATCCGCGTCGGCATGCCGTCCATACGTTGTAATGACGGCGTCAGTACCGCCCACGATTTGCCGTCCGGCAGGATCATCGAGGTTCGTTACGGCACATGCATCGGCAGAAAGCCCGTCGAACAGCCTCTTCTTCGCAGCGAGGTACGCATCCATCGTACCGTGGTAATCGAGATGATCCTGGGTCAAGTTGGTAAACGCGGCGCAACGAAAATTGACGCCCGCAACACGTTCCTGCACCAGTGCGTGTGACGACACCTCCATCGCACACCGCGAACAGCCGGCGTCACGCATCTGCGCCAGCAGCGAGTGAAGTGCGGCAGCGTCCGGAGTTGTGTGAGTCGACGGAAGTGTCTCCCTTCCGGATCGATACTCGATCGTGCCGATCAATCCGCACCGCTCACCGATCAACTCGAACAGACTCCACAGCAGGAAGCTTGTTGTTGTCTTTCCGTTCGTGCCGGTAATTCCAATACACCCGACGGACGCCGAAGGATCACCGTTCAGTGCCGAAGCGATGATTCCGTATGCCCCCGCCGAGTTGTCGACGTGCACCGAAGCGATGCCGGACGGCATGTCCCCGACAATTGCGAGGTCCGCCGGCATCGCCTCGTGCACGATGGCGATCGCTCCGTTAGTAACAGCCTTATCAATGAACAGGTGGCCGTCGACGCTCGTGCCGCGAATTGCGACGAAGAGCCCGTCGGGCCCGACCCTCCGGCTGTCAGAAGCCAGCTGGTCAATCTCAAAGTTCCTGTTGTCACCCCCCGTCAGCACCGGCTCCAGCCCGGCAGCCTCGAGGCGATCTATTATGTCATGCAGCCGCATATACCCCGACGCACGCTATCGAGCGACAAGCGTCGCCTGGCGCGCAACGGACTTCCCCGCGGCTGGATACTGCTTGATTACCTTTCCTTTGCCTTCAATTTTTGCGGAGATACCCTGCGACGACAACCAGTAGACGGCTTGCCTGACTCCGAGGCCGGACAGGTCCGGCATCTTCACTTCCTCTTTTGTGACCTCGGCGTTCGTCGTCGATTCCTCCGATGACACGAGAACGATTCGATCACGCGAACGGGCTGTCGCGCCGGCGTCCGGATTCTGATCCGATACAAGAGCTTCCGGCGTTTCGTCGGGGAACTTCACGTCGAAGCCCGCAGCCTCGAGCTGTGCGGCAGCAATCGAAACCGGCTTGCCCTCGACGGACGGCACGGTTCGCGCAACCGGCGCCGGGTCGCTTTCGAATGCTTCAATGAAGTCCGCTATTTCCGGCATCGTCGGGATCCACCTGCTCGCAATGCGTCGAAACACCGGCGCAGCCACGACGCCGCCGTAGGTGCTCTTCCGCGGCTCGTCCATCACGACGATCAATACAACCTGCGGGTCTTCGACGGGAAAGAACCCGACAAATGTTGCGCGTGAGACGCGCGGCGTGTATACGCCATTCACAATTTTGTTGGCTGTTCCTGTCTTTCCGGCCACTCGGATTCCCTCGATCGCGGCGTCTTTCGCGGTGCCGTTCAGGATGACCTGTTCAAACGCCGGCACCAGCTCTTTCGCCGTTCGTCGCTTGAAGGCGCGACGGATCGAATCCGGTTCGGCTCGCCAGAGCACCTCGCCGTCAAAGCTGCGGCGCTCCTTCACAACGTGCGGCTGCACCAGCAGCCCGTCATTGGCAAGTGCGGCGTATGCCGCGAGCATCTGGAGAGGGGTGACCATCACCTCATAACCGATGCTGATGGAGGTGCGCGACGTCCCGCTCCAATCTGCCGGACGCTTCAGCAGGCCCGTCGCTTCGCCGGGAATGTCGATATAGGTTGGCTGACCGAATCCCAGATCGCGCGCGTGCTGATAGAGATCGCCGGGATCAATCTTCTGCGCCGTCTTCGCGATGCCGATGTTGCTGGAAACGGCGATCGCTTCACCAATGGTGATGACACCGTGCGCATGCGTGTCGTGCATACTTCGACCACCGAAACGCGCGTGACCATTGCCCGTATCGACCGAGTCTTCGAGTGACGCGACTCCTTCTTCCAGCGCGGTGACCGCTGCGACCAGTTTGAACGTCGAGCCCGGCTCAATCTGGTCCGCCACGGCCCGATTGCGACGCTCGGACGTTGAGAAGGCACCGGGTCGGTTCGGATCGTACGTCGGCGCATTCGTCATCGCGAGAATCTCACCCGTGTGCGGGTTCATCGCTATCGCGCTGCCCCACGTAGCCCCGGCCTCTTCAACACCACGCGCCAACTCCTCCTCGACGATCGCCTGCCGAACGAGGTCGATCGTCAAGACGATCGATTCGCCGTGGTTCGGCTCGACATCCTTACTCCCGACGAATGCCGTAAGGACACCTCGTCGATCGCGCTTGCGAATGCGCTTCCCCGGAGTGCCCGTCAGGTAAGCGTCATACTCCTGCTCAACACCGGCGATGCCGTGCAGATCCGTATCGACGTGACCAAGTACGTGGGCCATGGTCGATTGATAATTGTATCGGCGTGCGAACGTGGGATCTGCGACAAGCCCGGGAATTTCGAGTGCCCGAATGCGATCCATCTGCTGCTCCGAGAGGTCGCGTACCAGCAACGCGTACTGCCGGCTCGAACGGGTCCGAACCCGCTCACGAAAGCTCGAAGCCGAACGACCGGTGAGTCGCTCCAGTGTCGCGTACAGCCTTTCGGCACCTTCGGCGAACCCACGAGAGGTGGGGTCGACGCCAACGTCGAACCGCGTTGTGTTCACCGCGAGCGTCCGTCCCGCACGATCGTAGATCGTCCCTCGAACCGCGGGAATCGACTGCACGGAGGACGCCTGCATGACGCCCTTCTCCCGAAGCTCCGGTCCATCGGCAATGTCGATGCCGAGGATCTGCCACACGACCATCACGGGCAGAATCCCCAGCAGCGTCAGGACGACGTACATTCGCGCTATGATCTGATCACGGGGCTTCATCTCATTGAGGCGAATACACGATTTGAGGAACGCGCGGCTCGCTCTCGACCAGACCGATCTGGCGCGCACGATCGTAGATCCTGGACGGACCCGTCATCAGGTCGTAGTCGCCCTTTACGCGATTCAGCTTCATGCGCAGCCGGCTGTTCTCCGCCTGCACGCGGTGCAGGCGCTCGAGCTCCTGCTGCGTGGCGTGGACGTTGCCGATATAAAACGTGAAAGCCACGACGCAAAGCGCGATCACCGCCGCCAGCCGGGCCGTAGATATCTGGTCAAGCCGCGAGTTCGAACGAGAAGCGACTCGCGTATTCTTCTTTGAGTCGATCTCACGCCATGTCGGAAGTCGACCGTGGTCTCGTCCCGATTTGCGAACGGCGCCGGCGGAATCAACAAGACGCGAGACGCGAGATTCGCCGCGCCTCGGCTGCTTCTTCGGCTGTTCGTCCTGTCGGAAAAGCGGCAGCCGGAATGCGTTGACCGCATTCGCACGAATCTCGGGCTTGGCCGTGCGCACACGCGCATTCACGGCAGCTCGCTGACCCGTCTTCTTTTTAGGCTTGGAAGCGCTCCGCGTTGTCATTTGATGGTACTGCTAACTCGCGTTCGGTCGCGACAGGCATTAGGTGGGTTTGCGTTTGTAAGACGCGGTTGAAAGAGGTCAGACGGGAGGGTCCAGGTCGGAACGCTCGCCGACGCGCAGGCGTGCACTTCGCGCTCGTGGGTTCAGCTCGATCTCCCCGGCGTCGGGTTTGACCGCGCTGCGATCAACCGGCGTCCAGGTCGAAAGCGTGTTGCCGTAAAGGTCGCGCTCGACCTTTCCGTCGAAATTCCCTGAGCGTAGGAACCGCTTTACGAGGCGGTCCTCAAGTGAGTGATACGAGATGACAACCAGCCGCCCACCCGGGCGAACGACACGCGTTGCCGCCTCGAGCACCATCCGCAACGCACCGAGTTCATCGTTGACAGCAATGCGGATCGCCTGGAAGACGCGCGCGAGGCTTTTCGTCTCGTCCGTGCGCGGAACACACTCGCGCACGATGTCGGCCAGATCAGAGGTCGAGTTGAGGGGGCGGGCATGGACGATCGCCCGTGCGATCCTTCGCGCACGCGGCTCTTCCCCGAATTGATGCAGCAAACGCGACAAATCGGATTCGTCCAGCTGATTCAGGAGATCACGGGCGGATGATCCGGCGGACCGGTCCATTCGCATATCCAGTTCGGCATCAAACCGAAAACTGAATCCGCGGTCGGCAGAATCAACCTGACGCGAGGATACGCCGAGGTCGAGCAGCAATCCGTCAACCAGGCTGATTCCGAGATTCTCGAGAGCAGATTCTACTTCGACGAAGTTTGATCGGACCGCGGTGAATCGCCCCGCCTTCAGAGCGTCAGCGAGTCTCCGGGTCGACCAGTCGATCGCCTCCTGATCCCGATCGAGCGCGATAACGCGGCCCGCGGGCGAAAGGCGATCAAGCAAAGCAGAGGAATGGCCGCCGCCACCAAGCGTCCCGTCGACGTAGAGTCCGTCCACGTTCTTGACCAATCTCTCAACAGCAGTCTTGCAAAGAACAGGTGCGTGATAGTCTCCGGCGTACGCCATGGGTCCTTCCGGATCGTGGCGGTCAGCAGGTTCTTCGGCCATGGCCTGGCTCACAGTTACAGGCCCATCACGCGTTCGGCCAGTGTTTCGTAATCGTCAGCTTGTTCGTTCATGTGGGCCGCGAAGGAGTCCGGGTTCCAGATCTCGACGTGGTCGAGTGCCCCGATAACGAGGCCCTTGTCCGTTATCCCGGCGAATTCCGCGAGCGGCTTCGGGATGGAGATTCTTCCCTGCGCGTCCAGCACCATCTCCTCGGCCCACATCAGGATGCTGCGAACGAAGTCGCGTGCCTGCCTGTTATAGGTGTTGAGGGCGCTGATCTCAGACTCGATCCCCAGCCAGGTGTCAAGCGGGTAAAGGAAGATGCATCGTTCGAACCCGCGCGTGATCGTGAAGGTGGACTTTGCCTCCGGGTTAAGGGCGTTCCTCATCTTGGCAGGGATCGCGATGCGACCCTTGCTGTCGATTGAGTATTCTGCTTGTCCCTTGAACCCTGCCATCTTGATCAGACGCCGGAAGGGCGACGCCCAGGCCACAACCGGAGACACCGATTCGAGACCGCGCTGCGGCCCGACTCGCTGTCTTCAGTGACCGGGATTCACCCATCAAACGGTGTTTTCCTGGAGGCGGCACGAACCTGCACCAGACCCCCACCTGTTCACCAACTAGTACCACCACACTGGGATTTCTCCCCACTTTTCCCCACAAGTGGCTCAATGTATGTAATTCGACAGGAATGTCAACCCCTGCTTGCGCCTGAATTTGTGCGAAGAAACAGGGTATCGGGCCGTGCACATGTGTGCAAAAAATGTGACACCATTAAAAAGGGGCGGCCGGAGAATACCGACCGCCCCCACCCTTGCCCACTCGAAGCAGTAAGGACATTCCTGAATCGTGCCGTGGCAACTACGTCGGATTGGGAGACGCGATGCCGTCGTTCACCGTGACTGCAGCCCTTGGAGCCTTGCGCGAAAAGGGCTCGCGGCTGCGCCGGCGAAAACGATTCAGCACGTAGAGGTTCATGAAGTGCATTCCGCCGATAATGAGCAGGATCGTCCCGAGTTTGGTGCTCAATAGCTCAACAACCTCACGGCCGGAATCCGGATCAGAGTAGGACTCGAGTGTGAGCGCGATGAACGCAAAGTTGATCAGATAGAATCCGACGACGAGTAAGTGGTTTGTCGAGTCCGCCAGCGGTTCATTCCCGTTCATGGCGTCTACCAGAAAGATTCGGCCGTTTCGCGACAATGTCCTGGCGACCCAGACCGTCATGAAAATGCTCACGAATGCGTAAGCGGCATATGCGAGGAGAATTGGATCCATCTTATTACCTCTCTGTCTGTTCCGACCGCACCGCACAAACTATCTTGACCAAGTTCGTACAGTACTTTCGGAAAATTATGAAATATTAATCTGTGACAAGGGTTGCAATCCGGTTTGTTTGGTTTTTCAGCCTGCCGAGCGCTTCCGGATCTGCTTCATCACCAGATTCAACACGGTCCCGCGTTCGGACGTCGCAACCCAATCCATCGCGACCGACATCACGTCTACGAAGTCGGCCAACTCCTTCATCTCGGCATGGAACGCGCGGCCCTCGGCTCCCTTAAGCCCGCTCGTATCCCGTTCGCAGGTTTTCAATGTCTCCAGTGCCGGCACGATTTCCCTCCGTTTCCGCTCCCGCGCCACGATCGTGAAAATCCGCCACGGCTCCTTCTCAGCAACGTAATAATCCTTACGGTCCCCTGGTACCAGCGTCTGCGATGCAAGACCCCAGTTGACCAGTTCCTTCAAGGCGCCGTGAGCGTTACCCCGGCTGATCTGGAGCCGTTCCATGACATCGTCCGTCGAAAGCGCCTCTACTGAAGCTATCAACAATGCCTGCACACGACCGATCGTTCGATTGATCCCCCATCGACTTCCGAGGATGCCCCACTGCTCGATGAAGGCGTCCCGACTGGTTTCCAGAATATCCGACTCCGTGTTTGCCATGCACGAATATACGATTGAATTCCGCAAAGTTTCAGTACATACTGAAAATCTTGGACAATTTTCTCAGGCCGGAACTGACCCGAACGGACGCTTGAGCGTGATACGGGATCCACCCCAATTGCGATATCACCACGAAGCCCCCTCGACAAAACGGTGTATGACGCCAGACCGAATTACATGAATCCGACGTTCGCCCAACGCACCCTAGCCCTCGCCGTCGCAGTCACCCTCTTCGCTCCGGTGCGGACCAGCCAGGCCACGAGCCCTCCTGCATCAAGCGTCGCTCCCATCAGCTCACCAGCGAGCTCACCGCTCCGCTGGAAACCTTCCTCCCACGTCTACCTCGCCATGGAGGCGCTGAAGGAGATTTTCAGCGACACGGACGTGCTCGGCGATCCGAAACAAGTGGGTTCCATCCCAATCTACCGCGTCCGCTACAAGATGCCCGCTGACGCCGACGTGTTCAATCCGTCGCCATCGGATCGCATCATCGAGCGGATCGGTGAATACGAACTGCATCCTGACCTGGAGGAGGCGCTCCGGCTACACACGCAGATTTACCTCAATGGCGTCGTCGGACCCGACGCGTATCCAGACATCGCGACGGGCCAGCAGCGCGTACACGTCGAAGTTCTTCGCGCGGCTTACCACGATGTCACCTCCGATGCATGGCTGCAATACCTGTGGAAGGTGGTGAACGAAGAGAATCCCGGCTCCGGGGCCTCGACCGGTGAGCGCGACAAGTACCTCCAGAAACTCGCGTTCGTCGCCGGGTACCTGACGCACGCAGCCGGCGACATGTACATGCACACCTTTATCAATCTGTTCGCCGGCGGACCCTTCGCGTTTCAGGGAACCACAAACGGCGTCCGCCACATTGTCGCCGAGAGCCTCGTCGGCAAACGGACGCCGAGTCTGGATGTCATTTACAATGAGCTGAAGGATCTCGGACTTGCAACCGGCAACGATCCGTATCGGCCGGCCATGACGGCGACCGTCTACGACTTCATCTATCGCCACATGATCGATGCCGCGCCCGGAACCACGCTGGGCGAAGACATCCTTGTCGACTTTACGCCGTTCGTTGATTCCTCTGACCTGACCTTACAGACCTCGTTTCCGCGATTGATGTCGACGATGAAGCAGGGACTCGTGAATGACACGACGTGGTATCGAACGCAGCTCGACAACTTCGAAGAGCAAATTGAGAATGCGCCAAATCCCGTAGTCGCCGGCGAACTGATTGCGGCTCGATTCGCCTTCGTCACACTGAACGAACCGCGCGTCGCATTCGCGCGTGAGTGGATTGGCGACATCGAGGCTGGTCTGCGCGCCTGGCCCGAATTCAACTGGAAGGTTATGCAAGGTCTCACGTTGAGCCGTGACGGCATCGACACGGACGAAATCACCGACGCCGTCGAGGAATACAAGACCGACTACCTTCTTTCGATGCTCGGCGCCCCGGACCTCGCGGGTGACATCCTCGGATTCATCCGCGAATACGAGGAAATGATCTTTCCCGAAGAATACAGGGAAGCACTGACCGACATGCGTGACAATTTTGTCGACGACTATCTGCTTTCCTGGGCCAACCTCTCGCTCGAGGAAATCCGCAACTTCTACAAGAATCCCGAACTGTCCTTCGACCCGATTATAAACGCTCCGGATCCCACGGACCCCGACGACATCGCCCCGCTGCTCGTCGGCCTCGGCGACTACAACCGAGACTACCTCTACATCGATGACGATGGCTACCAGGATCCGTCGATCCGGTTCAAGCCCTACTTCTTTCAGCCCGCGTACAACACGATTACCGCGACGAAGCTGCTGATGATGAAGCCGTCCGAGATCACGCGTCTGCAGAATGAGGTGTGCGGCGCCGGCGACTGCGAGCCGGTTTCCACCAACGCGATACTAGGCTACATCAACAGCATGGATTTTGACAACGAGTTCCGACTCGAGGGCGGGATTGACGGCGTGCCGGTGCTTGATCCGGAGCCATCCGGCATCATGCCGTTTGGCGGCTGTTCAGCATATACGAAGCTGTTCATGCAGCAGGCCGGCGAGGTCAATCCCTGTCGCCTTGCACTTGCCGCGCCCGAGATTGTGCCCGCCGACGGCGTGTTCAACACGCCCACCCAGGTTACCATCAGCCATCCCGAACCGGGCGCGTCGGTTTATTATGCGATCGTTGACACGGACAATCCGCCTGCGCCAAATGCTGTTCCATTCCGGACCTATGAGGGACCATTCACCCTGCCTGCCCCCCTCGACGGTGGGGTCAGACCATGGCTCGTGCTGGCACGCGCCTGGAAGGACGGCTTTGACGCGAGCCCGATCGATTCCGCGGAAATCACGATCGACTCGCAACTCGCGTCACCGTCATTCTTCCCGACCGCTGCTTCGCATACGTCCTTCGTAAATGTTTCGTTGTCCGGACCGACCGGCTCGACCATCTTCTACACGATCAACGGAGAGGAGCCAACGTACAACTCAACAGCCTACACCGGCACGTTCCAGCTCGGAATCGGGACGCACATAATCCGGGCGACCGCGTATCGAATCGGCTACACCCAGAGTCCCGTCGCAACCATGACGTACAACGTGTATTCGGCAGACGCGGCGCGCGCGGCAGATCCGGTGTTCCGGTATTCGTCGTTCTCCGGATTTGCGGGTGAGGTCGATGTGGAGGCGTCTTCGACAACGCAAGGCGCGCAAATCCGAATCGAGTATGCGAAGGACCAGGCGCCGTCGACGCCAACCGAGTCGTCGACGCTGTACACCGGCCCGTTCAAACTTGGTGTGGGCAACTGGTTCATCAGGGCCATCGCTTTTTCGGACAATCTGCCGGAAAGCAATCTGGTTCAGGTGAACTACAACGTAAACGACCCGCTGGGCGAGACCCTCGCGCCTGAGCTGAATCCGGCGCCGGGTGATTACAACAATGACGTGATCGTTTCGATCACCGCGGCGACCAACCCGGCGACAACGGGTGTTCGAATATTCTATTCGACGGATGGCAACGCCCCTCCGACGACGCCTGTGACCATCGGTAATTACACAACCCCCTTCACCATTTCGACGAGCACTACGGTGAAGGCTCAGGCCACGCGATCGTTCTTCCCGTACAGCAACATTACGACGGGGCGCTACAACCTGATTGCCGCAACACCGGAAATCGTCCCGGCGGGCGCCTCGTCCACGACGCCGGTTGTCGTCACACTTTCGACGGTCACGAACGGCGCGACAATTCGGTATACGCTCGACGGATCGGAGCCCAACGAAGGAGCCGCGGTATATTCGGGACCGGTGACGCTTGAAGAGAGTGCGGCTATGCGCGCGCGGGCCTTCAAACCCGGGTACACGTTCAGCGAATCCGCTTCTGCGGCATTCACGATTGATCGACCGACGGCACCGGTATTCCTTCTCGAGCCGGTAGAACAACGCACGACGGTCGGCTCGGATGTCACGTTGATCGCTCATGCCATCGGCACACCCGAACCCTCAATCGAGTGGCTCAAGGATGGCGAGTTGATTGGTGGATCCGAAGGAGACACGCTGCTCATTGCCGGCGTGGCACTTACAGACGCCGGTTCGTATCAGGCCCGGGCATCCAACTCTACCGCTTCTGTCGTATCACGCGCCGCCCTGATCACGGTTGACCCCGAGCCAGTTGCACCGGAGATCCTGCTGGATCCAGTTGACCTCGAGGTACCGCTGGATTCTCTGGCGATCTTTGTCGTCGAGGTCGACGGTGCACCGTCGCCGTCACTGCAATGGCAGCGCAATGGTGCAGACCTCTCTGCCCAGACTGGACCGTCGCTTGTCTTTTCGCGCGCATCGCTTGCGATGGCCGGCGAGTACAGGGTAATCGCGTCCAACGGAGCGGGGGCGGACACGAGCCGAACAGCGCTGCTGACGGTGTCCGTCTCGACGGGACTTGAGGCTACCGGCAGCGATGCCGCTGAGTTTTCACTGGGCGCTAACTATCCCAACCCCTTTGGCGGCCGAACCTCGATCCCGTTCTCGCTGGCGGAGGCATCGGATGTCACGATTGATCTCTTTGATATTCAGGGTCGCCGGCTCGCTGTGTTGCTGGACAGGAAGCTGCCGATGGGGAGTTACGAGGCTGACTTCGACGCAGAAGGCCTGGCGAGTGGCGTGTACTTCTACCGCATCAGGGCCGGAGAATTTCAGGCCAAAGGTAAAATGACCGTCGTCCGCTAGGCGCTGCGAAAGCCGGGCATGCGACGTGTCACGCGTAGAACCAGACGGCCACGAAATGGCACAGGCTGCCGCCCAGCACGAACAGATGCCAGACAAAGTGCAGGTAGCGCCTGTTGTCCATCAAGTAAAAGGGCACGCCGGCCGTATAGATCAATCCGCCTGCGGCTACCCACGCAATTCCGGACGCCGGGAGCAGGGTGAGCGTCGGCTTCACTGCCACGATGGCGAGCCAGCCCATTCCCAGATAGAGGGCGATGGATACCTTTGGGTAATTGACCCCGACAACCACTTTCATCACGATACCCACGACGGCGATGGTCCAGACGACGCCAAACAGCGACCAACCCCACGCCCCCCTCAGGACGCCGAGCGTGAACGGCGTGTAGGTTCCGGCAATCAGGACAAAGATCGCGGCGTGATCAAGGATCTGGAAGATCTTCTTCGCCCGATTCTGGGGCAGGGCATGGTAGACGGTGGATACCAGATAAAGGAGCATCAGCGAACCGGCAAACACGCTTGCGGCCACGACATCCATGGCGTCACCCCGGTCGAGGGCGGACACTATTAATACCGGCAGGCCAAGCGCCGCCGCAACGAATCCAAATCCGTGGCTGATCGCGTTCGCGATCTCTTCACCGATTGACTGCTGTCTGCCTGTGTTCGGCTTCATGTGCGCAGCGTTTCCATGAACGCTGGAATTGTGTGCGTTCCGTAATCAAACGGCCCTGAAAATGACAGGATCCACGGGGGTGCATGTGAACACTTCGCAAATCCGACAACTTGTAGTGTTTTCCCCCACGGCCGTACCGGATCAGTACCCTGCCCCACTACGTCCATTTACCTGACCCAATTGCAGGGTCACTGCTTAGACTCTAACGCATCCCTGAGGCGTAGAATTGTCGCGTCATCAGAACAAGGCTTAAACAAGTCGAATTCGCGACCGAATACGGCATCGAAACACAAACATCTGCATCTGCCATGAAACTTTTGACTCTTCTAACCCCCGCCGCCCTCCTCGCACTCGCTTTTGCTGGTACGCAGTACAAGGTGGCCGAAGACAGTACAATGACAATCTCCGGTGGATCGACGATTCACGACTGGCACTGCGACGCGAAGGTCGTCGGCGAGATGGACCGCGCCGAGTCCGGCGAATCTGCCGTCCCCACCGCCGTCAAGATCCGCGTTGCGGTTGACGAAATCGAATGCGGAAAGGGTGTCATGAACAAGAAGCTCCGTGACGCGCTGAAGAGCGACAAGAACCCGGACGTTCTGTTTACGCTTGACACCGCTTCGCTGGAAGGCACAGGCAAGCTCGCGACGACCGGCAACCTGACGATCGCCGGCAAGACCAAACCCGTCGAGTTTGTCGTCACCGAGAAGGCAACCGACTCAGGACTGACCTATGAAGGCAGCGTTGACCTGCTCATGACGGACTTCGACGTCAAGCCGCCGACAGCGATGATGGGCACCATGAAGACCAAGGACGAAGTTACCGTCTCCTTCTCGGTTAACATGGTCACGGCCAAGTAAGGGCCGCCATCAAGCAGAAAGTCCACATGAGACTGCCTCGAACCATGACCCCCGTTCTGCTTCTGGCTGTTTCGATCGGTGCGTTTGCACAACCGACAGTCCGCACGGTGGCGCAGCCAATTCCCGACCAGGATCGTTCGCTGCAATTCCACCTGCTTGACGACAGCCGGCTTTGGATTGAGGGCACAACAACTGTTAACGCTTTTTCCTGCGACGCAACAACGATGAGTCTTTCCGACGCCAAAGCATCGGCCAGCGAAGTTCGAGCAAAGCTCGACGTTCCGGTGGACGATCTGGAATGCGGTCGCGCCAAGATGAATCACGACCTGCAGGAAGCTATGAAGTCCGATCAGTTTCCGGGAATCCAGTTTCGCCTCGAGAGCACGGAAGTACTTGGCGAGCCGTCCTGGCAGGATGGCGGATTCCCGGTTGCTGCGACCGGCCAGCTTACGGTGGCCGGCGTACAGAAAAGAATTCAAACGGAGGCAACTGCCTACTCACTGGACGACGGAACGTACCGTGTCCAGGGCAGCCTGCCGATCCGTATGACTGACTATAACGTAACCCCACCGCGTGTTCTTCGCGGGCTCATTCGGGTCCGTGACGACATCACCGTCAGGTTCGACCTCCGGGTCGCCGAAACGGCCACGCACTAATGAAAACCTGCCGACAGGCAAACCACGATGAAATCACTAGTAACCACACTTATCGTCTTGCTGTTTGTGGCGATCAATGGCACCGACGCCTTTGGTCAGAATGCGAAAATGCAGAATTTCCGCCCACAGGACCAGGACGGCATTAACGTTTTTGAATCACCAAAGGATGACGTCCCGTTCAACGGCGTCGCCGTCAAGATCGGTGGATCAAACACGCTGCAGTTCCAGTCGCTGACCGCTTCGAACAGCCCGGACCCGAATGCGGAACTCGATCCACTGCTCGACCTTGGAAGCAACTTCAACCTCGCGACGTCGAACCTCGACCTCGACGTGGCGTTGGCCGACGGTGTCCAGATGCACCTCAGGACCTACCTCTCCTCACGGCACCATCCGGAACCGTACGTCAAGGGGGGCTACCTGAAGATCGACGACTTCGGATTTATCTCCGAAAGCCTCGCCGAGCCGCTGAAGGACATCACCGTGAAGGTTGGTCACATGGAAACGAACTACGGTGACAACCACTTCCGTCGAAGTGACAACGGTCAGGCGATCTTCAATCCGTTCGTCGGCAACTACATCATGGACTCATTCACGACGGAAGTTGGCGGCGAAGTGTACTACCGCAGCAACGGCGTCATTGTGATGGTCGGCGCGACGAACACGAAGCTCAATCAGAGCACCGTCAAGACCAATCCGAAGACGAAGCCTGCGATCGTCGCCAAGGTTGGCTACGACAAGCAGCTCAACGAAGACACGCGCGTCCGAATCACCGGCTCCATCTATACGGTCAGCCAGGCAGCCCGCACGTACCTGTACGCCGGCGACCGCGCAGGCGCCCGCTACTACAACGTAGTCGCGACAAGCACCGACGACTTCCGTACGGGCCGCTTCGACCCGGGCTTCCGCAATGAGCTGACGGCGATCATGGTCAACCCGTTTGTGAA
>JAGQWL010000291.1 GCA_020437385.1 Bacteroidota bacterium
CCATTGAGTGAGTCAGCCGCAAAATCCGCAATCAGAATGTCCAGCGCCTTCCCCGCCAATTCTCTAATCGACAAATCGTTTGAGAAGCCGTACAGCAAAGCCAGCGGCGCGAGATACATCGGCAGGTAATGCGGTGAGTCGAACTCACTGAGGCCCCAACGCGCCACCGTATCGAACCAGTGCGTCAGATACTCTGTCGTCTCCGCAGCATTTTCGGACGAAGAATTCCCATTGAACCATCGATCTCCCGCATCGTCCGGAAAACGCTCAGCCATGATCCGAAGCGCCGCGTGGTACATCAGCCAGTGATTCTCGGTATCACCTCGATAGGGCGTGTAGGTCCGCCACTGCTCACGCATCTCACTCAGTATTTCTGGTGGGAGCACGCCTTCGCCGAGAACCTGCACGAGCGCCATCGGCAACATCCAGAACATGTCACCGTGAGGGTCATCAAGTACAGGGCGCAGGTCGGCGACGCATCGAGAAACCGTTTCCGCATCCACGGAACCGTCTCGCGCGACACGCGCCAGTCGAGCCGCCACTTCATAAAGACCAATGCGACTGGTATAACCCGCCGCGCCGCGATCGGCAAAGAAATCGATGAGATAGCGGGCCCTGTGCTGAAACGACAGCCCCAGTGCGGAGAGATCCTGTGAGTCTGCGGTCATGCTAAGCCGTTCGCGAATTTCTCAAAGACGTGCGAATCGATAAATGCCAGTTTGCGGATCGACGCGTCTGCAAGCCCGGCAAACGTCCATCTTCCGGACACCAGATCGACGCGAAAAACACCTGCGTCCGTTGTACCAACCCAGAGGACCTGGCTTGAATCGGGATCGAAGCCCATCGCGTGAAAACCGATATCGGAATCAGGCGCAGACAGCGACCGCCAAGTGTCTCCGGCATCGGATGAGTACCAGATTCGCGACTCGATGCCGGCGCAAGCGACAAAGCCCGACTCGATCGGCGAACAGCACACCGTGTATAGGATTTCTCCTGGCAATCGCGTATTCCACGTCGCGCCGGCATCAGACGATGTCAAGAGACCATCACCGTCTGTCGCGGCAAGGATCCTGGTGGGGTTCAGCGGATCGGCAACAATACATCGCACGGAGGCGCGTCGCGGCCCCAGTCTCCTCCATCGATCAGAACCGCCAAGGTCCGCTGCAAACAATCCATCTTCGGTGCCGATGACCAATCGGTCTGAACCTTCGACCGCGATCGCAGACGAAACGTAGGTTGCACTCGTTCCGAATTCAGTCAGTCCGTCATTTCGCGACTCCCACGTCCTGCCGAGATCCATCGAAACAACTGGCCCGTACGCAGTCCCGCATACGATCACATCCGCCCCCGATCCCTCGGCAACAACAACGTCAAGCACTTCAGTCACTCGCCAATCGGTCTTCACGCGCCATCGTTTGCGCGAGCGACCTTCAAGGATTCCGTTCCCGGCAGCCAGGTAGACCGTCAGCTCGTCCGCGGCCCTACGTACATCAAATCCGAAACAGCGCACGTTGGACCAACCGGCATGAGACCACGACGAAGCCTCCCCGGGCATCCCGGGATTATCCAACCAGTGAAGCCCGCTGCTGGCGTTCGAATCGCCAACGATATACCCTTTTCGGTCGAGCACAGCAGCAAGTAGGGTTGACGCCATCGGGATGACCTACGCGACCTCTACGTGGGGCGTACCGTCGACCTCGACCCATCTTCCACAGGGCCCTCCACCCGGATTGTCTCCAAGCACTACTTCGTTACCCTGCATGTTCAGAACCGGCCAATAGTAGTCGGCCACCTTCTCGGACTCAGCGGAAACGTAGTGGCCGATGAGTGCCCGGCGGAACCGATCCTTTGAAGTATTCGGGAAGCTTCCATGGATCAGCATGCCGTGGAAGAACAAGACGTCGCCCGGATTGAGA
>JAGQWL010000292.1 GCA_020437385.1 Bacteroidota bacterium
CACCGTCCCCATCCTCGCTGATGTGTCGGATCGGTAGATGATCTCCGGGTTGATCGCGGATCCGCACCTTCTGAAACGCGGGGTCGCGCGCAAATTGTCCGGTCACGCGATCGAACACGAACAAGCCGCTTCGCTTAGACCCAACGAGAAGGCGTCCCTGCCGATCCTCGTAAACTTGCCAGAATGCGTTCGGGTAGTCCGGCGAAGGCGGCACCTTCCGCCTGAACTTCCGAAACGTCCGCTGCTTCGGATCGAAGCGATTGAGCCCGTCATTCGTGCCGACCCAGGTGAAGCCCGAGCGATCCGTGCCCATTCCATTTATCCGGCTGTCGCTTAAGAAGAGATCATCGGCGTCTTTCGGCTGCGGTTCTTCTTCAGGATCCCGTGCGCGATACAGTTCAAAGGTGGAATCCGTGGTGCGCATCCGGCAGATACCTGCCCGCGACCCGATCCAGACGTTGCCCTGCTTGTCGACAAAAAGCGACTGCACGGCGTCCGAACACAGAGTGGATTTCAGTTCGCCCGGACGCACCGCGTCCATGCGCCCCGAGGCCGGTTCGAATACAACAATGCCTGCTTGCTCGGTCGCAACCACTATCCGCTCGGTACCACCGAGTGTCGCCATCACTGCCGTCTGTTGGGTTTTCTGAACAAATTCCATCGGCTCGAATCGAGTCACCTGGTGCACCCCCACCGGCAACTCCCTTCGAATAACGACTCCGTGGGTACCCGAACTGGACAGCGAAAACCGTTGTCCGTCGTTGCCGAGAATCGCGAACATGCCGTCCTGCAAGTGCGCTGCCGAATCAGTGCAGCTGCCGCTTGCCGTGGTGCACGCGCGCGAGCCGTTGATAATGACTGGTCCGTCTTCCCGGGGAATAATCTGATGAACACGTTCGGTCACGTTCGAGGCGGCGAACGGGACGGCCGCATGCGAGCCGACGCGCAGGATACAGACACCATTGTCGGTCCCGAACCAGATCGTGCCGAGGTTGTCTTCCGCTATTGCATTTACGCCCTGGGCACACGACGACTCGGCAGGGAGGCGAGTGAAGCTTCCGGCAGATTCGTCGAAACGATTGACGCCATGGTGGGTGCCTATCCATAATCTGCCGCGGCTGTCGACTGCCAGTGAGCGGACGTTGCTGTTGGAGAGGGAGGTCGAGTCGGTTTCCGAGTGGCGATAGACGCGGACAAACGTCCCGTCGTATCGATTCAATCCGTCAGTCGTACCAAACCACAGATAGCCGGAATTGTCCTGGGCAATAGCGGTAACGCTTGAAGTGGAGAGACTCGAGAGCGGGTCGGGGGAGTCGAGCGTGTAGCGGGACTGGGCGGCCGATCCACTCCCGAGAACGAAACAAGCGACAATTCCTGCCGAAAAGACGAGCCCGGATCGGTAGCTCATTCCACCTCCGTTACGAGGCCGTTTGTCCACATCCAGACGACCGCCTGGGCACGTGTTTTCACACCGAGCTTGTCGTAGACGCTGGCGGCATGCTTCTTTACGGTACTCAACGAGATGAACAGGGCTTCCGCGATATCGGCGTTTGCCGCGCCGCGGGCAATATGTTCGAGCACTTCGCGCTCTCGTTCGCTGAGCGTCGCCAGCACGACCTCGGAATCGGACCGTTGGTGCGGCCCGGCCATCACCATGTTGATAATCTTTCGACTCAGCCATCCGGTCTCTCCGCGCGCGATTCCGACGATTGCCTCGACGATTGATGTGAGGCTTTCCTGCTTCGTAAGATAGCCGGCTGCCCCGCGCTCGAGCACACCAAAGATGTAATCCTCGTTATCGTATCCGCTTAGGACCAGAACGCGAACGTCGGGACACTCGTCTGCCAATCGCTCCATCACCTGGATGCCCGACAACCCGGGCATGTCGATATCCAACACGAGCACGTCCGGATTATGACGCCTGGCGGCAAGAACCGCAGCCTCGCCGTCCTCAGCCTCTGCCAGCACACTGATCGAAGGTACCGAATCAACGAAGCTCCTCAGTCCGGAGCGAAACGCAGGGTGATCATCAGCGATTACGATCGTAATTGCGGAACCAGTCATTGCCGACTATCGAAAGGGAAACGATACCCACAATAAACGGAGCCTGCAGACTCCGCACATGGTACTTTGGTGCTATTCCGGCCGGCCGAAGAAGCGTCGCTCGAGGATGCGACAGATCGCGTGGTAGATCGGAAAGTGAAGCTCCTGCACCTTCCACGTCTCGGTCTCCGGAACGCCGACGCAAACATCACAGTGCGAGGCAAGCGCCCCGCCACCGGTTCCTGTCATCCCGAAAACATGCATCCCGCGCGCGTGAGCGACCTTGGCGGCGTTCAGGACATTCAGCGAATTGCCGGACGTGCTGAGTCCCCAGAGGACGTCGCCCGGCCGCCCGTATCCCAGAACCTGCTGAGCAAAGACCGTTTCGGCAGAGATATCGTTTGCGATCGCCGTGGCCAGCGGCCCCGATCCCGAGAGGGCGATTGCGCGCAGTGCGCCCTGAAGCATGGAGGCAAGGCGATCGTCATTTAGCGCGGCGCGAGTCTGCGTGTCGACCGGACGCGGAAGTTCGAACGACTTCATCAACTCGCCGACGATGTGCTCGGCGTCCGCCGCACTCCCGCCGTTGCCGCAGATCAGCAAGGTGCCGCCGTTCTCCAGGCACGTCGTCAGAAGGTCGACTGCCTCTCGAATTGAAGAGGCACAGTTGCCAAGGACTGGATATCGATCGACGAGCTCTTCGATAATCGGATCGCTCAAGGGTACCTCCTTTCGCTGGCGGTCAGAATTGCGGGCGGTGTCAGGGATCCATCTTACGTTTTCGGAATCGCACCGCCAATAGGCACCGATTGCAAAACGGAGCGTGCAGGGGACAATTCGCCGCGTCAGGCGTTAGACGAGGCTCACCGAACACGAATCATCTTAACGACTATGCCCCCTATCAAACGAACCGCGACCGGACGTTGGACCGGCGACCTCAAGACTGGCAATGGAAAAATCGGCAGCACGAGCGGCGTACTTTCAGAAACTCCCTTCACGTTCGCAACGCGTTTTGAGAATGCCGCGGGTACGAACCCGGAGGAGTTGATCGCGGCTGCCCATGCTGCCTGTTTCAGCATGGCGTTTTCCAACTTTCTCTCGAAGAAGGGCCACGTGCCGGATGAGATCAGCACAGAAGCCACCATCACCCTCGAGGACGGCAGTATCAACGCGATGCACCTGAAGACACGCGGCAAGGTTGCCGGCGTCGACGCGGCGACTTTCAAGGAGTGGGCCGAAGAGGCTGAAAAGGGCTGTCCGGTTTCGAAGCTGCTTCGACCGGGACTGAGCATCTCGCTTGATGCCGAGCTCGCCTGAACCGTACTGTGTAGTTAGAAAGGACAGGAGCTCAACAGGATATGCCTGATTTTCGTGGGGGCGTGCTGGATCTGGACGGCGTCGTGGTAGACACCGAGGCGCTGCACCTGGAAGCAACCATGATGGTGTTTGACCGTCACGGGCTCAGCATGCCCGGAGACGATCCGGGAGCGTGGATCGGTCGGACGGATCGAGACATCTTCAACGAAGTGCTTGAAAAAGCCGGCCGCCACGATCTGGATGTCGACTCGCTGCTCTCGCGCAAGCACGACGTGTATGGCGAGATCGTCCACCGGATTCAGGCTATCCCCGGATCGCGCGACTTCATCCGAGCCGTGGCGGCGAGTCCGCTGCGGCTCGGGCTCGCGACATCCTCCGAAAGGATTAACCAGCAGCGGGCATTCGACGCCCTTGGTCTGGATGGCTTCTTTGACGCAGTTGTTACCGCTACCGACGTGACGCGTACGAAGCCGGATCCCGAACCGTATCGACTGGCCGTGGAACGCCTCAAGCTCGAACCGTCAGACTGCTTCGTGGTTGAGGACTCCTTCAACGGTGTCCGATCCGCGCGCGACGCAGGATGCCATGCAATCGGTCTCTCGACTTCTTTTTCCGAAGAACGACTACTGGCCGCAGGTGCGCTCAAGGTGGTGCATTCCTTCGACGAACTGTACGACTACGTCGGCGTGCGAAAAGGCGATCACTGATTCTTGCTGCCGACGTTTCGACGTTGCTGCCAACGCCTGCAGTTTTTTGCGATTCGACTATGCCTTTCTCGCTCGCCGATTGACATTGCGTGTGCTGAGCGTCCCCCCATTCTCCCATTCTCCCATTCATTCCTTAGAACGTTCTTTCCTCCACAAGCGCAATCAGGAAGCCCATGGCAATCGAACTGAAGAAGGACGACTACGACGAAGCGATCGCGTCAATCCAGGCGTACGCGGCGGAAAACTTCGACGAGCCGATGGGCAACATCGCGGCGGGAGCGCTCCTCGACTTCGTCCTCGCCGAAGTCGGCCCGTCGATCTATAACCTCGGGGTGAAGGCCGCACAGGAGCGAATCCAGGCCCGCGCCATGGATCTCGACATCGAGCTGCAGGAAGAAGAATTTCCGTTGTCGCGACGAATCGGCTGAGTCACTTCCGCGGCATCCGCATTTCCGCTGTCGCGGTTCGGCACATCGACATACGCGGGCGGCAACCGTCCGCCGCACTGATCGTATGCTCCCCGTCGCTGGCCCCCCTTTTTGCAACGAACCCGCTCAAGATTATGCACAAGATTACAACGGTACTCCTCTGCTTTTTTATCGCGCTCGCCGTGCCTGCTGTCGCGCAGAACCACGACATGCATTCCTCATCCAAAGGAGAAAAGGAGGGTGATGGCATGCACGCGATGCACCACGGCTCAATGGACGACCAGGCCGCCGCTCGCGCCGTCGTTGATGCGCTCTTCGATGGCATGCGTGCAGCCGATAGCTCGGCGGTTGCGTCGGTGTTCGCCGACAACGGCCGCCTCGTCTCGACCGGTAACCGGAACGGCGCTCCGATGATGCAGGAAACGCCGATCGCCGCATTTGCCGGTGCCGTCGGTAAGGCTCAGCCGAATTCGTGGGACGAAAGGATCTGGGACGTGATGATCCACGTCAACGGAAATCTTGCGACCGCCTGGACACCGTACGCCTTTTATCATGACGGCAACTTCAGCCACTGCGGCGTGAACGCGTTTCACATCGTTAAGCTGGCCGATGGGTGGAAGATCCTGCAGATCACAGATACCCGGCAGCGTGAAGGCTGCGAGGTACCGGACAGCGTCAAGAACAACTAGCTGCTTCGGTTCGACAAGTCGATACAAAGCCGGCGGGCCGATTCGTTCGACCCGCCGGCTTTTTTTGCTCAACGTTTCCGGAATCTGTTCGGCGTCACTACAACTTGGTAATCATTCGCGTCGAAACTTCCCCGGCCGATTCGAGCCGAACGAAATACTGACCGGCGGGAAGCCCATCGAGATCCGCCGTACGCTGGTGCCGGCCGGCACCCAGCACCTCATCCGCGAGCGTCCCTACGCGACGACCCAGGAGGTCGAATACAGCGAGGTTCACCCTGCCCGATGCCTCCAACTCGAATGGAACGACGGTCGATTGGTGAAACGGATTTGGATAATTCTGCACGAGTTCGGTTCGGCCTCGAACAGCGTCTTCGATCCCTGTCTGCGAAATCCTGACTGTCCCCTTCAGCACGAACACGCGATCCCACGTGTGTTGCGACCAGCCTGACCACAGTTCCATATCGGCGTCGCTGGAGCCGTGCTTCGCATAACCGACACCCCCTTCGTAGAGTCCGTACTGATCGCCGTGATAGCCCGTGGTGTAGGCTAGTGAATCGGTGAGCGCGCCAACCATGTACGTCGAGAAGATGAGCGTTGCGTTCGCCGCTGCGTTTACGCCGAGACTGTCCCACGTCACCCAACCCCCTGCAAACGTATCGGGAAGGGCTACTTCACTTCTACCGAGCGGATTGCCGGACTCGTCGAAAACATTCAGCACGAGTGTAACGGCATGCCCGTGTCCGTCCGGGTTCGCGGAATAGTCAAACTCCCGAGAAAAGCTGAAGGCAAAGCTGTTGACCGTGATGTTTTCTTCGATCAGTACTGACTGCGCAGTCCCGACGTGCCGCGGACCGCAGCAGTCCCTGTCGTCGCCGCCAAACCAGCCGGAGGCGCTCACAGAATCGTTTCGGATTTCGTAGTCCTGGGCCGCTGCCGGAATGGCAAGCACTGCCGCAAGAAGGCATGAGACGACCGCTGATCGGGTGCTTCTTCTGTACCGCTTTCGCATGATGATGACGCCTGTTTGTTACGATGAATGACTGCGGCGTGTGCGGAACGCCTGCGTCAAGTCATTGCGTACTATGGCGACAAATCGGAACATACCTGGCCAGAACGGACAGGATTTGGCGATTCTTTCCCGGCGATGCGACTACAGTCCAGCCTTCTTGGCAGCCTCTTCGAGCACCTTTTTCTGGCTGTCCGTCAGGTCTTTCGGGATGCTGATTTCGATTACGACATAGAGGTCGCCGGTACCTTTGTCCGTCGCGATACCATGCCCGCGAATTCGCAGCCGATCGCCGGGCTGGGTGCCGGGCGGAATGGTGAGTTTGATCTGCTTCCCGTATGCGGTCGTCAGGCTATGCTGTGTGCCGAGCATCGCCTCAAAAACCGAGATCGTTTCGGTCAGGACGAGGTCGTTGCCCTCGCGCTTGAAGCGCGCATCCGGCGCGACGACAAACGTCACGAACAGGTCGCCGCGGCCGCCTGCACCCTGCTGCCCACGCCCCTTCAAGCGAACGCGAAACCCGTTCTTGACACCTTTCGGAATCGTGATGCGGACGTGCTCGCCGTCCGGCAGCGAAACCTCTCGTTTGCCGCCTTCGAGAGATTGTTCGAACGAGAGCTGGACGGTCGATTCAATGTCGCGGCCCGCGCGCGTGCGCCCACCTTGCTGATTGAACACGCGGCCAAAGATATCACCGAAGCTGCCGAACGGATCTTCATCGTCGGCGGATGGACGCCGCGAACCGCCGCGCTCGAACCGAACGTACGTACCATCCGGACGCTGATAGAACTCGGAGCCAGTGCCGGTCTGAAAACCAGGTCCGGCACCAAACGGATTCTTTCGCATCGCGTCATACTCGCGGCGCTTCGCCGAATCCGAAAGCACCTCGTTGGCCTCCTGCACCTCCTTGAAACGGGCTTCGGCCTTCGGATCGTCCGGATTCTTGTCGGGGTGTAGTTCTCGCGCGAGCTTGCGATAAGCCTTTTTGATTTCGTCGCTCGTCGCCTTCTCTCCGACGCCCAGAACCTTATAATAATCCTTCGTCTTCGCCATACTAGCCGACTCCGCCTCACGCACGCTGCTCGCGAGCCGGCGTCTGAAAACCGCCTGATATTGCCGTATTATCTGTCCCGCATCCTGACGAAATTGCAGGACTACGGACGCCAAGGCAGTCCGGACGCGATTCGCGGGTGCCTTCAGCACATAAAAACCGATACCTGATTATCGCACAGATCGTGCCACCAAAGTACGTTCAGCGCGAAGTTCATTGCTAGAGCCTATGTCGGACATTCCGTTTCGGAAGATTCTGGTCGCAAACCGGGGTGAGATCGCGATCCGCGTCATGCGGACGTGCAGGGAAATGGGAATTGCGACGGTCGCCGTCTATTCCGATCCGGATCGTCACGCGCAGCATGTGCGATATGCAGACGAGGCCGTGCACGTTGGCCCGGCAGCATCCGCGGAGTCGTACCTGGTCATGGATCGGATCATCGAGGCGGCGCGACGGACCGGTGCCGATGCAATCCATCCGGGGTACGGATTCCTCTCGGAGAACGCCCGCTTCGCCGAACGGTGTGACGCTGAAGGGATCACGTTTATCGGCCCACCCGCCGGTGCAATTCGGGCGATGGGCGACAAGACGGCCGCTCGTGCGCTCATGGAAAAGGCCGGGGTACCGATGGCTCCCGGCACGACGGGTGCGATTGAGGACGAAGATGAGGCGCGACGAACGGCCGAGGAAATCGGATACCCCGTCTTGCTGAAGGCGGCGGCGGGAGGCGGTGGAAAAGGCATGCGGGTGGTAACCGGGCCCGATGAACTTTCCGGTTCACTTCGATCGGCGCAGGGCGAAGCAAAAAGTGCGTTCGGTGACGCGAGGGTTTTCGTTGAGAAATTTATCCAGCATCCGCGCCACATCGAGTTCCAGATCCTGGCGGACCGACATGGAAACTACGTACACCTGTTTGAGCGGGAGTGTTCGGTTCAGCGTCGACACCAGAAGGTGATCGAAGAGGCACCCTCATCAATTCTGGACCCGGATCTTCGAGCACGCATGGGTCGTGCGGCGATCGATGCCGCGAGGAGCGTCGGGTACTTCAATGCGGGGACGGTGGAGTTTCTGGTGGACGCCTCCGGAAGTTTCTACTTCATGGAGATGAATACGCGGCTGCAGGTCGAGCATCCCGTGACCGAGCTTATCACCGGGGTCGACCTTGTGGCGGAGCAGATTCGAGTGGCTGCCGGACATCCGCTGCGGTTCGCGCAGGACGACCTCTCGATAAGTGGGCATGCCATCGAGTGCCGGATTTATGCTGAAGATCCGTGGAACAACTTTCTTCCCGATCCTGGACTCCTTGTCCACCACCGTCCGCCGTCTGGCCCGGGCGTTCGACTCGATGCCGGCGTCACCGAGGGCGATGAAGTGCCGATCTTCTACGACCCGATGATTTCGAAACTGAGCGTTTGGGCAGAGGATAGACAGCGGTCCATCGACCGGATGACGCGTGCCCTGGACGAGTATACAATCACGGGCGTTCGAACAACGATCCCGTTCTGCCGCTTCGCCATCAACCACGAGACGTTCCGGAGCGGACGATACTCGACGCAGTTCGTGCCGCAGCATTTCACCGCTGAGGCAATGGACGCCGCGAATGGTGGCACATCAGAGGATGAGGTGCTCGCCGCTTCGATAGCCGCGACACTTGTCCGCAGCCGACGATCCGGAACGACGAATGGGACTGCGCGTCAGGCGAAGGCGGCCGGTGACGGCGCGCCGTCGCCGTGGCTTAGGAGACGGGAATACTAAGCCCCGTTCATCCCGAGCCACTGCGGCCGTCTCGAAGCAGATCAACAACCCTCGGCACCCACGCGACTACCATTCCTCCGACGCCAGATTCCCCGCGTAGTGATTGTAGTCCTTGACCACCGTTCGCAGGAAGGACACGTTGTTGGAATCCGTCGAGACGCCCATCTTTGACTTGACAACACCGGCGGCGCGTTCGACCAGCTTTGTGCTTCGTGCGGTGCGACCTGAGGAGTTGAACGAACGAAGAACGTCCTTGATGATCTCGATGTCCTCGTCGTTAAGCTTGCGCACGTCCGGAAACACGAGCTGGTAGTTCTCGTCGATCGCCTGGAAAATTGTGGAGCCGATTTCCACTTCGCGCAGTTTCACGACGCAGGTTCCGGCTGCCATGTCGCCGAGTCGCTGTCCTTTGTCAGACAACAGGACCGCCACGACAGCCGGTGCCCCCCAGAACATCCCGATCTCGAACAACCGCGTGATCCAACGGATGATGTAGTTGCCGAATGTCGGCTCCGTGCCGTCCAGTCTCACCACACGGATCTTGAGCAGCCGCTTACCGACGCTCTGCCCGTCCATCGTTACCTCACAAATGAGGTGATAGAAAAGTACCGGCAGGTAGACCAGCATCATTTCGGTGACGCCGAGGCTGCTGATGAGTTCAATCGCGATCATCGCAGCGATCAGCCAGCCCACAACGACCAGCCCATCGACAATAGTCGACAGAATCCGATCACCCACCCCGGCGATGGAATACTCGATCTCGACGTTCTGCGCGGTCTGTACGTTGACTGCTGTTGTCATTCTCTCACTGATTGATTCCCCTAATATCGGTCATCCGGGCAAATGATTGAGTTGCACATTCGCAACGCCGATACGATTCCAAATCTCCGGGGGTATCGTGTATCTTGGAGAAATGGCCAACGGCAGGCAAATGCGCGAGATTACGTTCGTCCAAAAGAATGCTGACAAGTGGAAGCGATTTGAGCAGCTTCTGAAGGCGCCCGGTGACGCGTCGGCGGACGAGCTCGCGCAGCTCTTCATCGAGCTCACCGACGACCTGTCGTATGCTCGTACGTTTTTCCCGAAAGGCAAAACCGTCCGCTACCTGAACAATCTCACGGCGGGCGTCCACCGCAACATCTATCGGAACCGCAAGGAAGAAAGCGGGCGGATCCTACGCTTCTGGAAAGAAGAACTGCCGCTCGCTTTGCTCGCGCATCGGCGCGAACTCGTCGTATCTGCTGTCGTCACCCTCCTTGCAACCATGATCGGCCTGGTGTCTACCTACAACGATGACACGTTCGTGCGACTGATTCTCGGAGATCAGTATGTCAACATGACGCTGCACAACATCGACGAAGGAAATCCGATGGGCGTCTACAAGGAGATGCAACAGGTTGACATGTTTCTGGGCATTACGGTAAACAACGTCTTCGTAGCGTTCCGCGCCTTCGCCTTCGGCCTCCTGTTGTCGATGGGTACGATCTGGGTCCTGTTCCAGAACGGCGTCATGCTCGGGGCCTTCTTCGGCTTTCTGTTCCAGAACGGCGTCGTCCGCGAATCCATGGAAACGGTGTGGATTCATGGTACGCTCGAAATATTCGCCATCGTTGTCGCCGGATCCGCAGGCATCGTGGTTGGGAATTCGATCCTGTTCCCGGACACCTACAGCAGAATGGAATCGTTTCGCCGCGGTGCACGCAGCGGACTGAAGATTATCATCGGACTTGTGCCCATCTTTATTGTGGCCGGGTTCCTCGAAGGCTTCGTTACCCGATACACCGAGATGCCCGCCTTGCTTTCGTGGGCGATCATTGGTTCAGAGGCGGCCTTCATCGTCTGGTACTTTTTCCTCTACCCGCGGCGGGTACAGTCGCGAGCGGCGCTGAGCAGTGCCCCGGCATGACGGCTGGGTTCGACCAAACACACACAATTACGTTGCGGTGAACAAAGTGAATCAGGAAATCAATTTCTGGAAGGCCCGGGACCTCGGCGACATCATCAACGCGACGTTTGCGTTCGTGAAGGAGCACTTCCGAGAACTCTTCACCGTCGTGCTGTACACGGCCGGGCCGTTCCTGTTGCTGCAGGCAGTCATCAACGTCTGGTTCCAGTCAAACCTTGTCATGCCAACGGCCGAAGAGCAGATGGAGAATCCGCTTGCGGTCTTCAGCATGTTCTCGGACTTTCGGTTCTACCTGGCGATCATCGTCGGCTTTATTGGATCGTTCGTTCTCTACGCGACGATGTACAGTTTCGTGCTGATGATCCGCGACGGCGAAACGCCAACGCCCGAAACCGTCTGGGCACGCATCCGCGAAGATGCCGGGATTTATGTCACGTCCTATCTCGCGATTTTTGCCATCTACCTGCTGTCCGTTCCGCTGCTGTTCATACCCTGCCTCGGATGGGCCGCGTGGTTCGTTGGCGCGATCTACCTCGCGATGCTCCTACTGATCTACCTGCCTGCGCGCCTCCACGAGGCGCTCGGAGCGTTCGAGGGCATCAGCAGGGCGCACGAACTCAACAAGGGGCACGTTGTCGATTCATTCCTGCTCCTTCTTGTGCTGGTCGTATTGTCGATCATGCTCGCGCTTGTGTTCATGGTGCCATACATGATCGTATCGTTCACACTGGGAATGAACTCGATCATCGACCCGATGGAGGCAAAACCCGTCTGGGCCATCATCGTCGAGAACCTGTTCAGCATCCTGGCATCACTCGTGTCGATCGTCCCGGTCACCGCCGGCGTGCTGCAGTACGGCAACCTGGTTGAAAGGAGCGAGTCGGTCGGGCTCGAAAGCCGCATCGACTCCTGGGAAGATGGTGAACTCGGCGACAACTCCGGTATTTGATTTGTCCCGGAGACCGGAACGCACATCTGTCGGACGACTGCTGCCGGCCGTCGTCATTCTGGCGATTTCAGCGCTTGTGCAGGCAAGCAGCGCGGCCGGACAGGACCTCCCGGTCGATTCGGTCGCGGTCACGATTCGCGCCGAGCCGAGCGCGGAGCTTGCCGCGTTCCGCGAAAATCCGCGCTTCGACTACAGCCGGGACAAGCCGGAGGCAGCCTCGCCAATCAGTGATCTTCTTTCGCGTCGCTGGCGCGAGTTCATGCAAGCCCTGTTCGGGTCGGGGCTCGCCCGGCCGCTGCTCTGGTTGTTTGCAATCGCCGTCGTCATCTTCGTCGTGTCGATGCTGATCGGATCCGACACCCGATCCGTGTTCTATCGCAAGGAGCGGCCGCTGCCGATCACGCTGGAAGAGGCAGTGCTGTCGGAAACGGACTTCACCGAGCGCATCCTTCAGGCGGTGTCGACCGGGCAGTATCGAGAGGCCGTCCGCCTCCGGTTTCTCCGCGCACTCAAGGGTCTCGAACGAAGTGGCGCGATCCGCTGGACCATCGAGAAGACCAACCGAACGTACGTGCGTGAACTTCGCCGCTTCGACGCCGCCGACAGTTTGCTCCAGCCGTTCGAGCTGATCGTCAACTGGTTCGACTTCTGCTGGTATGGTCACGCGCGGGTCGACAAGGAGATGTATCAACAGGTCGACGAAGCCTTCTCGACGTTCGAAGGCCTCCTGCGATCCGTTCGAGTCCGTGAGGAGGCGATCGCGTGACCTTTCGCAACAAGGTGCATATCGGGATAATGGCAGTGCTGCTGGTGGCGTACATACTCGCCGAGTATGCGGCACCCAGGAAGCTGGACTGGCGGCCGAATTACGACCCGGCAAAAGACTCTCCATACGGTCTGATGATCGCGGCGGACCTGATTTCGACTGCCTTCCCGGGTGCGGAAGTGGTTCAAAGTGGATCGGCGCTCTACGACCTCCTGCTGGTAGACAGCCTTCCGCGACCGATGAACCTGATCCTGATCAGTGACGAATTGCGGATCGACAACTTTGACTCCGAGATGTTGCTGGATCTCGCCGACAGCGGCAGCAGCGTGTTTCTCGCCGCCGAGGATTTTTCCGGGCTCCTCGCAGACTCGCTCAAGTTGTCGACAGCGGTCTCCCTTTTCGGGACGTTCCTGGATCCGGACCTCGAAAGGAAGTACGGCCCGTCAATACAGGGCGACACCGTCGCGACTGACGCAGCGGCAAACAGCGAGGACGGCGAACTGCCGCGATACGAAGCACGCTTCACGAATGCGGCGCTGAGCGGGCGTTCATTTGCGACGAGAGGGCGGGCAGCATCCTGGTATTTATCCTCGGTTGACTCGAGCGCGGCCACTCAGCTTGGCACGGTCACGATCGATGAGGATGTGTACACAAACTTCGTTCGGATTCCGTTTGGCGACGGCCAGTTCCTTGTTACAACGATGCCGCTTGCCTTCACAAACTACGCACTCGTGGACTCCGCCAGCGCCGGATGGGCATTCGCCGCACTGTCGCATCTTCCAGTCGAGTACACGGTGCTCAACTACAACTACATACCGGGACGCGGACAACGCTCGACGACGCCGTTGCGGTACATTCTTTCGCAGGACGCGTTGCGGTGGGCGTGGTTCACGATGCTTGGATCCGTTCTCCTCTTCATCGTCTTCAGGGCGAAGCGCCGCCAGCGGATCATCCCGACGCTTGTACCGAATCAGAATGCGACACTTCAGTTTGTCGA
Organism: Bacteroidota bacterium; assembly: GCA_020437385.1. Taxonomy (GTDB): domain Bacteria; phylum Bacteroidota; class Rhodothermia; order Rhodothermales; family JABDKH01; genus JAGQWL01. Next base: position 13,615 of record JAGQWL010000292.1, read on the forward strand.
CACTGTCGGCCGCCTGTACTTTCAGCGAGGCAACCACCTGAATCTGGCGTCGAAGAAGATCAACCACTTCCAGGAGTACGTCAGGTCGAAACTGGGCATTGACGCACGGACACTCGATACCGCAACTGTCGCCCGAATTGCGGCCCGGTCTGGCATCGCAGTGGAAGAGATTGAGAAGCTCGCCCGATCCGTGCAGAATGCCGCGGCGGCGAAGTCGTTCTCGGCAGACGACCTGCAGCGACTGAGTAAGCGGATCGATGCGTTTTACAGAGATTCACGGCGATGATCAGACTGCCCTGCCATGAGGATATGCAGGAATAGAGAGGCCGCGACAATAATGGGCGGCTATGACGGTACACAACATTGAACGGACGGCGATGCGTCGCCACAACTGAAAGAGGCGGCACCTCCGCCCGAAACGACAAGAGTGAATGGAACAGGATACGCACGACACACCCGAACAGATTGATCTGAGCGACGTCAAGGCAGCGATGGATCGAGTTCGCGCACAGATCCACCGCATCATCGTCGGCCAGGATGACTTGATCGATCTCCTGCTCGTCTCGCTGCTCGCACGCGGCCATGTGCTCATTGAGGGCGTCCCCGGCGTTGCGAAGACCATGACTGCCAAACTGCTTGCGCGCTCACTAGCCATGGAGTTCTCGCGGATTCAGTTCACGCCGGACCTGATGCCCGCCGACATCATCGGCACGTCGGTATTCAACCAGCAGCGATCGGTCTTCGAGTTCAAGCACGGACCCGTCTTCGCAAACGTGGTCCTCGTGGATGAGATCAACCGTGCCCCGGCAAAGACGCAGGCGGCACTGTTTGAAGTGATGGAAGAGTCACAGGTCACCGTCGACGGCGCAACGTACCACCTCGATCCACCCTTCATCGTGCTGGCAACGCAGAACCCCATCGAACATGAGGGCACGTATCGCCTGCCCGAGGCGCAGCTCGACCGGTTCCTGATGAAAGTCAACGTTCCATATCCATCCCTCGATGAGGAGACCCGCCTACTGGAGGACTTTCACCACAGAAAAGACGTCAACGATCCTAGCGTGATCGAGGCGGTGCTCTCACAATCCGAGCTGATCGAATTGCAGCGAAAGGTGGCAGGGATACACGTCGATCCACCACTTCTGCGTTACATCGGACAGATCGTGCACGGCACCCGCGACAACAGCTCCCTGTATGTCGGCGCATCGCCCCGTGCGTCTCTGGCGATCCTTGTTGCCGCCAAGGGAATGGCGGCGCTAGCCGGACGACATTTTGTGACACCGGACGATATCCGCGATGTCACCGAAGCCGTTCTGAACCACCGCATCCTGTTGACACCGGAGTCCGAGATGGAAGGCGTGCGGCCGCGCGACGTGATCAAGTCCGTCGTCGAGCAGATCGAGGTACCACGCTGATTCACAACGCCGTGCCGCACCACACCGATTCGTTCTTTGCGCGGAAGCACGGCAGGTCACGCTGATGTTCAAGAAGCTCGGACAACTCTACTTCGGTCCACGACTGTTCTGGACGCTGGCAGCCGTTATCGTGCTGTTCGTCTCCGCGTATTTCGCGCCGGTGCTGCTTCCCGTCGCCCGAGTCGCGCTCGCTCTCGTCATCGCGTTGGCTGTTGCGGATCTGCTGCTGCTATTCGGGTCCGATGGTGTGAGTGCTTCGCGCGTCACGCCGCGTCGTCTTTCAAACGGAGACGACAACCGGATTTCGATCTCGCTTGAAAACCTGTATCGCTTCACATCGCGACTTTCCATCGTCGACGAACTCCCGAAGCAATTTCAGATCCGTGACAATCGGATAGACCTGACACTGCCATCCGGCCATTCGACGACAGCCCGGTACACCGTTCGGCCGACGATGAGAGGATCCTTTGAGTTCGGTGCCGTCAACGTTTTCGCGGAAAGCCCGATCGGTTTTGTTCAGCGGCGATACCGGTTCGATGCCGCAACCGAGGTTCCCGTTTATCCATCGTACATCCAGATGCGCAAGTACGCATTCATGGCGATCTCGGATCGGCTCACGGAACTCGGCGTCAAGCAGGTTCGGCGTGTCGGTCACACGATGGAGTTCGATCAGATACGGCCTTACGTGATGGGCGACGACTACCGGACAGTCAACTGGAAAGCGACGTCGCGAAGCCGCCGGCTGATGGTCAACCAGTACCAGGACGAACGTTCGCAACAGGTTTACTGCCTCGTCGACATGGGACGTGTGATGAAGATGCCGTTCGAAGGGCTCACGCTGCTTGACTACGCCATCAATGCGTCCCTCGCGCTTTCGAATGTCTCCGTTCTGCGTGAGGACAAGGCCGGTCTCGTGACGTTCTCGGACAAGGTGCATACCGTGCTGCCGGCGTCCCGAAAGGGAGGCCAGATGGCGCGGATCATGGAGCTGTTGTATCGGCAGGAGACGGATTTCAAGGAGTCGAGCTACGAGCGCCTGTATGCTTCCATCGCGCGCAACGTCAAGACGAGGAGTCTGCTGCTGTTGTTTACGAACTTCGAGACCCGCACCGCGCTCCGGCGTCAGCTCACCTATCTCCGATCATTGGCGGCGCGGCACCTTCTGGTAGTTATCCTTTTTGAGAACACGGAGCTTGAGAAGCGACTGAAGGGCATTCCAGGCACGCTCGAGGAAGTCTACATCAAGACAATCTCTGAACAGTTCGCCGTGGAGAAGCGCGAGATCATAGCCGAGCTGAAGCGTTACGGGATCCACGCTGTTCTGACGCCCCCTGAGGAGCTCACTGTCAACACGATCAACGCTTACCTCGAGATGAAGGCCCGGCGGTTGTTGTAAGGTATCCGCGTCGTCGAACCGAGGCGACTTTGCGGGTTGCTGAGGAAATGCGAATCGTTGTAGGAAAGTAGGATCGGATGAAAGTAGGAGAATAGGAAAGTAGGAGCGTCGTCTGGGCTCCGGCTTTATCTGTGATCGCGCGATCCTATCTTCCTATCTTCTTCGTTTCCTCGATTCCGCGCGATCGCAGATCGCGCGACACCATGACTCCAGAAGCGAAAAAACGCGGCGACAAATTATTCATCGAGGCGCTGGGCCGTCCGATGAGCGATCGGGCCGCATTCCTTCGCGAAACCGTTGGTGACGACCCCGAGCTGCTCGCCTACATCCAGGCACTCCTCAGCCGGGCCGATGAAGACGACTCCTTCCTCGAAACACCCGCGTCGGAACGGACACTGCTCACCGACCTCGTGGGGTCCGCAGACGAATCGCAACCGGATCAAATCGGCGCGTTCCGGATCATCCGCGAAATTGGTCGCGGCGGACTCGGGATCGTGTATCTCGCAGAACGTGTCGAGGGCGGATTCGAACAGCGTGTGGCGCTCAAGCTGATCCGTCCGGGAATGGCGACGGGCGAACTCATCCGCCGATTTGAAATCGAACGACGCGTTCTCGCCTCGCTGCAGCATCCGAACATCGCGCAGCTCGTCGACGGCGGACTCACATCCGACGGTCAGCCGTATTTCGCGATGGAGTACATCGACGGCGTTCCGATAACGGAGTATTGTCGATCGAAGCACCTCGACATCCGCGCGAGATTGCAGTTGTTCAGGTCGGCGTGCGTGGCGGTGCAGTACGCCCACACCAATCTTGTGGTACATCGCGACCTCAAGCCATCGAACATCCTGGTGCATGAGGGGACCGGTGACGCGAACGTCAAGCTCCTGGATTTTGGAATCGCAAAGATCCTCGCATCGGACGATATCAATGACGACGCGACGCAGACCGGATTCCGCGCGTTCACTCCCGGGTACGCTTCGCCGGAGCAGATGCGTGGACTTCAGCCGAACGTCACGTCGGACGTGTACTCTCTGGGAATCGTCCTCTACGAACTCATCACCGGGCGCAAGCCGTTCGACTCGTCCGGCAAGTCGCCTGCCGAATTCGAGCTTGAGGTGCTCAACACGGATCCTGCACGACCAACAACGGTGGTCAAGCCCGCGGATACGCCGGACCACGGCGCCATATCGCGACTCCCGGCGACCCTCCGGCGGGATCTCGACAGCGTTGTACTGAAGTCAATCCGCAAGGAGCCGGATCGCCGCTATTCGTCTGTTGGCATGCTTGCTGGGGACATCGACAATTTTCTCGCGAGCAGGCCGGTATCGGCGCAACCCGACTCGTGGCGGTACCGGGCGAATCGCTTCGTTCGTCGCAA
>JAGQWL010000293.1 GCA_020437385.1 Bacteroidota bacterium
ATAGAGGAAGTAGTCTTCCGATAGCCACATAGAGGAAGTAGTCTTCCGATAGCCACATAGAGGAAGTAGTCTTCCGATAGCCACATAGAGGAAGTAGTCTTCCGATAGCCACACAGCGGAAGTCATCTTCCGACAGCCGCTCAGTCCTCGTAGCGCGCGAAGATCACCGACGTGTTGTGTCCGCCGAACCCGAACGCGTTGCTCATCCCGATCCGCGTGTCCCGGTCCTGCGGCGTGTTGAACGTGTAGTTCAGGTCGCACTCGGGATCGTCGTTCTCGAAGTTGATCGTCGGCGGAATGCGCCCGTGGACGATCGCCTGGATTGTCGCGATCGCTTCGATGGCACCCGCCGCGCCGAGGAGGTGTCCCGTCATACTCTTCGTGGACGACAGGTTCATCTTGTAGGCGTGGTCACCGAACACCTTCTTGATGGCGTTCGTCTCCGCGACATCGCCAAGGGGCGTCGACGTGCCGTGCATATTGATGTAGTCGACATCGGTCGCCTGAATATCCGCGTCACGCAATGCGGACTGCAGCGCGAGGAACACGCCGCGGCCCTCCGGATCTGGTGCAGTGATGTGGTAGGCATCGCCGCTCATTCCGATGCCGATAACCTCGGCATAAATCTTCGCGCCGCGCGCCTTGGCGTGTTCGAGCTCCTCCAGGTACAGGGCGCCGCCGCCTTCACCGAGCACAAAACCGTCACGGGTCTTGTCGAACGGTCGGCTCGCCGTTTCGGGAGAGTCGTTGCGGGTCGAGAGGGCCTTCATCGCATTAAAACCGCCGACGCCCATCTCCGTGACCGGGGCCTCCGAGCCGCCGACCAGTGCCGCATCCGCGTAGCCGCGCTGGATAACGAGATATCCGTCACCGATGTTGTTGTTGCCCGTCGCGCACGCGGAGACGACGCAGTAGTTGGGGCCGCGAAATCCGTAGCGGATCGAGATCTGTCCGCTGGCAATGTCGGGAATCAGTCGCGGTATGAAGAAGGGCGACAACCTTCGGATCCCGTGGTTGACAAACGTTTCGACCTGGTTCTGAAAGATCTGCATGCCCCCGATCCCACTTCCGAAGATGACCGCGACGCGCTCTTTCTCTTCGGTGGTCATCTCGTCGGGATTCAGTCCGGCGTCTTCGATAACCTGGGCGGCAACGTAAAGAGCGTAGACGCAGAACGGATCGATGCGGGCGACGCTCTTGCGGTCGAGGTGGACGAGCGGGTCAAACCCATCGAGTTGGCACGCAAACTTCGTTTCGAAGGCTTCGGTGTCGAAGTGCGTGATCGGCCTCGCTCCGGAACGGGAGGCCATCATTCCCTCCCAGAAATCATCTGCCGTCAGGCCAACGGGGGTTACGGCGCCAAGCCCGGTGACAACGACTCTTCGATTCTGCCGCATGATTGAGTCGGATTGAGGTGGAGCCGCAAGAGCGGCGAACGACGCCGGCGGGCGCGATGCCCGCCGGACGGTTCGTCAGTCAGTTTATGCCTGGCCCGTCTTTTCCTTCAGGTAGCTTACGGCGTCACCAACGGTGGCAATGTTTTCGGCTTCCTCGTCGGGGATGGTGAGATCGAATTCTCGTTCGAACTCCATGATCAACTCGACGGTGTCGAGAGAATCGGCGCCAAGGTCGTTGGTGAAAGACGCTTCCGGCGAGATGTCCGCCTCGTCAACACCTAATTTTTCAACGATGATCGAAGTGACCTTGGACGCGATATCATTTGCCATGCCTGGTCTCCAGATTGTGCTTTGTTACTGTCAGTCCAGACACCGTCTGCAACTACGTACCCAGGGGCGCGTCGCGGCAGGGAGTGCCTGGAGGTTGGGTTGGCCGAAACAGCCGAAGGGGCGTAGATACCACCACGCGTACGTGAGGTTCACGCAGAACGGGCAAACTACGGCTGATGTCAGCCAGAATCAATGAATTTTGCCCCAGTATAGCCGTTGCGCGTCTTTCACACGGCAAAAAGAGCTTTTGGTCCGTTATTCGGTAAGGACTGCCGGTTCGGCGGGCCTTTTGTTAACTTCACAATCGGACCCTCCCCGCACACTGTGCGTACACCGCGGTCCCACTTCATTTCAGTTAAATTAACAGCAGTCGCTTCTCCATGGCGTACCTCTTTACTTCCGAATCTGTCTCCGAAGGTCATCCGGACAAAGTTGCCGATCAGATTTCGGATGCCATCCTCGACGCTCTCCTTGCGCAGGATCCCGCCAGCCGCGTCGCAGTCGAGACGCTCGTAACCACCGGACTCGTCATCCTTTCGGGCGAGGTGCGCTCGACAGCCTTCGTAGATGTTCAGGAGATCGCCCGCGAGGTGATCCGGGAGATCGGATATACCGATCCCGCACTGCGCTTCGATGCTGAGTCCTGCGGCGTGCTTTCAAGTATTCACGAACAGAGCCCTGACATTGCGCAGGGCGTCGACGACGAACAGCACGAGCAGGGAGCGGGCGACCAGGGCATGATGTTCGGGTATGCCTCGAAGGAGACGGAGGAGCTGATGCCGATGGCAATAAGCTTTTCCCACGCGCTCGTGCGTGAGCTCGCGGCTATCCGAAAGAAGGGCGACCAGATGACCTACCTTCGACCCGACTCGAAGAGCCAGGTAACGATCGAATACGCCGATGATCGCAAGACGCCGAAGCGCGTCCACACTATCGTGATCTCGACGCAGCACGACGAAGACGTATCGCAGGAGAAGATTCGCGAGGACGTCCGCAACATTCTGATTCCGCGCGTGATTCCGAGTGAGCTGCTCGACGACGAACTGATCCTCCACGTCAATCCGACGGGTCGGTTCGTGATCGGCGGCCCGCACGGCGATACCGGTCTGACGGGTCGAAAGATTATTGTCGATACCTATGGCGGCAAGGGAGCACATGGCGGCGGTGCGTTCAGCGGAAAGGACCCGTCCAAAGTCGACCGATCCGCTGCGTATGCCGCACGTCACGTCGCGAAGAATATCGTTGGCGCCGGACTCGCCGAGCAGGCGCTCGTGCAGGTCGCCTACGCGATCGGCGTTGCCGCACCTGTGTCGATTGATGTGGATACCTACGGAACCGGCGTCGTGCCGGACAACGAACTCGTCGAGATCGTGCGCGAGACCTTTGATCTGCGACCGGCCGAGATCATCCGCCGCTTGAAGCTTCGCGAGCCGAATTTCCGCCGCACGGCGGCGTACGGCCACTTCGGGCGCCCCGAGTTCACCTGGGAGCAGCTTGACTACGTGCATGCGTTGAAGGCGGCTGCCGGCGTGTCTGCATAAAGGCGCGGTCCGGATAGTGTTGGGTTAAGGGTGCTTCGGGCACCCTTTTCCTTTTGTGGAGTTATCGTTATTAATTGCACACCGGCCGGTCTGGAATCTGAAGCAATCATGAATCGGGCCGTCTCGACCGTCATATACTAAAGGGTTTCGGGTCGAGTGGCCGATACCGATGCTGCATTTCGAGGGCTTCGGCGCGGCTTTTGCGCCGAAAACGAGCCGTACGATCGCTATACACTACCACACGAATTCGGGCCTGCGACATTGAGGCCAGGGCCCGTCTCTTCGACGCCAATGCAACGTTTCTGGAGCCGCCTTAAAAGCGTTATTGCTCTTGTTGCCCTGTTCGGGCTCTTCGGGGCGCAGGCCCCCGACGCATTCGCTCAGAAGCCGGGTGTCGAAGTCGACGAGTTGCCGCCGGCCGCACGCCCGCTCGTCATCGGTTCGAAGGATCTTCCGCTTTTTCGGACGCGATCGCTCCCGAGCGCATCTGTCGACGTCAAGACCGCGCAGATTCGATCAGCCTACAACGTTGGGCACACGAACGCTGTGCTCGACCTCTCCGGACTCGACGCAGCGGATGCGGCGCGCACGTACATCGAGTCGACAAACACGGCTTATGGGTGGCGCGGCGGGCCGGACGATCTCAGACTCGTTAACGTCACGCGCTCGTCGGTCAGTTCGCATGTGCTTTTCCAACAGACGGTAGGCGGCGTTCCGGTCCTGTATCGGTACGTCAAGGTGAGCGTCGACGAGGCAAATCGCCCGACGCTGATCATGAATGGATTCGACCAGAATGTGCTCGACCGGCGCCCGACCAATTCGGTAGTGGTCACTGCTCGAAGCGCTGCACAAACGGTCGCCGATCTGTTCGAAACAGCGTCCGACGACAAAGTTGAACCGGAGCTCTCTATCCTTCCCGTTGAGACACCGCGCTTCGTCTGGCGTGTTATCACGCGGTCTAATTCAGCCGGTGGTGAGTGGGAGGCACTTGTTGATGCAACGACTGGTTCAGTCGTCAGTGTCCGCGATCGTTCGTTCCGTCGCCACGCCGGTACGCTCGGCTCGTCGAAGACATCCGCCACAAGCGGGACTGTCGCGCGTACCCTGGTTGATGGAAGCGGGCTCGTCTTCGATCCCGATCCGATCTCTACGGCCGGCGTCAACTACGGTCCGCCCTTCGTTGACAGCGGCGATGCTGACCAGGTCGATATCAACAACCAACGAATCTCGGTGACGCTCCGTGACATCTCACTCGGCACCGATAATCTGTATAGACTCGACGGACCCTACGTTACGATCGTGGGTGGAGGCGCTCTGGCGTATGTGCCGCCGGCCCAGCCGACATCCGTCTTCGACTTCACGAGGTCCGATGATCGCTTCGAGGCCGTCAACTCGTATTACCACGTCGACAAGAGCCAGCGTTACGTCCAGACGCTTGGGTATCTCGATGTTAGGAACGACGGCGTGTCGGTCAATCCGCTCGCCCTGGTTGCCGACAATTCGGTTTATTCACCATCCGCAAATCTCATCGAACTCGGCGCGGGTGGTGTCGATGACGCGGAGGACGCGGGTGTCATCTGGCACGAATATGCGCACGCCCTCCTCGAAGCCAGTGCCCCCGGACTGGTAGATGCGCCGGAGGGACAGGCGCTCCATGAAGGATGGGCCGACTACTGGGCGTCGTCCTATATGAGAAGCCTCGCCGACGCCGGCAAGACGTCACGCGTGGATTGGCAGAACGTGTTTCGCTGGGACAGTGGCGACGGTCAGTTGTGGCCCGGCCGTCGGGTTGGCGTCGCAGGCACGTATCCCGACGATTTTCACTGCGAAGACGTTGGCGACATCAACCACGACGGATGCAACATCTATGCGGATGGTCTGATCTGGGCTTCGACCCTGATGGAAATTCAGGACGACCTGGGTCGCGAAGTGTCCGACAAGTTGAATCTGCAGTCGCACTATTATCTGTCTGCACCGGCAACGTTTCGGGATGCGGCGGAAGCCCTCATCCAGGCCGATGTCGATTTGTATGGCGGGCAATATGGTACCGTGTTGTTGTCGATCCTCGGCGACCGCGGTTTTGTTGACGCCACGCAGTTCGCTCCGGTCACGGAGCACGATCAGCTTCACGACACGGAGGCGGTTGGCAGCAGTGCGCTCGTGCATGTTTCGGCGGCGTCCGCGACATCGACGGTCGACTCGGTTTTTGTTTACTATTCGACGGATGCATCGGGCCCCGTTCGCGTTGACCTATCCGCCATTGGCGACGACGCCTACGAGGGACGGATCTCACTGCCGCAGACGCCGGGGACCGTCAGCTACTACGTCGAGGCTGTGGACGCGAACGGCCGCCGTTCGGTACTGCCGAAGCTCGCTCCGGTCGAACAGTACACGTTCGCCGTCGGCCCCGACTCGACGCCTCCCGAGGTCGACCATGAGCCGCAGTCCACCGTGTCACTCGTGACCTGGCCGCTCACGGTGCGCGCAAAGGTCACCGACAACCTTGCTGTCGATAGTGTCACGATTGATTATGAACTGCAGAACGGCCAGGGGTCTGTCGTCGAATCGGGTTCGTTTGGCCTCGCGCGCCTGACGGCAGACCAGTACGAGGGAGCCTTTCCGATTGCGGGCACCTCCGTTGCCGAAGGGTATTCGGTGCACTACACCGTGCATGCGATAGATGCTTCGGCTGCCGGAAACCAGACGGTGTCGCCGGCGACGGGTGAACACGTTACCACGGTTACGCTTTCCGGGACGCTGGTTACGTACGATTTCGAAACCGCCGCCGATCTCCTGTCGCCGACCGGCGTGTGGGAGCGCGGCGTCGTATCGAACCTGCTGCAGGTCGCGCATTCGGGCAGCCAGGCGTGGGGGACGCGCGTTGCTTCCTCGTACCCGGACGCGACGACCTTCTCGACACTGGCACTTCCGCCCCTCAATCTCGAAAACCTCCCGGATGTCTACCTGACCTTCTGGCACTGGTACGATCTGGAACACGAAGGACCGGTCATTCCGGGTCAGGACAATTTCACCGCGCGCATCTGGGACGGCGGCAACATCAAAATCTCCGTCGACAACGGACCGTGGACGCTCGTCGAGCCGATGGGCGGCTACCCCGGGCGTGTGCAGACAACCGCCAACAATCCGCTGGCCGGCGAACGGGTGTTCGGCGGATACTCCTACGGATGGCGGAAAGAGGTCGTGCAGATCCCGGGTGGCGGACAGGTGCGCATCCGATTCGAATTCGGGACCGACGACGGTAACAGCGAAGAGTCGCTGGCATTTGCCGGCTGGTTCCTGGATGATCTCGCGATCGTGACGGCCCTGGAGGATGACGCAACGCCGCCGCTCGTCACCGAAGTTCCGCCGGAGCTTTACGTGGCGGATATCGACCTCGACGTCCCGCCGATCCTCGTCAAGGCATCGGACGACATCGGCATTGAGTCCGTGGTCATGCTGATTGATTCAGATTCAACCACGGTCAGCATCAGGGACGTCCGGTTGGGGATGGACTTCAGCGATCCCGGTCGTTTCGTTGCGAACATCGCGCCCGTCGGGGTTCAGGCCGGCGACCGAATCGACTATCGGATGCGTATTCGGGACTTCGGAGGGAACGAGGTGATGGTTCCGGCGGCCAACGAACCGGCGCTCCGCATCATCTACAAGACGATCAATCAGGCGAGTGCCCTGGATGAGGCTGTTGCAACAGGCTACTGGACAGAGGACGGGGGCGGATGGGTCGCCGCGAGTGATGGCGACAGGAAATCACGCTCCGGCCTCATCCTGGAGCCACTGACACTGCCGACCAATGCGGATGCGGTTTATCTGGACGTCCGACACGCCTTTGTGCTGGCGACCGGACTCGGAGGCAACGTCAAGCTATCCGATGATGATGGGGCGACGTGGACAGTGATCGAACCGGTGGGAGGGTACCCTGGCCGCTTCTCCAGCGGCGGACATCCGATGTCTGATGAAGACGTGTTTCTCGGGACGCAGACAACCGCCGTTGTGTCCTCATTTGATCTCACCGCGTTTGCGGGCAGGCAGGTCAGGGTCCAACTCGATTTCGGGTCCAGCCGCGAACCGAGCTTGAACGAATACTGGTCTGTCGAAGGAGTGTCGGTTCGTGCAGAGTCGGTGCAGTCCGAACTGCAGACTGCGTACGAGCTCGTCCTGAACGCCAACTATCCGAATCCTTTCTCGAACACGACGACGGTTTCGTACACGATTCCGGAAGAAAGTGTCGTTCAGGTTGGTGTCTACGATCTTCTTGGACGGCGAGTTGAGGTACCGGTGTACGCCCGGCAGTCGGCCGGCCCCCACACCTTCACCTTTGACGGCACGAATCTCGCTGACGGCGTGTACGTTCTGCGGTTGATTGCTGCGGGCCGTCAGGTGACACGCACCATCGTGATCGCCCGCTGAGGACCGTGGAGATCGTGGAAAAAGTAGTCGGCCCCGGCAACATCGCGGGCCGGGATGATTATAAGCCGTCTACTTTGACGTCAAACTAGAACGACAAACGAACAGGATATATGTCGGCAACCACCGAAGTACTCCCATATAAGGTTAAGGACATTTCTCTGGCCGATTGGGGCCGCAAGGAAATCGAGTTGGCTGAGGCGGAAATGCCCGGCCTCATGACCGTCCGTGAGCGGTATGCGGGCCAGCAGCCGCTGAAGGGCGCACGCATCGCGGGCTGCCTCCACATGACGATTCAGACGGCGGTGCTGATCGAGACGCTCCGCGAGCTCGGCGCCGAAGTTTCCTGGTCGTCATGCAACATCTTTTCGACGCAGGATCATGCCGCCGCGGCGATTGCCGATGCGGGAATTCCGGTTTATGCCTGGAAGGGTATGAACGAGGAAGAGTTCGACTGGTGCATCGAGCAGACGCTCTTCGCATTCAAGGACGGCAAGCCGCTGAACATGATTCTGGATGACGGCGGCGACCTCACAAACATGGTGCTGGACCGCTACCCCGAACTCGTGTCCGGAATCAAGGGCATCAGCGAAGAGACGACCACCGGCGTACATCGTCTGTACGAGCGCGTCGAGGATGGCAAACTTCCGCTGCCCGCGATCAACATCAACGACTCGGTGACGAAGTCGAAGTTCGACAACAAGTACGGATGCAAGGAGTCGCTTGTCGATGCGATTCGGCGCGCGACGGATCTGATGCTTGCCGGAAAGGTCGCTGTTGTTGCCGGCTACGGTGACGTCGGCAAGGGTTCGGCCGCATCGTTGCGCGGTGCGGGCTGCCGGGTCATCGTGACGGAAATTGATCCAATCTGCGCACTGCAGGCAGCGATGGACGGCTTCGAAGTCCGCCGCATGAAGGATGCGATTCCGCGCGCGAACATCGTCGTGACGGCGACAGGCAACCGCGACATCGTGACGGGCGAGCACTTCAAGTTGATGACGGATAAGACGATCGTCTGCAACATCGGTCACTTTGACAACGAGATCGATGTCGCGTGGCTCAAGAAGAACTACGGCAGCACGCACGTCAACATCAAGCCGCAGGTCGACAAGTACACTGTCGACGGCAACGACGTGATCCTACTGGCGGAAGGTCGTCTTGTGAACCTCGGCTGTGCGACGGGCCATCCGTCGTTCGTGATGTCGAACTCGTTCACGAACCAGGTGCTGGCACAGATGGAGCTCTGGCAGAACGCCGACAAGTACGAGAACAAGGTTTACATGCTGCCGAAGCATCTCGACGAAGAAGTTGCACGGCTGCATCTCGCGAAGATCGGAGTCGACCTGGAGAAGCTCTCACCCGATCAGGCGAAGTACATCGGCGTGAAGCAGGAGGGACCGTTCAAGCCGGAGTATTATCGGTACTAGGAGAGGAATGGGTGAATGATGGAATGATGGAATGATGGAATGAATGGGGGAATGGGAGAATAGGGGAATGGGTGACTTTGGGTTCCGTCAACTCCGATTCCGGTAGTTACTCTTCAGAGATTGCTGCAACGAAAAGGGCTCGGCGCATTGCGTCGAGCCCTTCGTTGTTTCTTCTGCTTGGGTTTCGGAGATTATCGCGAGGCGGGAGGAAGATGCAACGGACCGGCATGTCCGCTTTCATTCCATCATTCCTTCATTCCCTCATTCGGGAGCGCGATCAAGGATCGCGCGACGCTAGCCTTGCGCTTCCCAGGTCATAATGTCCTGCTCGGACTTCTCCCGATCCTTCCACTCTTCGGCGTCAGGTAGCGGGTCGAGCTTTTCGGTCAGATTGTAGCCGAGCGCGCTCCACTGTTCAGATAGATAGGCATTCCACTGCGCGTAGTGCGCCCACTTTTCGGGGA
>JAGQWL010000294.1 GCA_020437385.1 Bacteroidota bacterium
CCGAGGGTCGTGGGACGGGGAATTGCAACTGAGATGATTCTTACGGGCAAACCGGTGTCCGCGGAACGGGCTTACGAGATCGGTCTCGTGAATCGTGTGTCGGAGCCGGAAGATCTGCTCGAAGCTGCAAAGCAGGTCACGCGATCCATGACTTCAAAAGCGCCGATCGCCATTGCACACGCGCTGAAGGCGATCCGTGAAAGCGACGGTCCGCTTGCCGACGGCCTCGTCGAAGAGGCCCGACTTTTCGGCGACTCGTTCGATACCGAAGACATGCAGGAGGGCGTCAGCGCGTTCCTCGAACGCCGGAAGCCGGAGTTTCGCGGTCGATAGCCGATGATCGTCGCCCTGATATTGGCCACACTGGCTCTGAGCGCGTTCTTCTCGGGTTCGGAGATGGCGTATATCGCCGCGAACCGACTCCGCGTGGAGATGCGTGCGCGTGAGCATGGCTTCATCGGGAAGATTGCCAGCGGATTCATCGGCAACCCGGCGTCTATGCTCACGACAACGCTCGTCGGCAACAACCTTGCGCTCGTCGTTTATTCGACGGCCGCAGCCTGGTACCTCGAACCGCCGCTTGAGCACTTCTTCCAGACAACACTTGGGTTCGAGCAGGCTACCCCGATCCTCGTACTTGTCGCGCAGACCACGATTGCCTCGCTGGTCGTGCTGATCTTCGGCGAGATCATTCCGAAATCCATCATCCGCGAAATGGCGAACCGGGCGGTCTTCTATCTCGCGTTGCCGCTGCGTGCCGCCCATTTCGTTCTGATGCCGCTGACCGTGATCGCGTCCGGAGCGTCGCGCCTGTTGATGAAGGCGTTTGGAACGCCCCGCTCCGAATTCCCGCTGCTGCTGCGCCGCGATTTTGAGCTGCTAATCGAGGAAGGCGTCGACCGCGGCGCCCTCGAACTCAACGAGGACGAGCAGACGCTGCTCACGAACATGTTCGCGATGGACTCGATGCGGGTCAAGGAATCGATGGTTCCGCGAACAGAGGTTGAGGCCCTCGAAGACAAAAGCACCGTCGAAGAGGCGCGTCAGAAGTTCATCGAGACCGGCTACTCGAAGCTGCCGGTGTACCACGAAAACATCGACCACATCATCGGCGTTGCGTTCGCGCAGGACCTCTTCAAAAATCCGCAGTCGCTCGAACAGATGGTTCGCGAACCGGCGTTCGTACCGGACTCGCGCGCTTCCAAGGATCTGCTTCGCGAGTTCCTGAACCGAAACCTTTCGGTCGCGATCGTGCTCGACGAGTACGGCGGGATGGCCGGGCTGATCACACTCGAGGACCTCCTCGAAGAACTCTTCGGCGACATTCAGGACGAGTTCGACACGGACGAGGACATCATGCGACAGCTCGGCGAGCACGTTTTCCTGCTCAGCGGCCGTGCCGAACTCGACGAACTGGAAGAGCGCTTCGGGCTTGTCTTTCCGGAAGGCGACTACGAAACCGTTGCGGGATTCATCCTCGAAAACCTCGGACAGATTCCGAAGCCGCAGGACAACTTTGAGGTAGCCAACTTCGAGGTAACGGTGCTTCGCTCATCCGCTAATCGAATTGATCTTGTGCGGATGACCCGGCGTGAACCGTCGCAGCCGACACTCGCCACCGACAGCGCGGAATAGGCACCGCGTCGTACACGGACCTCCCCCCTTTCGCATACAGATCAAGCGGCAGGGCTCGCGCAAGCGAATTTGCCGTGATCGGATCGGAGGCACGTAACGCGCTAGTACGTGGCGAAGATGGCCTGGTCCGGAACACGCAGGAGCCGCGTATCACCGCCCGGATCACGCAAACGAACGATCGCTTCCACGCGCTTGTCGATTTCCCATTTCGGCCCGCCCGACGCCGACACCTCGAGCACACCGGCCGGCGCCGATTCGGACTCACGCAGCGTCGAGATCGCCCAGAGTTTGTCGTCGTTAACAAGCCAGGCGGCTTCCACGGTGAGTGGAACGGCCGAGGAATCCGACGAGTGAACACGGAAGACCGCATTCATCGGCTTCCCGCCCGGCGGCGAGATCGGCATGAAGTCACGCCAGAGCGCGGTTGAAAGCGTGTAGATCGTTGAACCAACCGTAACGGACGTCGGCGCGGCAAGTAGATCGGCAATCAACAGGTCGTCGCGCGAGTTGTCGTCACCGAGAAACTTGCACGCACCAAGCGTCAGGCTCAGTATCAGGAACAGCGGGATGGAAAGTCGACGAGTCACAGATGTTGCCGTGTGCTGGAGGTCCGTTTGCCGGGTCAAACCACATCGTGGTCTGTTCATCTATTAGACAACGGGCGGATGGAGATGATTCCCTCCTAGGGGAATGAAGGAAGGAAGGAAGGAAGGAAGGAAGGAAGAATGAATGGGGGTCGCTCGCTTCGCTCGCGAAGTTGTCAGAGGTCAGTTGTCAGTTGTCAGATCCCCGGATTGGCTGCAGCGATGGCTCGTGGCTACTGCGCTGAAATTGGCAAGCCGAAGTCAGAAGTCAGTTATCGCTATTCAGATAGGTGCGATTCCGAGCCACTGCGGTTTCCACGAAGTGAAGCGACCTCCCTCGGGATTTCAAAGGACCGCGTCATCGGGCCTCGACGTCTTCCTATCTTCTTATCCTCCTATCTTCGTCGTTTCCGCGATCGAAGATCGCGACCGGGCGAAACCAAGGATGACGCGGAGATGCAGGCTCAGCGAGTCGACAAGTTCCAGACTCGCCACCCGTTCAGACGGACTCGTTTCGAGACCCGGAACGCTCACGCGCCCCATGAACAGCTCAAGCTTTTCATTCAGAACCGCCGAGCCGGGAAAGACGCCCTCCTGCAGATGCGACGCGTAAAACGAGATGCGGCGCGTTATTGAATCCGCATCTGCCTCGACGGGCGAAGACGGATTGGCAAGCACCGCCGAACCAACCATGTAGTCCTGATGGAACAGCGGGAGCGACGCGAGGGTCGCACCGGCCGCACGCGCGACATCCGGTTGGGATTCGAATCCTACTTCGGCCGCGCGGGCACTCGCGACTGCAACAACAGCGAAGGTTTCCTCGACGACCGTCTGCGGATCCGCTTCGGGGATCGCTTCGAGGACGCGCCCTGCGATCTCTTGGGTCGTCGTTAACACACCAAGCGTGGCGAATCCGACAAAACGCGGCAGCTCCTGACTCATCCGCCCGACCTACTCCGCCCGAAGGTAGTCGCCGCTCTGTCCGCCGGTCTTCGCCACAAGATGAATCCCGGTGATCTCGATCGACTTGGTGACAGACTTGCACATGTCGTAGATGGTGAGACCCGCGACCGACACTGCCGTCAGCGCCTCCATCTCCACGCCGGTCGGGCCAACGCTCTTGGCGAAGGCGCGGATGTCGACAGCGAAGTGCTCCTCGTTCAGCGTAAGCTCTACGTCAACCCCCTTTAACGACACGTCGTGACAAAGCGGGATGAGCTGACTCGTCTGCTTCGCGCCGAGGATGCCCGCGATCTGCGCAACCGTGAGCACGTCTCCTTTTCGCACCCGGTTCTCGCGGACAAGTGTAAAAGCATCTTCACCGATCAGGACGCGACCTACCGCAACGGCAGTCCGCGTCGAAGCGGACTTATCGGAGACATCTACCATGTGCACGCCGCCGCTCGGGTCGACGTGCGTTAGAACTTGAGAATCAGACATGTGTGTTACTGCAACTGCTTTGTGGGATCGGCAAGATACTGATCATCCGCCAATCAAGATCATCGGACGATTGTCCATCGTCACAAGATTATAGAGTCCGGCGTGAGCCGCCTTCTTTCGATTGACGGCACTTCCGATTAACTCACTCAACTCGCCATCGGTTGCACCATCTCGCATGGCGTCGCGAAGACTGACCTCGGCGTTTCCGAAAAGACAAACCTTCAGGTTGCCGTCCGCCGTGATGCGCAAGCGATTGCAGGTGCTGCAGAACTCCTGCGTCATAGACGTAATGAATCCCACACGGCCGGCAAATCCCGGTACCGCGAAGGCCTTGGACGTATCGTTCGGGCCGTCCTCAAGGCGCCGTAATCCGGGATAGGTCACTCGAATTCTTTCCATCATCGCGTCGAAGGGCATGAACTCTGCGTCGTTCCACATGTTACCGGCAAACGGCATGAACTCGATGAAGCGCACCTCGATCGGAAGGTTCTGCGTCAGGCTCACGAAGTCGACGAGTTCATCGTCATTCACCCCCTTCATTACCACGCAGTTCACCTTTGTACGGACGCCGGCTTCAAGTGCGAGGTCGATGGCCCTGCGCACAATGTCGAGTCCGTCGCGACGCGCGATCCTGCGGAAACGCTCCGTCTGCAGGGAGTCGAGGCTGATGTTGACGAGGTTGACGCCGCCCGCGACAAGACGGTCCAGCTTCTTCGGAAGCAGCAGTCCGTTTGTCGTGATTGCCAGCGTTTCGAGTCCGTCGATCGCTCCGATCGCGTCGACGAGTTCTTCGACGTTCTTTCGGACGAGCGGCTCACCGCCCGTAAGGCGAATCTTCGTGACACCCGCCGCCACAAAATGGCGGGCAAGGCGCACGATCTCCTCAAACGTGAGGATGTGGTCCCGCGGCGACAGCGCCACACCCTCCTCCGGCATGCAATACTGGCAGCGCAGATTGCACCGCTCCGTCAGCGAGATGCGGAGGTAGTCGTGCCTTCGACCAAACGTATCCGTAAGAAGAGAATCCATGCCTGTACTACCCGTCGGACGACGCACTGTTCTCTGTTGGTTGCCGTTCGATCCAGATGGTTACAGGGCCGTCGTTTACAAGCGAAACGTCCATCATCGCTCCAAACCTGCCGGTTTCGACCTTGCGGCCGATGGCGGACGACAGGGCGTCGACAAACTGCTCGTAAAGCGGCTCCGCATGCTCGGGACGAGCGGCGCTGACGAACGACGGGCGGTTGCCGCGCGAGGTGTCACCGTACAGGGTGAACTGCGAAACCACAAGGGCGCCTCCGCCAACGTCCACGATAGAGCGATTGAGGGCACCGTTCTCGTCGCGGAAGATGCGCAGGTTGGCGCACTTGCGCACCAGCCAGTCGAGTTCGTCCGTTCCGTCGTTGACGTGCACCCCCAGCAGAATCAGCATGCCTTCTTCGATGCTGCCGATTTTTTCGGCATCGACCGTCACCGAAGCCTCCTTCACACGTTGGACGAGCGCAATCATGGTATCCTGTGTTTCATTCGTTTCGTCATTCGGTTGTGTCCCTAAGGTTGGCGGAACACGAGACCGGTTACCTTTATCCCGTGGCGTCGCACGGATTCAGCGCAGGTGCCCCCTCAGGAAATCGGCGGCAGCGCGGACGGCGATGCCCCGGTGACTGATCTTATTCTTTGCCGCAGTCGGGATTTGAGCAAACGATTCGGTGAATCCGTCGGGGACAAAAACCGGATCATATCCGAAGCCGCCTTCCCCCGCGCGCGCGGCCGCGATCGTGCCGGGGCAGATCCCCTCGAAACACCACTCGCCATCGGCGGAAACGATCGCGATGACGCAGCGAAACCGCGCCGACCGGTCCGACTCAGTGGCGTTCCGCAACTCGAAAAGCAGTTTGGTAATGTTGGCGTCCGAGTCGCCGTCCTCACCGGCGTATCGGGCGGAGCGGACGCCCGGGGCGCCGCCGAGGTACGGGACCTCGAGCGCCGTGTCGTCGGCAAGCGCCATGATAGCCGTTGCGCGGTGCCATTCGCGCGCCTTTTTCAGCGCATTGCCCCGCAGATCGGGCTGATCCTCTTCAACGGACGGCCAGTCCGGGACGTCCGTGCCCGCCAATACCGCCACATCGAGATCCGCCAGAATCGATCGCATTTCGGAAATTTTCCCCGGATTCGACGTGGCGAGGACGAGTTTCCGCTGTGAAGTGTTCGTTGAGGCAGGCATAATTCGGTCGATTGTAGCGATTCTGCGGGTCGGTAGAGCATCCGGGACCAATTTACTTGAAATTGATCGGCTGAAAGCGATATATTTGCGGTTCTGCCCTGTTTCCGGGCACCCGAGAGGCGGCGTCCGCCGCCCGGTTCAGCCTGTCTCAACCGAATGTCGTTGCAGGGCCGGCAGAACAGACCAGCATTCCGTTTCAAAAGCCAGGTGAAATAGCTTTGTCGATTGGTGTAAAAGTACGAGACAACGAGTCGATTGACCGTGCGCTCCGCCGCTTCAAGCGAGCAGTGAACCGAAGCCGCGTCCTGCGGATTTACCGCGCCAACATGGCGTACACGAAGCCGTCGGAAGAAAGGAGACTGGCACGCCAGAAGGCGGCCCGGAATTCCCGAAAGTCGCGCTCGTACTAGAGTCGTACCACTCCGGGGATCGACCTGGTATTCCCGGTCGTGTGCGTCGGAGTCAGCCGGAGAACCTGTAGTCCGTAAGCTGGCCGAAGCCGAATACGACCTGCCGCAAATTGCAGAAAGGACGACCGCATCGGTCGTCCTTTCTTTGTTTCATCCCGAATCGCGTGAGCACCACGATGTGAACAGGGTGCCCCGATCCGCCGGCCCTCCCCGTGGCTCGTCCCGCACCCGCTAGCCGAGCATCAACGCCTTGTTGAGCAGTTCCTCCTGCTCGACCTGGTGTACCTTCGCCGATCCTGTCGACGGACTCGCACTCTCGCGTCGCCCGACATATTCAATGCGGGCGCATGGATCCGACGACCGCGCACTGAGCACGTCGTCGAAACGCCACCGCACCGACTGCCACGCCCCCATGTTGGCCGGCTCCTCCTGGACCCACGCCACGCTCGTCGCCGACGTAAACCGGTCAAGCTGCGCAACGATGTCCTCCTCGGGAAACGGATAGAGCTGCTCGACCCGCACGATCGCCACCTTCGACTTCGCTTCGGCAGCCGCCTGCATCAGGTCGTATGCGACCTTTCCGCTGGCGAACAGCACCCGCTCGACCTGTTCGTCCGGAACCACGGGCTCCGCCGGATACACCCGCATGAACCGTCCGGCCGTGAAATCCTGAGGCAGCGAAACCGCCATCGGATGCCGCAGAAGCGACTTCGGCGACATGATCACCATCGGCTTCCGGGACTTCCGCCGAACCTGCGAGCGCAGCCCGTGGAAAAGGTTGGCAGGCGTGGTAAAGTTGCAGACCAGCATGTTGCTGCCGGCGCAAAGCTGCAGAAAACGCTCCAACCTGGCCGATGAGTGCTCCGGTCCCTGCCCCTCGTAACCGTGCGGCAGCAGCAGGACGAGTCCGCTCTGCTGGCCCCACTTCGCTTCGGCGGCAGAAAGAAACTGGTCAAACACGATCTGTGCACCGTTCGCAAAGTCGCCGAACTGCGCCTCCCAGATCACCAACGCCTCGGGATCACCAACCGAATACCCGTATTCGAATCCGCAAGCCGCGTATTCGGACAGCAGGCTGTCGTAGATATAGAGGTCTGCCTGTCCCTCGCGAATGTGGTTCAGCGGGATATACTCCTCGCCGGTTACCTGGTCACTCAACACCGCATGCCGATGCGAGAACGTGCCCCGCTGCGAGTCCTGACCCGCCAGACGAACCGTCGTTCCTTCCAGCAGCAGCGAACCGAAAGCAAGCGCCTCCCCGAAACCCCAGTCGATCTTGCCGTCCGAGTTGTAGCCGCTGAGGCGACGATCGAACTGGCGCACCAGCTTGGGGTGCGCGTTGAACCATGACGGTATCTTGTGAATCGCCCCGGTAACGGCACTCAGAACATCTTCACCGACGGCCGTCCCATCGACATATTCGACCTTCTGACTTTCGACGCGCTGGCGAAGCCGCGCGAGCACGTTCTCGGGATCCTTCTCGGCCAGCTCCTTCGTTTCGTCGAATGCTGTCTGCAGCCGCGCACGGTAGTCGTCCAGCATCTGCTCGGCCTCCTCGGGCTTGAGGTCGCCGCGCGAAAGCAAGGCCTCGGTGTAGAGCAGCCGCACCGAACGCATCTCCTCGATCCGCTTGTACAAGAGCGGCTGTGTGTACGTTGGCTCGTCACCTTCGTTGTGCCCGTGCACGCGGTAACACAACATGTCGATCACCACATCCTTGTTGAAGACCTGGCGATAGTCGAACGCCATCCGCGCGACACGCACACATTCTTCCGGATCGTTTCCGTTGACATGGAAGATCGGCGCCTGGATCATGCGCGCCACGTCAGTCGCATAGGTCGAGCTCCGCGCATCGGCGGGCGTCGTCGTAAACCCGATCTGATTGTTGATGACCACGTGCAGCGTTCCGCCCGTATGATAGCCCGGAAGCTGGCTCAGGTTGAGCGTCTCCGCGACCACGCCCTGCCCGGCGAACGCCGCGTCACCGTGGATGAGCAGCGGAATCACCGAATCCGAATAATCACCTTCCGGCGCCTCCTTGCGTTCGCGTGCGCGGAGCTGCTGCTTCGCACGAACCATCCCTTCCACAACCGGATTCACCGCTTCGAGATGGCTCGGGTTTGAGGCGAGCGTCACATCGACGGACTTGCCATCCGGTGCCTCATGAACGCCACGTGCACCGAGGTGGTACTTGACGTCGCCCGATCCCTGAATCGTAGTCGGATCGATCGATCCCTCAAACTCGGAGAACAGCACGCTGTACGGCTTCTGCAGGACGTTCGCCAGAACGTTCAACCTACCGCGGTGGGCCATGCCCATCACCACTTCGGTCACCCCCTGCTCCGCCGCTTCGGTGAGCATCACGTCGAGCATTGGAATAACCGTCTCGGCTCCTTCCAGCGAGAAGCGTTTGTGGCCGATGTACTTCGTGTGCAGGAACCGCTCGAACGCTTCGGCGCCGTTGAGCTTGGCAAGTATTCGCTTCTTCGTATCTCCGGACAGCACCTGTCCGCTCGCCTCGGCTTCCATGCGATCCTGCAGCCAGCTCTTTTCGACCGGATCCGAAATGTGCATGTACTCGATGCCGACCTTGCGCGAATAGGTCCCGCGCAGGACATCGAGGATCTGCCGAAGCGTCAGCATGGACTTCCCGGCGAGCCCGCCGCAATCGAACTTCCGGTCGAGGTCCCAGATGGTGAGTCCGTACGTAGCGGGATCGAGTTCCGGATGATACTCCCACGCCGTTCCAAGCGGGTTGATGTCGGACTGCAGGTGACCGCGCACCCGATAGGCCCGGATGAGCTGCAGCACGCGGGCCTGCTTCCGAATCATGCCCGTCTGCGTGTCCTCATCGGATCCGATGCTCGGCGTATTATCAAGCGTCAACACGTACGGTTGATGCTGGATGCCGAGATCTTCAAAAATCGACTCGTAGAACTTGTGTTCACCCAACAGAAGTTCGCCGACGCGTGCGAGGAAGGCACCGCTCTCGGCACCCTGAATCACTCGGTGGTCGTAGGTCGACGTGATCGTCATCACCTGCGAAATCCCCGCCCTCGAAATCACATCCGGGGCAAACGCATGGTAGTCCGGCGGGTACGTGATCGACCCGACACCCACAATCAGCCCCTGTCCCTCCATCAGTCGCGGTACACTGAGCGATGTGCCGATCATGCCGGGGTTCGTTATCGAGGCGGTCGTGTCGGCAAAATCCTCCAGCGCGAGTTTGTTGTTTCGGGCGCGGACGATCAGGTCGTTGTACAAACCGAGGAACTGCGGAAACGTCAGCTTCTCGGCCTCCTTGATGTTCGGAACGAGCAGCGACCTCCGGCCGCGGCGTTCGATGTCGATCGCCAGCCCGAGGTTGACGTGCTGGTGCCGCACGAGATACGGCGTTCCCTCCTCTTCGGCGTACGCGACATTCATGTCCGGGAACTCGCGCAACGCACGGACGAGCGCGAATGCGATCACGTGCGTGAACGACACCTTCGCACCACCAACGTACTTCTGGTAGTCATTGATGAGGTTCCTGTTCTCGGCAAGCAGCTTCACGGGGATCGTGCGGACCGATGTTGCGGTCGGGACACGGAGGCTCGCCTCCATGTTCTCCGCAATTTTTGCGGTCGGACCCCGCATCGCGACCAGCTCCGCATCCTTGGGTGGCGCAGGTGCCGCGGGCGCGGACTTGACGGCGGTGCCGTTACCGGACCCGGCGGACTGTTGGGGTGTCACCTCCGCCTCCGCAGCCGCATTCGACTCCCGTGCGGCACGCACCATCGCGGCCGCCTTGTAGGATTCGGACGGACGGTAGTCCTTGAAGAAATCCTGCCAGCTTTCGCTGACGCTGGAGGGATCACTCAGATACTGGGTGTACAGTTCTTCGATATATCCGGTATTGAATCCAAGCATTCTGTCGCTCGATTTGTACTGCCGATTAGTTCAACCAACCTTCCCTGCGATACCACTCAATCGTATCGCGGATTCCTGTTTCAAGTGAAATCTTCTGCCGATATCCCGTCGCTCGCATCACCTTTTCGACCGAGCACATCTTGCAGGCCCGTAGTATCTCGTCGGCCTTCTCACGATTCAGCGGAGGGAACGAACGAGAAAGTCGCCCCCACGCCTCGGAGGCTCGTCCGATGAACGGAACGACCGCAGGCGGCACCCGAATCGTTAGCGCAGATCGTCCGAGCGCGGCGGTCGTCGCCGCCTGTATCTCGGCCCAGGAATAGAACACTTCCGACCCGACAAAAAAGACCTCACCCGACTCCGGGCCGGACTCCGCGAGGTCGATCATCCCGGCTACAAGGTCCGACACGTGGACGAGACTGATCTCGGGCCTGCGGCCTGATCCGATGATCGGGCACACCCCGGACTGAACGGTCTTGAAGAACGTGTAGATGTCGCTTTCGCGCGGACCATACACAGCGGGCGGGCGCACGATCGAAAGGGGCAGGCGCCTGGTCCAGTCGACCGACTCGACCGCGTCGTTCGACTCCCCCCCCTCGCCGACGGTGCCAAGACCTTTGCCGAGCAGTGCTCGTTCCATCTGTGCCTTCGAGCGACCGTATGCGCTGATCGGATTCATCTCGGTCTGCTCATCCGCGACCGCCTCGTCGCTCAGCCCAACCACGGCAAGTGAACTCGTGATCTGCACGTGTTCGACATCCGGCGCTGCGCGCTCCACCGCGCGAAGCAGGTTCACGGTCCCGGACACGTTGCTCTCGATAAGGTCCGCTTCGTTCTGCGCGCGCGTGAGGCCCGCGACGTGGTAGACATGCGTAGCACCCCGAACCGCGTCCTCGAGGTTCTTTCGGTCGGCCAGCGTTCCCTGTACGGGAACGACCGGAAGTCCCTTGAGCCACTTTCGATCAGATCGCACGAGGCAGCGCACCTCGCCGTAGCCGCGGCGCAGCAGCTCCTCCACGAGGTGGCTCCCGACAAATCCGGTTCCGCCGGTTACGAATGCGATGCGATCAGTCGACACTGTGGAGCTGTGGAAACGGTGGAACTGTGGAAAGCCCTTCGGAAACTGAGGTACTGAAACTGTATTCGGCGCGTGAAGCGACGCTGGTCGAACTAGTGGCCTGTGAGCGCAGTAAGTCGTGCAACGGCTTCGACGTGGTGCGTCTGAGGAAACTGATCAACCGGCCTGACCCGATCAAGTCGATAAACGCCGTCGAGCATTGCAATATCTCGCGCCATCGTTTGCGGGTTGCAGCTCACGTACACCAACCGGCCCGTTCGCAGCTGCGCCAACTGCTCCACGACGGCGGGATGCAGACCCGTCCGCGGCGGATCGACCACGATAACATCGGGCTTTCCGTACCGCGCGACAAACGACTCGTTGAACAACTTGCCGGCATCTCCTTGCATGAACGTGCAGTTCGAGACGTTGTTCAGCGCCACGTTTGCCTTCGCGTCCCGAATTGCCTCGGGCACAACGTCAAGGCCAACAACCGATTTGACCTTATCCGAAAGGCAAATTCCGATTGTCCCGGCGCCACAATACAGGTCGTAAAGGTGATCGCCCGCGGTGAGGTCGGCGAATTCTCCGGCAGCGGCGTACAGCTTGTCCGCCTGCGCCGTGTTCGTCTGAAAGAAGGAGGCCGGGCCGATCCGAAACCGCTTTCCGGCAATCTGGTCCTCGATCGAGCCCGGACCAAAAATTGTCGTCGACTTCCCGTACGCGGTCTGAGCAACGCCGGAGTTGACGGTGCTGACGAGCGTGGTAATCTCGGGAAACTCGCTGCGCAACACCGTGGCGAACGCGTCCATCCGCGCCTCATCCAGCCACGAGGTGACAAGGTTTACCATCGCCTGGTTTGTTCGCAGCGCAACCCGAAGCACGAGATGCCGCAGGTAGCCCTCCTGCGTTCGAACGTTCCATGGATCCCAGCCCTTTTCCCGCGCGAAGTCCCGGACGCGGTTGACAAGTCGTTCGCCGACCGGATCGACGAGGAGACACTCCTTCAGGTCAAGCACCTTCTCAAAGTTGCCCGGAACGTGCAGCCCGAGTGCAAACGATCGGTCAACCGGCTCGCCCGAATCAATCTCGTTCTGCGTCAACCACCTGGCCGCACTGAATGAAAATTCCATCTTGTTGCGGTAGCGGAATGGCGAGTCAGAAGGCACAATCGGGTCGACGTGCAGTGCCATGTTGCCACCCGTGTGCTCGAAGGCTTCCCGGACACTCATCGCCTTCGCTTCGAGCTGCGCGTTGTACTGAACGTGCTGCCACTTGCAGCCGCCGCAAACGCCGAAGTGCCGGCACGCGGGATCTGTCCGCAGCGGACTCGGCTCAATCAGTTCAACAAGGCGCGCATCCGCATATTTCTTCTTCTTGCGGATGATCGACGCACGCACGCGGTCGCCGGGCACCGCGCCGTCGACGAAGACGACCATGCCGTCGATCCGAGAAAGTGACTTCCCGCGATCGGCAAACTTCTCGACCACCAATTCCAGCTCAGTTCCCCGTTTCACTCGATGTCTTCTTTGTTCGGTATCAGAACGCGTGCCCGATACCAAAGTGCAGTACAGGCGAACGCAGGCCGTCGGGAAGAAAGCCCCCGCTGCGATTCGCCGGGTCGTAGATCTTGTATGCCAGATCCAGCCGAATGATCAGATATTCCCACGCGACGCGCAGTCCGCCGCCAGACCCGACGCCAATCTCCCGATAGACGGTGCCGACATTCAGCCGCCCGCTTGGTCCACCGGTCTCGCTGGTATCGAATCCCGGATTGGACGGACCGAACCACACGTTGCCGGCATCGGCAAAGAGGGCGACGATCCACTCGGCCGCCAGGACATTTCGGAAGATGATGTTCCGCAATTCCACGCTGCCTTCAAGTTTTATGTCGCCGCCGAGAAGGTTCGTGGCCTCGCCCTGCGCCGCGCTTTCGGCAAGCAGCGACACTGCGCCGGGGCCGAGCTGGCCAATGCCCCAACCGCGGACCGAGAAGGCACCCCCGCTGAAGAACCGTCGATCGAAGGGCACGACGTCCGAACGTCCGGTTGGCTGCGCGAACCCGACGATCGCCTTCCAGGCGAGGACGTTGCGGGGCGAAAGCTTGTGGTATTCGCGGATGTCTGTTCGAAACCGCAGATACGGACGATAGATCAGCGGTTGTCGCGACCCGTCTCGGCGAAAGAAAGGAATTCCCGGGATGGTTCCGTCGACGGTGCCCGGCGAAAAGACAAAGCGATCGAGGGCGGCCATCATCGTTCCACCAATCTCGAAGGACGCCTCGTGTGCATATCCTTCTTCGCGACGAAGCGGGTTCACCCGTTCGCTGCGCAGCGTGTAGCGCAGCGCATCGTTCACCTGCGGCCTTGTGTAGTCTTCGATGATCCGTGCGCGCTGCACGGGATCGTTTTCGATAGAGGCCAGGAGTGGATTCAGAAAGTCGTTCGCAAAACCCGTAAGCGTGTCGGGGTTCGACACGCTGATGTCGAATACGTCGACGTACGATGTCAGGGTCGGCGAATGATGCATATCCAGGCGAAATCGCGCATTGCCCTGTCCCCGAATGATCAGCTTGAGCTGATCGCGTCGGGCGGTCACAAGACTGACCGACAGCCGCGAGCCCACGTCGTACAGCGCGAGGCGGCGCTCGAGTCCACGGAACGGTGCGATCAGGTACGGATAATCGATCGAGAACGACAACTCCGCCTGCGTCGACGTAAACAGTCGGAAGTCCGTCGCGGCCGCGATGGATCCCGACGCACGAACGTTGAAGGCCTCGCCACCGCCAAGCAGGTTCGCGTTGCGATAGGCGGCGGCGATTCCCATGCCGAGCTCGGCGTCGGCCCCGCCGAGCACACCTCCTCGCTGGAGCATGAACCACTCATAGCGCATCCGGTGTCGCCGGCGGGTCCGCAGATCAAACTCCTGTCGGATCGTTGGAGCGCCTGCACCCGACGAATCCTGAATTGTCGATTCAACATTGGTGAAGGCGAACACGCCGGTCGCCTCGAGGCGGCGCTTCGTGTCGAGCAGCCGCGATTCGTCGTAGACATCCCCTGGACGGACCCGCAGTGCGCGCTTCAGCAGACTCGACTTGAGGCGAGACTCGTTCGCATAACGCGCAACAACGGGCAGCTTTGAATCGATCTTAAGCGTATCTGTGCGAGCTGGCGCGTCCGAATCGGGCCCAACAATCGTGAATCCGACATTGCTGATCGTGTGAC
>JAGQWL010000295.1 GCA_020437385.1 Bacteroidota bacterium
ATGTCAGGACCCGCGATGTCAGGACCCGCGATGTCAGGACCCGCGATGTCAGGACCCGCGATGTCAGGACCCGCGATGTCAGGACCCGCGATGTCAGATTCCGCACATTGGAAGTGTCCGCAAACATCATTTACGTAGCGTCTGGGGGTATTCATCCAGTTATGCCCCATCGCACCGTCTTTTCTATCACGGACCATGACAGGATCCATCCGATTTCCGTGCAATAGACTGATGAGGTCCCACAATCCAACATTACTCCGTCGTTAATGCGGATCACCGTCCACTCCCTTGCCGTCTCCGGGCTGCTCCATCTTGCACTGGCCGGCGCGTCGTTCGCACAAACGCGCGATGCTGCCTACGCCTCGTTGAGTGCTGATGGAAACACCGCTTTTTACGTCGCCGGACCCATCGGCATGTCCGAGGGATGGAACGTCTTCCGGGGCGATTCCGACACACCCCTGAACCCCACTCCGATTCGTCCGGTCTCCGGCGCGTCGCAGTTTTATGCGTCAACCGGACTCAACCCGGACTCACTCGTTGCCACGCTCGACTCTGCCTCGCCCGCGGATGCATTTCTCCGACTCAGGCTCGACCAGACAACTGGCAATCTGTATTCGATCGCCGACGCCGATGTTGCCCGCGCGCTCGGCCGCCTCTGGATCGATTCTTCCGGAGTCGGAATCGGCACGTACAGAATTGAGGTTGTAGACGGCAGCGGAACGGCCAGCGGCCGAAACTACACTGTCACTGTTCGTCCGTCATCAATGACGGCACCAACATCACCAGCGACTACGTACGCCGACGGAAGCATTACGCTGTCGTGGCAGTACCCGGCAGGCAGTATCGACGAGGGGGATCCCGTCACCTCGTTCCGGATCTACGAGGAGACAGATGCTGGAACAGAAGCGATTCCCAGCGGCCGGACGTTTCGACAGGTCGGCATCACGGACTACAAGGATATTCTGACCGCAGGTCCGCGACTCGGCGAACGCCGGTTTCGGATTACGGCACTGGACTTTGCCGGCAACGAGAGCCGACCGAGCGATCCGGTTTCGGTTACCGTCGTTGACGACATTCCTCCCGAGCCCGTCTCGCAGATTGAGTCACGCCCGCTTTCTTCGCGACGAGTCGAGATCGCGTGGGCGCATTCGGGGGCGGACGTACAGGGCTTTCAGCTATTCCGAAGCCCTCAGCTCACAGGGCCTTATCGGCAGATCGCAAACACGGGCCCGACCGTGTCAGCTTTCTCAGACACGACCGTCGTACCCGGGACCGTCTATCACTATCGCGTCAGCGCCATCGACGCCGCCGGCAATGCGAGTAGGCAGTCGCTGACGGCGTCCGTGCTCGTCCGCGATTTCGAGGCGCCCGACGCGCCGACCAACCTGTCCGCTCGCATGACGAATGGTTCCGTTGCACTCAATTGGGCAGGATCCATGCCGCCGGACTTCAACACGTACGTGATTCTTCGACGGAATATCACGCATGCGGATAAACAGCCCTGGGCAAGCGCCAATCCGTCGCGCGTGGCAACAACAGGCTACGTGGATGCCGGTCCCACCGGACTTGGATTCGAGGAGGGCGCCTTCTACGAGTTCGGTGTGGCGGCGGCGGACAGTGCAGCCAACGTGAGTGACACAGCGACGGTCGTGATTCAGATTCCGGACACAACACCGCCTGAGCCGCCCGTGCTCATCTTGCACTCGGATGCCTCTTCGGTCACCGTGAGCTGGAATCCGTCAGGTGCCGGAGATCTCGGAGGTTACCGTCTTGACAAACGTCGGCTGGGCGAAACCGCCGACACCGAGAAGACACGGGATGACACGTCAACGGAATACAACCGGACTGTCTCGACCTACACCGATCGGGACGTGACGACCGGGGCGAGCTACATCTACTCGCTGACGGCCGTCGACACCCTCGGTAACGTGAGCACCGCAAGCATCGACACGATCGCGGTGCGACGGGCCGGTCAGCCGGAAAGTGTTCGCAACGTACGAGCCGCTTTGGGGACCGATGGTATCGAATTGCGATGGAGCGAAGGCTCCGAATCCAGCGAAAAGAGCTTTCGGATTTATCGAACCAACGACGCCGGGTCTTTTGCGGTGCTGGCGACGGTGCAGGACAGTGCGATGTATACGGACGTTTCCGGTGACGCGACCGATCGATATTATGTAACGCGCATCTGGCCGGATGGGCGCGAAAGCAGTCGCAGTCCGGTTGCCGCCGCGAAATAACGACGGCAGCAGCGGGTACCCGATTCTGTCACGTGTCGATGGCGTTCGAAATCCAGTTGATGACCAACTCGCGGGAAGCGGACATGTCGTGACCTGTTCTGGTGTCGAGCAACATCGACGAGCCGTGCCGACCATTTTCAACGACGTGAAATTCAGCCCCGCCCTCCTCGAGGATGCCCTGCTGCTCAACAGCCGACTCAAGCTCCATCTCTGATTCGGGACGCAGCACGAGCATCGGCGCCTTCACGTCCTGGATCCACATGCGCGCCCGGCATGACTCGAGTGGCCCGCCGGCCGCCGGCGAAAACGCCACAACGGCACCGACGGATTCCGGATTATCTGCTGCAAGCTGAAAGATTAATGCTGCCGAGTAAGAGCTCCCCCACAATACCACGCTGTCGGCCAATTTATTGCTGACGACATAGTCGAGGGCAGCTGCCAGGTCCTTGTCGGCGTTGCAGTATCCGGGTTCCGTGCCGTCTGGAAGATTCGCAACAGTTCGATTCGACGATCCATGCAGGTCTCCCCCTTCCCTCAGGTCCCATGCAATCGCGCGGTAACCGTGCTCGTTGAGCCATCCGCCGATTTCGGCGTACTCGCCTCTTCCGTTCGAGCCTCCCTGATGGAAGAGCAATACAAGAGGTGCGCCTTCGGAAAGATCGCCGAAGTACTTCTCTCCGTAGATGGTCACGCCGTCCGACGTTGTTGCCATCAGCGGTCCGCCTGCCTCCATGTCAGGAGGTTGCTTGCACGCTGCCAGGACAACAGCGAGCGAAAGAATGATTGTAGCTTTGCAGCGCATTCGCGAAAGATGCGTCAGGTGTCGAGGGACTTTGTCATGAAGTGAGAGCTCTCCGGACAGAGCTCCGAGAATTCTCTGGTCGCACGGATTGCAGGCGGGGCACCCTCGCGCGTTGCATCGAGGTAACCCAGTCGCCGGAAGAATCCGTCAGCAGTTGTTGTCAGTAAGAAGAGTGTCGCAACCTCGTGGTCTCGGGCAATCTGTTCGGCATGGGCGACGAGCGACCGACCGACGCCTGTACCGCGTCTCAGCTGCGCGACCACAAGTGATCGAAGCAAAGCGTGCGCTCCGGTGATCTCGAGCCCAACGATCCCGTCAGGTGATTCCGGACTTCCGATAGCTGCAAAATAGAGATCCCTCTCCTCGATCACGTCTGCGACCGGCAGTGCCGCCTCCGAGAGCATTCGCCTCACCACGTCCAGAGACGGCACGTGCATGTGTGTGCTTGTTTCCATTATACCTGATCGTTCACATGTTTCCTGTAGCGGGACAGGATATGCGGCCAGCCCATTTCCGACGCCAACCCTTTCCGATAAGCTTCGCCCTTCTCGCCGTGTTTCGAAAAGTCTTTGTGACGAAGCGCGACCCGTGCGTGATCACCGTCGTGGACAACGACCGACTCGTGGATAGCAGCAATCTTGTCGACTTTCATCTTCGAATCTATCGTGCTCATGCCTCACCTCGCGTTCTATTCGATATCGCTTTTCGGATGTCGACTTTTTGCGATGTCGCTCTCCTCGCGCCGGCACGCGAAGTGTCAACGCCTTCAAAGGTACCAGTGGCCCCGAATCGGGTTTCCGCCGCAACGTCTCATAGAAGGATTCTGTGATTCGCACGCGATCTGGAAGCCTTTGCGCGCCAAAACGGTTTCGTCGATACACCAGCCCTTGATCGACTGTTGACAGAAACCAAGACCTCGGAACCCGGTGATCGGCGGATCACCCGATTCCTTCTCTACGCGGCAGCCTTCTGCCTTGCGGCATTCGCTATTGTGCAGATAGCAGTGAGCATTGTCGTGGACGCGTCGTTCGTCGAACGTAAGCTCAATGCACGAAACGGACACGCTGAGGGCGCGTCCGCCGACACCGCGCAGATTTCAATCGAAGACGTCAAGACAAACGCGCTACTGCGGCGCGTTAACCTGCGCGGAATCCGCGTATCAAGGGGAAGTTTTCGTGCGACGATCGGTGAGATGTCCATTCGCCGAATCGGAATCCTGCGCTTACTGACAGGCGGTCTGCACGTCGGCGACATCGTGATTGAGTCGACTTCGGTTGTTGTCGACCAAACGATCCAGTCCACACAGCATGCCCAAACCAGGACGAGCAAGAAGGACGAGCAGAACGATTCCGATCAGACTGACCAACAGCACGCGAAACACGATCCCGACGAAACACTCAGCATACGTGCTGCCCGTCTGCTGCCTGAACTATCGATCGGAAGAATCCGGGTCAGGAATGGCTCGGTCACCTACCTCACGAGCCGGGATCGCTGGACCACTTCCGGTATTCGCGTCGATCTGGCCGATGTTCGCGTTGACTCGGCCTCGGCCCGGGATTCGTCTCGGATCCTGTTCAGCCGGACTGCCGTGATGCACGTGGATTCGGTGCGGCGTTATTCCGCGGACAGTCTTCGGATGTTTAGTCTGGGCAGTGTCGACTATTCGAGCAACGACGGACTGTTGACCATCGACTCCCTGCACTTCGAGCCCACGGTGGATGATGCTCGATACATGCGGCAGTTTGCTTTCGAGACGAATCGCGTAAAGCTGGGTATGTGGCGGATCGCCGCAGCCGTCAACATGCGCCGTCTCCTTGAGGATCGCGCGCTCATTGTCGAGCGCCTGGATGCTGATTCCAGCTACCTCGACGTCTACAAGGACAAACGCCTCCCCGACGGCCCCACCACACCGACTCCGTTTCCGCATCAGCGACTGCAGCACATCGGCATTCCCGTTCGGATTGACTCGGTGTTTCTCATGCACTCGAACCTGTACTACTCTGAGATCAGGGAGGGGTCACAGGAACGCGGGACCGTTTCGTTTGAGCAAGCGACGATCACCGCGTCCAACGTTTCCAACAGCCTCTGGCAAAACGAAGTAGACCCTACTGGGGGAAATACTGAGCCGGCAACCGTCACGCTGTCCTGCTGGCTGTTCGGGTCCGCCGATCTCGATGCAACGATCCGCTATTGGCTCACGGAACCTCGGCTCAAGCTTGAATACAGCGGCACCCTCGGCGAAACCGACGTGTCCGTCGCTAACGGAATTCTGTTTAACCTCGTCGGGATTCGAGCAACCAGCGGCCGTGTCGACAATGTCTTCTTCGACCTCGCGCTGAATGGAGATACCGCGACAGGCCAGGTTCGGGCATTGTACGAAGACCTGGAAATCGAGATTCGCGACAAGAGCACCGGCGACGCGGGGCTG
>JAGQWL010000296.1 GCA_020437385.1 Bacteroidota bacterium
GAACATTCTGCACGTGTTCGTTTGCCGACCGCGGAGGCACAGCCAAGATCGGCACGCCAGATCTCGGTGTTGCCATCCGGGTTTGTGCCGGATCCGCCAACGACGGTCCCGTCGTCGGAGAGGTATTCGAGGAAGCTGAAGTGCCAGCCCGTTAGGTCGACGCCAAGGTCCTGTTCGATGATTTCCTTCACGTTCTTCAGTCCGCCGCCATCTTCCCACAAGGTCGGGGTCCATTCGGTGCCGTCGAACGAGCCGCCCGCGATGAACTGCCCATCCGGAGAAATTGCCATTGCGCGTGAGCGCGTCGCGCCTGGCAGTTCCTCGAGGTATTGGACTCCCCCCTCCATAGTCCATTTCGCGGCGTGTTCGGAAAATGATTCCTCTTGCTGCAGACCGACGACGGTCGATCCATCGAACGAAACATCGCCCACGATGAAGAGCTCTGGATCGAGCGAGATCAGCTCCTCACCGGTTGCCTCTGTCCATCGATACGCGACGAAGCGGTCTTCGCTTGTCGGCGGATCCAGATTCTCCTTGTAGCCGATGACCGTCCGTCCATCGCCGGATAATCCCAGGGCGTAGTAGAAGAACCCTGGGGCGGTCAGGATCACTCGCCAACCCAGGTCCTCGGTCCAGAGCAAGACGTCTTGGCCAACTTGCCCTTGGCCTTCGACAACGACGGTACCGTGCCCGAGGATGTGAGACCCATCATCCGATACCGCGAGGGCGACACTGTTGTAGTATTGCCCGTCGACCCCTCCGAGTCCGACAGAGACGACACCGTCACGCCAGACGAGCGCGCGAGCGCCAATCGCCGTCGAATAGGACGCAACGATGACGTTGCCTTCGGCCGACATGTCGTTAATGAGTCCTCGGCTGTCGATCAATGGCTGGATCACGAGCGGCGCGATGCCGTCTTGCACGGTCCATTTAAACGGTACGAATCCGTTGTCGGACTGACTGTGTCCCACGATGACGTTTCCGTCTGCGGTTGCAAACGGGCGGTTGCTGATGAAAGCATCTCCCGGCAGATCGCCGATTCCCTGGAAGGCAGATTGTGCCTGGAGCGATCCGGACGCGAGAGCTAGAAGCATGATCGTGATAATCAGGATTCGCGTTGTCAGCGAACCTGCTGCCGCTTCGGGCCCACGGGTGCAGATTCGGGGAGTTCGAAGCAGCGTGGATGCGGTCATAAGGTGTCGAGTGGGGTCTGTGTGACGGATCATGCGTGCCGACCTGCCTTGAGTGCGAAAAGTGCGTTTCCGGGTGATTCTTGCCAATCGGGTGCTTTGGGCCCGGCGGTCTTACCGGTTACATCGCAAGAGAAGCGGGGAGGGGATCACTTGTGTCGCATTCGTAGCGAGGAGATCGCGGGAGAGATGTCCCGGAGGGCCGGAGGGTACGCTCGGAAGGATCGATCTGGCGATCCCGACGAAATTGCACGTGTGTTTCGGATTGCCTTGCCTGATCACACGGTGATCGCGACCTTTGGCTGTAGAAGGCAATTTCATGTTGTGTAGCATCGGCGTTATGGTTTCTTGATACCACCTTTGTCAGTCGGCATTTCAAACAATAGTGGTACACACGTATGCGAGCCGCAATAGCTCTTGTTCTTTTCGGTGGGATTCTACCCAGATCAGCAACGTCTCAGGATGTATCGGTGTTGGTAGGTCGCATCAACGACGCGCAGATGTCGACCGACCATTCCGTATTTCCGAACATCGAGGTTGGGTTCCGCATCGCGACTGTGACGCCTGCCCATCATCCGCTGAAACTGGCCGTTCACTGGGGCTCGTGGCAGGGGCAAACGCACGCCGGACGATGCGAGCTCTCCTGCGAGTCCGAGGCGACGAATTACCGATCTCACATCGTCGGATTTCGGTTCGTCCAGACAACGTCCGCCGGCAGCGTTCAGCCGCGGCTGTCCCTTGGTCTTTCGCACTCAGCGAGCAGAAGTGGTCGCGGCTACTCGATGATCGATATGGGTGCAGGTTTGGGATATAGGGCCTATCCGAATCTGTTGATACTTGTGTCGGCGATTCGCTATCAGCCAATCGTGCGACTGGACAGTCCCATGATTCGCCAGTACGCCGTCCAGGTTGGGTTCGCCGTCGGCGATTTCAGGTAAATCGTTCAGCCTTTATTGCGGGTACTCCTGATGTCCCGTCGAGAACGGTCTTACGTAGGCGAGATCACTCGTTATCCTTTCGACGCGCGCGTACAGCATCAAGTCGCCGTCTGCCGACAAGGCGATTGCGGGCTCGTCGGGAACGATGTTGTCAACACTTATCAAATGCGTGGGTCTGGCCGCCTGTTCGTTTGCAAGCGAGTAGAGTGAGGCGATGCCGGCAGAATCGCGCTGGATCCAGTAGACCCCGTTAGTCCCCACATCCCAGTTGCCCCAGTCGATCGTCGATAGCGAAACAGGCATCCGATCGGCAGCGCTCCCGTCAAGCGGCACGGTCCACAGTCCAGATTCGCCGTACCGCGCAACCAGAAGTCTCTTGCCGTCCATAGTCTCGATTGCGCGCCTTCCCCCGCTGTTCGTGTGCTGTCGCAGCGAATCGTCTCGAAGGGTGACGCTGTAGATATCCCACGTGCCGGAACGATTTGAACTGAAATAGATCCGCTTGCCATCGCGCGACCAACTTGGCGTGC
>JAGQWL010000036.1 GCA_020437385.1 Bacteroidota bacterium
CACGCTGATGATCGAGACGACGGCCTGCGCCGATCCCGATGCGGAGCTCTATTCCCGTCGCGGTGAAGAGCGTCGTCTCGGTGAAGCAATTGAACGCGTCCTCGCAGGCGGGGGTACCGTACTCATTCCTGTTTTCGCACTGGGTCGTGCCCAGGAGGTCCTCGCCCTGATTCAGCGCTACAAGGATCGTCGGGTAATTCCGTTCGACACGCCGGTCTACACGGCCGGATCGATGCGAGCAGTTGCGGGTCTTTACGATCGAATGCGCACCTCGACGCCGAGGTTGAATCCGGATTTCGAGGTTGAGCAGGTCGATCAGCTGCGCGTGCCACGTTCACACAGCCGAATTGCGGAGACGTTGTCAGAGCCCAGCATTCACGTGGTTTCAAGCGGGATGATGTTCGAACGTACGCTCTCGAACCAACTCGCGACGATGGTTGTGGAGAGTGAACGAAACGCGGTCTTCTTCGTCGGGTACGTGCGTGACGATTCGCCGGGCGGCGCCCTCCTGAACGCGGAACGCGGTGATTCCGTTCAGATCAGTCCGGATGCCGGCGAGCAGGTGGTCAATTGCCATGTTGACAGGTTTCGGCTGAGTGGGCACAGCCACCGCCAGGACCTGCTTGCGCTTGTCGGCAGGTTGGCGCCGCGTGACGTCGTTCTTGTTCACGGTGAGTCGACTGCGCAGGAGTGGATGCGCAGCGCGGTCGAGTCCGAATTTCCCGGAGTGAACGTCATTACTCCGACGACTGGCAAGGAGATCAACCTGTAACCCGCCCGGCAAGGGCAGAGGCGTTCGAAAATGATTTCCGAAAATCGCTCCAGCGCTGCAAGCAAATCGGCTCACGTTCCTGTGAACCCGGGCGTCGCGCAATCGGGCGAATTGGGGCGGATGATCCGACTGTTGCGCGGGCAGCTTGATGGCGAGGTACGTTCGGATGACATGAGTCGTTCGCTGTACAGTACCGACGCGAGCATGTATCAGATGTCGCCGCTGGCGGTCGTCATTCCTCGATCGGTACGCGATGTGCAACGTACCGTGGAGGCGGCGAACACCTTCGGAATACCGATCCTCGCCCGCGGCGGGGCATCGTCACTTGCCGGGCAGGCAGTTGCTGAAGCGGTCGTGATCGACTTCACCAACCACCTCAATCGCATACACGAAATCAACGTTGAGGAACGCTGGGCACGCGTCGAGCCGGGCGTCCTGCTGGACGATCTGAACCGGGCGGCTCGGAGCCACGGACTCATGGTGGGGCCGGATCCTGCCAGCAGCAACCGTGCGACGCTTGGCGGCATGGTCGCAAACAACTCCACCGGGACGCACTCGATCCTGTACGGCAACGTCATCAACCACATTGTCTCGCTCGATGTGATACTTGCGGATGGAACGCCTGCTACGCTTGCAACTGACGGCGCCGACGACGCTGATGGCGAAGCATCCGCAAGGCCCGGCATGATAAGGGCCGCGCTGCGGTCACTTGTCTCGGATGGGGAAGAGGTCATCCGGCGGGACACGCCGCGTCACTGGAGGCGCAACTCGGGCTATCGACTCGAGTCGCTCCTCGAGCCTCAGCCGAACCTCGCGAAGTTGATTTGTGGAAGCGAAGGGACCCTGGCCGTGATAACGGGCATCAAGATCGCGCTCGTTCCAATTCCGAAGGTGACGGCACTCGGGGTCGTTCACTTTCATACCCGGTCCGAGGCGCTCCGGTCCGTTGAGGCGATCCTCGCGACAAAGCCGTCCGCTGTAGAGCTGTTCGACGGTGTGTCGCTCCATCAGTTCAGGCAGCTCGAGGGGCTCGGAAAGTCGATTGACTTCGTCGAAGGCGAACCAGGCGGGTTGCTCCTCACCGAGTA
>JAGQWL010000297.1 GCA_020437385.1 Bacteroidota bacterium
ACGATGCGCGGCGTGTCAACGAACTCATCCAGGCCGGCGCGATCGGCGTGGTGCGGGAGGTGCATGTCTGGACAAACAGGCCGGTATGGCCGCAGGGCATTCCGTTCCCGCACAAGGCGGATCCGGAGAAGACGACGTGGTGGGGGATCGACCCGCTCATCGAGCGATTTGCCGACGCAATGATGGGCAAAAATCGCAAACCCAAGTCGCTTGACTGGGATTCGTTCATCGGCCCGGCAGAATACGTCGACTACCATCCGGTTTATCAACCGTTCAACTGGCGCGGATGGCTTGGCTTCGGTGTCGGCGCGCTCGGCGACATGGGCGCACACCTGATCGATCATCCGTACTGGGCCCTCGGCCTCAAGTACCCGGAAACCGTCGAAGCGACATCTTCGCCCTGGGGTGCCGACAATGCCAGCCCGTGGGGCGGTCCCCAGCAGAACATCGCAACCTATCCGTTGGCGACAAAGGTCCACTACCATTTCCCGAACCGTGGTATGCTTCCGCCGGTTTCTCTCCACTGGTACGACGGGGGCTTGATGCCGGAACGACCGGATGCCTTGCCGGAAGATGTGCCGCTCAACCGAGATGGCGGTGTGCTCTACGTCGGCGACAAGGGCGTCCTGATGCACGAAACGTACGGGACGAAGCCGATGATGTATCCGCTCCACCTCAACGAGGAGTACGCGGACCTGCCGCAAACATACGAGCGCGTCGGAACGTCGCACGAAATGAACTGGGCGAACGCGTGCAAGGGCATCGGGAAATCGGTGTCGCCGTTCGAGTACGCTGGACCCTTAACCGAAACGATGTTGCTCGGAATCGTCGCTCTGCGTACGGGTCAAGGCGTTCGAATCCACTGGGACGGCGAAAGGGGCCGGATCACCAACATTGACGAAGCGAACGAATACCTGCATCGAACGTATCGGCCCGGCTACGAAGTCTAGAATCGGCGGACGGACGAGACGGACAATCACTCGTGAGAGTCGCGCTGTTCGACGATGCGACTCGACGATGCGACTCGACGATGCGACTCGAAGGAGCGGCTTTACTTGAGCGCCTCAAAATCAGCCGTCGTCGGCTGCTTTTCAGGAAGAAGTAGGTCGGGATCAATCTGAACGTGCTTGATCCACCGCTGCTTCCAGGAGTACGCGATGTGAATACTTCTGTCTGCAGTCTGAATAACTGCCGGATAGGAGAACTCGTCTTCACCGGCCTCAAGTGTCATCGCGACCTGCCACGTTAATCCGTCGTTGGAAAGCCAGACGGCTAGACGGTTTCGTCCGGCCGCTTGCGGATTGAGGACGATCAAATAGCGGCCGTCAGATAGTCGAAGTGCGTCGATTCCGGCGTTCGGATTCGGCAAGCCGCTCGACACCATCGGGCTCCACGTCCTTCCGCCATCACTCGACCACGATTCCGAAACAATCCCCTGCTTCGTCCGCGCAAGCAGCTGTAGAACCTCCTTTTCATGGACGACCAGCGCCGGCTGTATTGCCGCAAAGTCGCGCAGCCTATGAATCGGGCCTGTCTTGCTCCAGGCATCGGGGTCGGCAAGCCTCCGCGTCCATGTGTCGACCGGCGTACGACGTGACTGGTCCGGAAAGACGAAGCGCTCGACGTGCGAAACCCATCCGTCGTGTTCGGTGCTCGAGCCCATCACAATCGCCTTGTCGGCAAGCTGCACCGGTTTGGTCCGAATCGGCCCAAGGAAACCCTTTGGCAGCCGCACTTCCTCTGACCACGTCACACCGCCATCCGCGGACACGCGAACGACTCCGATCCACTCTCGCGGACTCGGTCCAACTCGGTAGAAGAGCAGCACCGGGCCACCCGCCGGCTGAAAGAGAACCGGATTCCAGCAGGAGTGCGTAGCCCCGTTCTCCACTCGTCCATCGGCAACCTTCCGGGGAAACGACCAGATTCGCCCGTCGAACCTTGCCGACCAGATGCTTGTCGGTTGATCGGGGCCGGTCCGGGCGTACCACGCTGCAACAACACCCTCTGATGTTTCCACAAGGGTTGACGCATGCGCAAGCGAAAACCGTCCGTCAGAAAAGATCAACCCTGCTCGCTCCACGGCATTCTGACGAAGCGAGTCAACCGGCCGGATGGAATCCGCCTGATCAGATAGCTCCTGAGCGACCGCCGGGGCCAAGAGGAACAGCCCTGCCAGCATGGCGGATACAAATGCACTGACGGCGGGGACTTCTCTCAACGCAGCTTCTCGAACTTGTCACGAATGGAACGGGCACGTTTACGACCGCATTCTTCGTTCGTTTCGGAAACACCTGCGGCCTTCACGCCGAATTCGTGCGCTCGACAAAACCAGCCGTGGTGACTATCATTCCTTCCAGCGAAGAACAACAAAATTGACAACGGTTGCGCCCGTATGACACTCGAGTCACTTGGTTGGAGCGGATCCTTCGCACGGGATCCGCTGGTTCTGGCGAACCCCTCGCTGTCGCCCATGCGCGTCGTCAGGCAAAACCGGCACCGGTACGTCGTGCTGGGAGAAGCGGGTCAGAGGGTGGCTGAGCCGACCGGGAATCTGCTCAGTCACAGCGATGGCGCCGCCTCTCTTCCGGTCGTCGGCGACTGGGTCTTGTGCAAAGTGGAAGACACGGATCGCGCCAGCATACACCATCGATTGGAACGAAGCGGATCCTTCTCCCGGAAGGTTGCGGGCGATACAACCCGGGAACAGGTCGTCGCGGCCAACATCGACACGATTCTCCTTGTGACCGGACTGGACGGCGACTACAACCTCAGACGCATCGAACGCTACCTGACGTTGGCGTGGAATTCAGGTGCGACTCCGGTCGTTGTGCTAAGCAAGGCCGACCTGGTTCCTGACCCGCAGGAGCGAATTGATGAAGTCAGGACCGTCGCGTACGGAGTTGACGTCGTCGCCGTCAGCACCGTCGGAAATCCTGGAATGGCTGCCGTCAGCGAGTACCTGATGCCGGGGCGCACGATCGCATTGCTGGGCTCTTCGGGTGTCGGGAAATCCTCCATGGTCAACGCGATACTTGGCAGAGATGTGCTTGAGACCACGCCGGTCCGCGAAGACGATCAACGCGGCCGTCATACGACCACCTTTCGGGAGCTTTTCGTCGCCCCCTCCGGTGCACTGGTGATCGATACACCGGGCATGCGCGAGGTCCAGCTCTGGGCAGACGAGTCCGACGTCCAATCCACCTTTCCGGACATCGAGGAATTGGCGAGCGCGTGTCATTTCGCCGACTGTATGCACGAGACGGAACCAGGCTGCGCCGTGCAGGAGGCGCTCGCGTCTGGAGAGCTGGACGAAGGCCGTTTCAACTCGTGGCTGAAGCTGATGCGCGAGGCCGCCTGGCTGGATCGCCGCCGCGGCGAATCGAAACGAGATCAGCGACAGCGCGAACGCTCACAGAGCAAGCTCTACAAACAGATTCTGAACGAGAAGCGAAGGCGGGAATGAGCCGGTATTTCAACGCGCCAACGAGAACTACGACCTAGGCGTACTTTGCGATAATCCGCTCGACCGTATTGTAGTTGCGCGCCGTGTTGGTTCGCTTGCCGAGTGCATCCGAAATGTCCTTCTGGGAAACGGCGGAATCGGTCATCCGACCGTTGCGCAACCAGTAGGCTTCTCGCCTGATGACAGCGAATTTGTCGTCCGCCGTCTCGATTTCCTTGAATGCGCGATTCGCCGTTGAGGGCGCATCGTCTTTCAGAAAGAAAACATGCAGGTTCCACCCCAGACGATCCGCCTCGACTACGGGGTTTGTCGCGGCAAGCTCCTCAAGTGCACTCATCGATCGAACAAACGTATCCACCTCGAAGCCAAACTGTTTCAACAGCGTCTCCTCTATCCGGGCCTCAAGTGCTGCTGAAGATTTCGGGGTGGCATCGAAGATCACGTTTCCGCTCGCGAGAAACGAATCAACACCCTGAAACCCGGCAGACTCAAACGCCGAACAGAGTTCGTCCTTTGTTGCACGTCGTTTTCCAAGGTTGATCCCTCGCAGGAAGGCGACGTATCGAGATTGTTTGGCTGACATGATGCACGATTCGGTTTTCGACTCATCCGCGGCGGCGTGAAGGGGACGGGAAACCACCGGTCGAGACTGTTCGTTTGTCCGGGACTCTTCTTCATCCAGCCCGGTCTCATATGGAACTTGGAATCTACTCATTTGCAGAGTCTGCGACAGATCCCGCGACAGGGCGACAGGTACATCCGGAGGTTCGTCTTCGACACCTGCTGGAAGAAATCGAGCTGGCAGACCAGGTTGGGCTTGACGTTTTTGGAATTGGCGAGCATCACAGACCAGACTACGCCGTCTCGTCGCCGGCTACGATACTCGCGGCAGCGGCCGTCCGTACGAAACGGATTCGTCTAACGAGTGCGGTCACCGTCCTGAGTTCCGAGGATCCGGTTCGCGTCTTCCAGCAATATGCGACGATTGACCTCCTGTCCGGTGGCCGCGCAGAGATCATGGCGGGGCGCGGTTCATTCATCGAATCGTTCCCGCTATTCGGTTACAACTTGTCTGACTACGACTCGCTGTTCACAGAAAAGCTCGAGTTGTTGCTGCGTCTTCGTGATGAAGAGCGGTTGTCCTGGTCCGGGAAGCATCGGGCGGCACTCGAGGATCAGGCGATATTCCCCAGGCCGCTTCAGGATCCTCTTCCCGTCTGGATCGCCGTTGGCGGGACGCCTCAGTCCGTTGCTCGTGCCGGGGCGTTGGGGCTGCCTCTGGCCCTCGCGATTATCGGTGGGCAGACGGCTCGGTTCGCCCCGCTGATGGATCTGTACCGCCAGTCTGCGCAGCGCGCCGGCCACGATCCGGCAACACTGCGGGTCAGCATCAACTCACACGGGTTTATCGCGGACTCATCGTCGGAGGCTGCAGACGTCGCATTCCAGCCGTATGTCGAAACCATGGGCCGCA
>JAGQWL010000298.1 GCA_020437385.1 Bacteroidota bacterium
CAATGTGTTTCTTCTTCGTTCTTCTTTCTACTTCTGGGCATCCTCGCTCGTGCGCTCAGCTCCGGGTTCTTACGATGCGTCGTTTGCAACGTGCTTCCCCAAACAATTCTGAAATCGTTCGCAGAAGAAAGGTCGCGACTGTGTCGCCCGTCGATTGACATCGCGCCAGGCCGACAGCTTCCGACACTACCGTGTATCCCGCCTGGCAGACATCGAAGGTGCCAGAAACCGGACACGGCATCGCAAGGATGCCGTATCGTTGGCTACTTCCTGATGCCCAGCTTTTCGATGATGGCGCGATATCGTTCGATGTCGGTCGCCATGAGATAGTTGAGCAATCGTCGACGCTTGCCGACCAACTGCAACAAACCGCGGCGCGTAGAGTGGTCCTTGGGGTGCGACTTGAGGTGCTCGGTAAGCTCCGCAATACGATTGCTGAAAATCGCAATCTGGACTTCGGCCGAGCCGGTGTCCGCATCAGACTTGCCGTGCTCCTGCACAAGTGCCTGTTTCGTTTCCTTCGTAATCATTTATCCTCTTTAGATTATACCATGCTAAAGAAGAAACCGGGAAGCCCGGTTTCGGCAGATCGTTCAATAGCCTCTTCAAATCGGTCGATGAACCTGACCTGCGAAGGCTTTTCGGCGATGCTACCTTGTTCTCTATGCGCTGTGGTTAAGTATTGTGGTTTAGCGTTGTAATTAAGCCTTTCGGTGAGGGTTACTGTCCAAGGTTGGTTCCTGCCGTTTGAGGCCCGATGCCAAGAGAGGACGCCCCCCAGAGATGCGCGGTTTAATCGACATGGGAGGCACGCCGGTGGGAGCCTGCCTGGACCAGCCTCTGACGCCGCTAGCAACCCAGAGTTTAATCAGTCAAGGTACGGAATTCAGGACCCTGCGACAATGTTTGAGGTCGTGCCCAAGCTGATTCACCAGAGCTTCGATCGAGTCGAATTTCTGCTCCGCGCGCAAATAACGCACGAATTCGACCGTGAGACGGCTGTCGTAGAGGTCTCCGTCCCAGTCAAGCACGTGAACCTCTTCCGTGACGCGCTTTCCGCCAAATGTGGGACGTACACCGAT
This sequence comes from Bacteroidota bacterium, assembly GCA_020437385.1. GTDB lineage: Bacteria > Bacteroidota > Rhodothermia > Rhodothermales > JABDKH01 > JAGQWL01. The sequence goes on from JAGQWL010000298.1 coordinate 1,083, forward strand.
GTTCATGACGGCCGGTGCCCGGTCCAGGTTCTCGCCAGACGCCCGAACAGCATATACACCCGACGCCGGAACGACCGTGTCGTCGACAGACTGCATGTTTGCCGTTGGGAAACCAAGTTTTCGTCCGCGGCCGTCGCCGCGAACAACGACGCCGGCGCGCGTGTACGGCCGGCCGAGCAGGGTCGCCGCTCGATGTACATCGCCGTCCTGCTCCAGGTACCGACGAATTGCCGATGACGATACCGTCTCACCATCTACAAGCGTGGCCGGCACAGACAGAACAGAGAAGGAGTCCTCGTCGCCGAGCATGCGCAGGAGTGCAACATCGCCTTCACCATTGCGACCAAATCGGTGGTCATAGCCGACGACGATCGTACGAAATCCGATACTCCGCTGAAGAACTTCTCGTACAAAGGCCCTGGCGGGAATGGCAGCCAGATCGCGGTCAAACGGAATCACGACAACGTCGTTGATTCCGGCCTCCAGGAGGAAGTGTGCGCGCTCTTCGAGGGTCATCAGGCGCGAGATTGCTTCGTGACCGAGGACTTCGCGCGGATGCGGATCGAACGTTACGGCTGTCAGACGATCGCTAGGCTCAGCGGCGGACATCATCGCCTGAATGATGGAGACATGGCCCCGGTGAACGCCATCAAACGTGCCCACCGTCAACACGCGATTGGTCGTCCGTTCAACCCTGGATATGATCTCGTATGATCGCTGAGACACGGTTCTTTAGACCGACGAGTTGTTTTCTATCGCGCGCTCAAATGCTTCGAGACTCCAGGCATCTGCTACATCGAATTGTCCGATTGACGTTCTTCGGAGTGCCGTCAAATAGGCACCGACCCCAAGAACTCGACCGATGTCATTGGCGAGGGTGCGGATGTACGTACCGCTCGAACATCGAGTCGTGAACTGGACGTCCGTTCCGTCCATGGTATCTATCGAAAGGGAGAAGATTGTGACCTGCCGCCGTGGCAGCACCGCACGTTCCCCCCGCCGCGCCTTCTTGTAGAGCCGCTCACCTCCGACCTTCACGGCAGAGTATAGCGGTGTCGCCTGCTCGATATCTCCAATGAAGCCGGCGGCTGCCGTCTCAACGTCGTTTCGAGAGATGTTGGAGGCGTCACGACGTTCCGTGACCTCGGTCTCTTTGTCAAACGACGCGGTCACGCCGCCCAGACGCATCACACCAGTGTACGTTTTATCATTGGCCAACAGCGTATCCATTAGACGCGTTGCACGGTCCAGCATGACAATCAGCAACCCCGTCGCCATCGGGTCAAGGGTGCCGGAATGACCGACCTTCCTTATCCCGGTCAGGCGCCTGACTTTCTTGACAACACCAAAGGATGTCAAACCTGTCGGCTTGTCGACAAGCAACAGTCCCGGTGTATCACTGGTTGGCAGGACGTTGGCCGACAGAACTTCTACTTCGGACAGTGCGGGGGCTTTCGCCATCAATAGACGTCTCAGTCGTTCACGTTGTCGTCTGACGGGCGCGTTGTCGCGTCGCTGTTTCGAATCTCCTCAAAGAGGGACTCGATTTCCGCAGCCCTGTCCAGCGTGTCATCAACGAAGAAGCGCAGGTCCGGGATCTTCCGTACCTGATGGCGAATCCTTGATCCGAGCAGTCCTCGGATTCGGGCTGACATCGACTTGATGTGTTCGAAAACTGCCCGCTGCTCGGAATCCGGACCGAGGATACTCAAATACACGTAGGCGATCGACAGATCCTTCGTCATTCGAACCTGTGTGAGCGTGACAATGCCCTGCACGTCGTTCGAAAGATCGGATAGCATGATGTCCGCCAATTCGCGCTGGATCAGGCGCGCGACGCGTTCCGTTCGAATGCTCATGCGGGGACCCTACTGCTGAACCTCGAGCGTTCGTTTCGTTTCAACGACAACGTACGTTTCGAATTGATCGCCAACCTTCAGGTCCTGGAAACTCTCCATCGACATGCCGCACTCATACCCGCTTTGGACCTCTCTGACATCCTCCTTGAACCGCCGCAGTGATCCCAGATTTCCTTCGTAGATGACGACGCCGTCCCTGATAACACGGGCCCGATCATTTCGACGAATGACACCATCGAGGACGTAGCAGCCGGCGACTGTTCCGATCTTGGGCACCTTGAAGGTCTCCCGTACTTCCGCGACGCCCATCGTCTTTTCGCTTCGCTCCGGTGACAAAAGACCTTCGAGAGCGTCCCGGACATCGGCAATCGCGTCGTAGATGATCGAGTACATCCGGACGTCAATTTCTTCACGCTCAGCAAGTGCGCGTGCAGATGGAATCGGCCGCACCTGGAACCCGATGATCACCGCGTCAGATGCCGATGCAAGATTGATGTCCGATTCGGTAATCGCGCCGACGCCCGTATGAATAATATTTACGGCGACCTCAGCGGTTGAGAGCTTCAGCAAGGCATCGGACAGCGCTTCGACCGAGCCGCCAACGTCGCCCTTCACGATCAGGTTCAGCTCGCGGAATTCTCCAAGAGCGAGCCGACGGCCAATTTCATCGAGAGTGATGTGCTTGCGTTGCCGCAGTGATTGCTCACGATGGATCTGCTGCCTGCGTTGTGCAATGTCTCGTGCCTCGCGCTCGTCCACCATGCCGACAAACTGGTCGCCGACTTCCGGAGCGCCGTCGAAGCCGAGAACAAGCGCCGGCCGCGAAGGCCCCACGGAGTCGATCCGCCGCTCACGTTCGTCGAACATTGCTCGGACACTGCCGCTGTAGATTCCCGCAACAAATTTGTCACCCACCGCGAGGGTTCCATTCTGGACTAGCACGGTCGCAACGACACCTCGCCCCTTGTCGAGACGGCTCTCGATGATGGTTCCGACTGCGGGCCTGTTGGGATTCGCGGTGACCTCAAGCAGATCTGCCTCAAGGAGGACCTTGTCCAGCAGATCAGGAACACCGTCACCTGAAAGCGCTGAAACCATGGCGCACTGGACCTTGCCGCCGTACTGCTCCACGAGCACATTCTGGTCGGCGAGTTCCTGCATTACCCTTGCCGTATTTGCTTCGGCCTTGTCGATTTTGTTGATCGCGACAACCAACGGCACTTCAGCGGCGCGCGCGTGGTTGATGGCCTCCAACGTCTGTGGCTTGACGGAGTCATCGGCGGCTACAACAAGCACAACCACGTCTGTCACTTTCGCCCCACGGGCACGCATGGCGGTGAATGCCTCGTGACCGGGAGTGTCGAGGAACGTGATCTGCTTTCCACTAGGGAGCTCTACATGGTAGGCACCGATATGCTGCGTGATTCCGCCCGCCTCACCGGCCACGACGTTCTCTCTCCGAATGTGATCAAGGAGTGAGGTTTTACCGTGGTCCACATGGCCCATAACGGTAACAACAGGCGCCCTTGGCTCAAGATCCTCGGGGCTGTCCTCCTCAATCTCGAGGTCGTCGGTACCAAACTCAGTTATGAACTCGACTTCTCGTCCGTACTCTGCGGCAACAAACAGGATCGTGTCCGCATCCAGGCGCTGATTGATCGATACCATCATTCCCGATGCGAACAGCAGGCTGATAACCTGGTTAACCGGGACGTCGAGGAGATTCGCCAACTCTCCGGTCGATACGTATTCGGTCAGTCGAAGCGTTGAGGTATCGGCTGCTTCCAGCTGCTCGCGTTCCCGCTCGGCGTGCATGTCGCGGCGCTGGCGGCGGCGCTTCTGGCGAATTCTCGAAGCGCCCTGCTCGAGTTCGCGCAGGGTGTCCTGCAGCGTCTGTTCGACGTCTGCCTGATCGACCGAAGGGCC
>JAGQWL010000299.1 GCA_020437385.1 Bacteroidota bacterium
CCAATGCGCTGGTTCTAACGCCGATGTACCTGCGGAAGGCCGCAGCGCTCGCCGATGTTTTTCGACCGTACGGAATCAAGGTCTATCTGACTGCACGTTTCAGTGCCCCGATCGAGATCGGCCAACTCGAGACGGCCGATCCGGCTGACCCGGATGTACGCAACTGGTGGAAGCGCAAGGCGGATGAGATCTATCGGTACATCCCGGACTTTGGCGGCTTCCTGGTCAAAGCCAACTCCGAAGGTCAGCCCGGTCCGCAGGATTACAACAGGTCACATGCGGAAGGCGCGAACATGCTCGCCGACGCGGTCGCGCCGCACGGCGGGCTCGTAATGTGGCGGGCGTTTGTCTACTCGGCGGAGGAACCAGATGATCGCGCGAAGCAGGCATACAACGAGTTCGTTCCTCTCGACGGCACCTTCCGCGACAACGTCCTCATTCAGGTGAAGAACGGGCCGATCGACTTCCAGCCGCGGGAGCCGTTTCATCCGATGTTTGGTGCAATGCCGGAGACGCCACTTGCGATGGAGTTCCAGATTACGCAGGAGTACCTCGGTCAGGCGACTCACCTCGCGTTTCTCGCCCCGATGTACAAGGAGGTGCTGGACGCAAACACGCATGCGCCCGCAGAGACGGGAGATCCGGTGCCGACGGTAGCGCACGTCATCGACGGCTCGCTACATGGATACACGCATACCGGTATTGCCGGCGTGTCGAATATCGGAGCGGATCGTAACTGGTGCGGTGCCGTGATGGCCTGCGCCAACTGGTACGCCTTCGGAAGACTTGCCTGGGACCCCGACCTGTCATCGGAGCAGATCGCCGACGAGTGGGTTCGTATGACGTTCACCAATAATCCGTCGTTTGTCCATCCGGTCGTCAAGATGATGCTCGATTCGCGCGAGGCCGTCGTGAATTACATGACACCGCTCGGATTGCATCATCAGATGGCGGTCGGGCACCACTATGGGCCGGGACCCTGGGTCAAGGAACTGCCGCGGGCTGACTGGACATCTGTCTATTACAATCGTGCGGACACCGTCGGAATCGGCTTCAATCGCACAGCGACGGGGAGCGATGCCGTCGGACAGTATTTTCCCGCCGTCCGTGACGAATACGGGGACCTGCAGCGCGTGCCCGAGAACCTGCTTCTTTGGTTCCATCACGTCCCGTGGACGTACACTATGACTTCCGGTCGTTCGCTGTGGGATGAGATGCTCCATCACTATTACGCCGGCGCTGCGCGCGTCAAGGAGATGCAGCGGACGTGGGACTCGCTGGACGACATGATTGACGACCGCCGTTTTCAGCACGTACGATCGTTCCTCGCCATTCAGGAACGTGAAGCGAGGTGGTGGCGCGACGCGTCCGTGCTCTACTTCCAGACGTTTTCGCGGATGCCTATTCCCGACGGTTTCGACAAGCCTCGGCACTCACTTGAGTATTTCAAGGGGCTCGAGTTTCCGTACGCGCCGGGGAACTGATGGCGCGGCCGGACCGGCCGATGTTCGTGGTCCACACTGATCCTTCTTCAACACGATTACTATGTCTTCCATGGCTTCCAACAAGATCGCATCCGTAGTCTGTGTGCTTGTGTTCGCCGTTCCGGGCGTGTTCGCCCAGAATAACCTTCCGCATCTGGCGGGACAGGGCAGCACGAAACAGCTGATTGTTGACGGGAAGCCGCTCCTGATGCTTGGCGGTGAGCTCGGCAATTCAAGCAGTTCGACGCTTGAATACATGGCACCGATCTGGCCCCGGCTTGCCGCGCAGAACCTTAATACGGTTGTCGCGCCGGTTTACTGGGAACTCATCGAGCCGGTCGAGGGCGCGTTCGATTTCGACGTAGTCGACGGATTGATCGCCGGGGCACGCGAACACGAGATGCGGTTGGTGATTCTGTGGTTCGGAAGTTGGAAAAACAGCATGTCGTCGTATGTACCGGCGTGGGTGAAGCGCGATCAGAAACGATTTCCGCGTGCGCGCCTTCGCGATGGATCTCCGGTAGAGATCCTGAGCCCGTTCTATCCGACCAATGCATCGGCGGACGCGAAGGCTTTCGAGGCGTTCATGAAGCACTTGCGAGAAATAGATGGTGAGGAGCACACCGTGGTGATGGTGCAGGTCGAAAACGAGATCGGCATGATTCCCGAAGCACGAGACCATTCGGAGCAGGCAGACGCCGCATTTCGGTCTGAAGTGCCGAGGGGGTTGATGGACTATCTCAAGAAGAATCGGGAGTTGTTGCATCCGGCGCTGCTCGAGCATTGGAAGTCATCCAACTACGCAAGCAGCGGTTCGTGGGAGTCCGTCTTTGGCGTCGGTGTCGAAACGGATGAGCTGTTCATGGCGTGGCATTTCGCGCAGTACGTCGAAGAAGTAACGGCCCTCGGCAAGGCGGCCTACAACCTACCGATGGACGTGAATGCCGCGCTCATTCGACCCGGCCGGAAACCTGGAGAATACCCGAGTGCGGGTCCGCTGCCTCATCTGATCGATGTCTGGCGGGCCGGCGCCCCGTCCATCGATTTTCTCGCGCCGGACGTCTACTTCCCGAACTTCGTCGAGTGGATAGGCAAGTACGACGTGCCGGGAAATCCGCTGTTCATTCCGGAGGCGGGCTACGCCGGAGCGCCGACTAGCCCGGCAAATGCTTTCTACGCGATCGGCGCTCATGATGCCATGGGCTACAGCCCATTCTCCATCGAGAACCTGCCGGACGACGATCTGATGGGCAGCACGTACGCCACATTGGGCTCGCTCGCTCCGTTGATCCTCGAACATCAGGGAGGCGAGACGATTGCCGGTGTGCGCCCTCCCGTTTCGTTCGATGGTACGGTCGATGAGTCGCCACAGCCTGTTGAGATCGGTGACTACGTGCTCAACGTGTCGTTCGTCGATCCGTGGACCCCGCGCGAGGAGCAGCGGCCGGAGACGCATGGCGGCCTTATCATCGCACTCGACAAGGAAACGTTCCTCGTCGCGGGCGTCGGCCTGACGATCACGTTCTCCGTTCGCGGTGCGCCAGACGTTGTTGCGGGCATCGAAATGGTTGAAGAGGGTTCGATGGTTGACGGAGAGTGGCAGCGGGCTCGCGTCATGAACGGCGATCAGACGCACCAGGGTCGTCATCTGCGACTGCCGCTGGGCGAGATCGGCGTGCAGCGCGTGAAGCTGTATCAGTACAAGTAGCGCGTGTGCTGTCGCGGGCGGTGCGGCAGCACGGACAGGTCACTCAATCGTTGACGAGGAATGATGCATCAGAACGGTGATGGAGGAAAGGCCGCAGGCTCGAACTGGGCCTCAAATCTTGAGTACTTCGCACCACGATTTCACGAAGTGGATTCGGTCGAGGCGGCCCTAGAAATTGTTGCTTCCAGTGAGCGCGTTCGTGCGCTCGGGACGAGACACTGCTTCAACCGCATCGCAGACTGTGATGACGTTCAGATCTCGATCCGGCCAATGAGCCGTGTGCTGGAGATCAACTCGCACGAACTGACAGTAACCGTCGAAGGCGGTGCGAGTTATGGGCAGGTCTGCGCCGAACTGGATCGGGCGGGCTTTGCACTTGGCAATCTCGCATCGTTGCCCCATATCTCGATTGTTGGGGCCGTTGCGACCGCAACGCACGGATCCGGCGCACACAACAAGAACTTGGCGGCGGCGGTCAGTTCGGTCGAGTTTATTAACGGCAACGGTGATCTCGTCACAATGTCTCGTGAAAAGGATGGGGAGCGATTCAATGGCGTTCCCGTCCACCTTGGGGGACTTGGGCTCGTAACCAGAATCAGCCTGGATATCGTGCCGACGTTTCGAATCCGGCAGCACGTATATGTCGATTTGCCGGCGGAGTCGATGCGGCGCAATTTTGACAGGATCATGGAGGACGGATACAGCGTGAGTCTGTTCACTGATTACCGTGGCGGAACGATCAACCAGGTCTGGCGCAAGCAGCTCGAAGAGGGGAGTCACTCGGAACCGGAGTCCGATTTCTTTGGTGCGTTACCCGCAGCGACGAAGATGCATCCGGTCGGTCAGGATCCGGAGTATTGTACCCTTCAGATGGGTGAGGCGGGCCCGTGGTACGATCGGCTTCCACACTTTCGGATGGGTTTTACTCCGAGCAGCGGCGAAGAGCTGCAGAGTGAGTACTTCGTCCGCCGAGAAGACGGTGTCGCGGCCTATGCAGCAATCGAGCAGTTGGCCGGGAAGTTGGCAGACTTGCTGCTGATCTCCGAGGTAAGGCTGATCGATGCGGATGACCTCTGGATGAGCACGGCGTACGGTGAACCAAAGGTGGGCTTCCATTTCACGTGGAGGCGTGATCCCGCCGGCGTTCGGCGGGTGTTGCCACAAATCGAAGACGCGCTCCGGCCGTTTAATGCGATCCCGCATCTCGGAAAGGTCTTTACGATGTCGCCTGCGGAGGTTCGTTTCAAGTATCAGCGTCTGGATGACTTCGACGAGCTGCTGCGCACGTTTGACCCGGGGCGGAAGTTCAGCAACGCGTTCCTGCGCTACTATCTGTTTGGATCCGACGAATCGTCTGTGGCGGATGCCTGGTGATCGCCCGGAACACAGTTGATTGTTTTCGACGAGACGGCAGCTACTCCACAGGAGTGTACGGTCCGTAGACGGCTCGTCGAAAACCGTGGTGAAGCCCGATCTGATCAAACGGAAAAAGCTGAACGAACAGGACAGCGGTAAGGTCGTTGACGGGGTCCACCCAGAACAGCGTGCTGGCAGCACCATCCCAGAAGAACTCGCCAACGGTTCCGGGATTCTCCTCGGCGGAAGCCGGGGGCCGCACGCGAACGGCCACGTTGATACCGAATCCAACCTCGCCCTTGCCTGGCAGCCAGCTACGATCTGTCACCGAGTCGGAGAGGTTGCTGGTTGAGATAATTCGCACCGTGTACGGCGCCAGAATCCGCACCCCGTCCAGCTCGCCCCCGTTCAGCAGCATGCGGGTGAACCGAAGGTAGTCGTCCAGCGTCGAGGTCAGCCCGTAGGCGCCCGGCGTCAATGCGCGACGTGTGAGGTTAAGACTGTTCGGATCCTGCTGGCGCTGCTGAAGCATGCCGTTGTCATCGGTCTCGTACTCCGCCATGAAGCGATTTCGGTCCGACTCGGGCACAACGTACCGGGTTTCATTCATGCCGAGCGGGTCGAGCACGGTCTCGCGGACGAACTCGTAGAAGGGCTTGCCCGACACGCGTTCAATAATCAGAGCTTCGACATCGACAGCGATCCCGTAGATCCACTTCTCGCCCGGTTGATAAAAGAGCGGCGCGCGGGCGAGTTGATTGCCGAAGTCGGATAGGGGTTTGTCGAAATCGCGGATGCCCGCTTTCTCCCACAATGCGCCGATTCCCGGATCGTCGCCGCCGTTGTAGAACCCGGCAGTATTCCGGGTGAGGTCTCGGATGGTCATCCGTCGGCGTTGCGGCTCCGTTGTGATGTTGCCGTCCGAATCGACGCCCGTGTAGACCTGAAGTCCGGCGAGTTCCGGTACGTACCATTCAACGAGGTCATCGAGTTTGAGGGCGCCATCCTCCCAGAGCTTCATCAGTGCGACGCCGGTAATCGGCTTTGTCATCGAGTAGATCCGCGCGATCGTGTTCCGCGACATTTCGATGTTGGCATCCCGATCGGCCATTCCAAACGCTCCGAAGTATCGTTCGGCACCTTTCTCCCAGACGATCGCCGATGCGCCCGCCAGCTTGCCCGATTGCACCATCCCGCGGAGCAGCGTGTCGATTCGGGTTGTGGCGGCTTCGTCAAGGATCAGTTGGGAACTGGCTTCTTGTTGGCCGCAGGATTGAAGTGATAGCATGAGGCTTGACAGAATTGCCAGCGAAAACAAGGACGAATGCATGGAAGAGGTCGCTTGGGATCGGGTGGTTGGTGCACGTCTTTTCCCGATCGTGTGACAGGATCGTTGCCTTCTTACGACAACGGCACGCGCGTCTATCGCCGACGCAGCAGACCCGGATACAGGACTCCATCCGGCGCGTCAAACGGTACGTCCAGCAGGGCCGCAGCGTAAGGCGCGACATCTTCGAGTCCCATCTGGGGCACCGTCTTGCCATCGGTTACGCCGGCGCCGAACGCAACAAAACCCGTCAGCAGGTCATCGATATCTGGATATTGACCGTGAGCGCCGCCGCCGGACGCTCGCACCGCGTCACCGTCCGCGCGCCACGTCGTGGTCACGCCGCGCACCGGCGCCAGCGCGAGAGGCACGTTCGGATCCGTCCCGATCGTGTCGAGCTCGTCTCGTTCAACAATCCGAAACAGCTTGCGGACATTCGCCGGCTGCGAATTGAGAATCCTCCGGACCTGATCAACCGCGTCCGTGTCGGCCGGATCGCGGAGGTGCAGGAAGGCGCCGCCCGTTGTGTGGAACGTCGCGCGCCAATCGCCGCGATCACGCGTCGCCTCCATGAGTCCGGCTTCCGCCAGCCACACATTCGGGGCCAGGGCCGTGTGCACGTCAACGAAACCGTGGTCGCCGGTCACGATGAATGTTGTTCGATCGAGTATGCCGGCGCGATGGGCTGCTTCACGAATTTTTTCCACGGCGCGATCGACCGCAACAACTGCCTTCCGCACAGCGGGTCCGTCACGGCCCTCATCGTGTTCGAAGTGATCGACCGAAAGCAGGTGGACGGTCATCAGGTTCGGCTTGTAGGTCTCCAGCACGTAGGCGGCCATCTCGCCGATTCGATCGTCACGGTTCATGTAGTCGCCACTGAACGTCTGATCCGACATCGTACCAAGTACCTCGCGCTCGAGCTCGGCCAGGAGGCCGTCAGGCGTTTCGTTCTCCCGGAGTGGAACAATGGATCCGTAACCTGACTCCAGCGACCACACTTCGGGGATATTGTAGTCGACGGGCGCGCCGACAGACACCGGCCACATAAAGCTCGCCGTCGTCAGTCCGGCGTCACGAGCGGCGTCCCAGAGTGTCGGGACCTTGATTTCGGATTCCTCCCAATTCCACTTGCCGGTCTGACCATCCGGCTCAAACGGACTGTTGTAGTAAACTCCGTGTCGGATCGGAAGTGCACCGGTGATCAGCGTTGTGTGCGACGGGTACGTAACGGATGGGAAGATCCCTCGAACCCCCAGGGCGTGCACGCCGTCGTCGGCCATCTGCTGGATCGCCGGCGCGGGCCAGGACTTGTCGAGGTAGAAATCCGGACGAAAGCCGTCGATGGAAACGATGACCACGTGGTCTGATCTCCGCGTCGGCGTCTCCGATGACCGTTCCGTCTGTTGGAGAGCGCGGGCAGGCGAAGCGATGAGAAGCATCACTGCCCCTGTTAAAGCAGCCGTTCTGGTCATTTCACGAAGGAATCGTCGCATCATCGCGTTTGCGTTGGGTAAATTCAGGATCGCTACACTTGCACGGAAGTTACTGGTTCCGGATGTGATCAGGGAGTTTCGCCTCGCACCGAACGCTCTCGCTGCTCCTTGAAGTACGGGTACACATCGATATTTGACAACTTTGACCAGGGCGCGTTGATTGTCGGAAGGAAGGTCGCCATGGAATCCATTGCGGCGCGCTGGTCAGGTACGGGTGTCGCAGCGGCAGCCAGATTGTGCCACTCGTTCGGGTCCGTGCGGTGGTCGTAGAATTCCTCCGATCCGTCTTCATACCGGATGTATCGCAGGTTATCCTTGACCACTGCATGGTTGTTTCGGCCGTACGTCGTCACTGCCGCGTACGGCCAGTTCGCGTTCGGGTCCGATAGTAATGGCGCGAGACTTCGACCTTCGTTGCTCTCTTCAGGTTCAAAACCGGCAAGCGCGGCCAGCGTGGGGTAGATATCGATCAGCTCCACTGCGCTGGCGACACGTTGTCCCTGACGGATGTCCTTTCCGCTGAAGACGAGCGGAACGTGGGTGGCCCGCTCCCACAGCGAGTGTTTCGCGAACCGATTCTTTTCGCCGATGTGATACCCGTGATCCGAAAATAGAACGATGATCGTGTTCTCCGCATAGTCGCTCTGTTCAAGCGCGTCAAGCACGCGTCCCACCTGTGCATCGACGAAGGTGACGCTTGCCAGGTACGCCTGGACAATGGCGGGCCAGTAGCCTTGATCGATCGCCCACTCGGTCGTCGGCATGTTCCACACTTCAGCAACACGATGCCCGATATCGGGGATATCATCCATGTCGCCTTTCAGATAGGGGGGCACTTCCGTTTCTTCCAGCGGATGCTTGTCGAACCATTGCTTCGGGACGTGCCACGGTACATGTGGGCGGAGGAATCCGACGCCGAGGAAAAACGGACGGTCGTGTGTCTCGCGGAGCCGCTCGGCAGCCCAGTCGGCCGAACGGTAGTCGGGCATTTCCGGATCGGACTCAGGGAACGGGCCCCAGTCGGTTGATGTCTCGGGTCGATCCCAGTAGCGACGCTCGGGAGGTTTGGGCCCGAAGCCCGGTTCGCGACCGCCGGAAACCTCAAAGACACCCTCGGGTGCGTGCTGGTGAAAGAGTTTGCCGATTCCCATCGTCTTGTACCCGCGCTTTCCAAAGAATTCCGGCAGGAACGTCGCAGTCTGCAGGAGAGGGTGCGCGTTTCGCAGATCGCTGTCATCGGTCTGCCCGTAGATGCCGGTCGTCGACGGTCGTAAACCGGACATCAGGCTTGCCCTCGACGGACCGCACAAAGGCGCCTGCGTATACGCGTTCAGAAAAAGCGTTCCGGATGCGGCCAACCGGTCGATGTTTGGTGTGAGCGTATTCGGATGTCCGTTCAGTGCACCGACCCAGTCGTTCAGATCATCGACTGCGATAAACAGGATGTTCGGCGGGGGCGTATTCGGGGCGGCCGTGGGCCGACAACTCGCGATCAGCAGCGCTGCGGAGACAATCAGAGCGTTCTGTTTGAAGGTCTGCATCAGTACGTGGGGGCGTTCAACAATTCGTTGCGCTGGAATAATACAGGATTGATGGCTTATTCGGGCTGCGGGAATCGAGATGCCGGTGGTGGCCGTCTCGA
>JAGQWL010000300.1 GCA_020437385.1 Bacteroidota bacterium
ACGACGCTCTTCCGATCTCGACGTTCGACCACACGGCAGCTTCTGGTGGATTCGAACTGCTCGGCGCGCACGCACCGCTCGCGTGTGAAAACTGCCACACCATGCCCGACCTCGGCCTCATCTTCCAGCCGGCCGATAACAACGACTGTATCACCTGCCACCAGCAGGATTACGACGGCGAACATCAGGGTTCGGGCTTCCCCACGACCTGCCTGAACTGCCACAGCGTCAACAGCTGGGACAACGCCACGTTCGACCACACGGCAGCTTCTGGAGGTTTCGAGCTGCTTGGCGCACATGCGCCCCTGGCGTGCGAGAACTGCCACTCGATGCCGGATCTTGGGTTAATCTTCCAGCCGGCCGATAACAACGATTGTGTTACCTGTCACCAGCAGGATTACAACAACGAACACCAGGGTTCCGGCTTCCCCACGACCTGCCTGAACTGCCACAGCGTCAATACGTGGGACGGAGCGACTTTCGACCACGACGGACCGTACTTCCCGATATACTCGGGCGCGCACCGAGGCGAGTGGAATAGCTGCCAGGACTGCCACGACGTACCGAACGATTATCAGGCATTCACTTGTCTGACGTGTCACGAACACAGTCAGTCCAGAATGGATTCGAAGCACGGCGGCCGACGCGGCTACGCCTACGAGTCGGCCCTCTGCTACTCGTGTCATCCACGGGGACGTGAATAATTCTGAAGTACCTGCTGAACATAGTCCTTCTCGCATGCATCACTGCCGCATGTGTTACGCGTGCGTCGGCGCAAACCCGACACGTCGAGGCACCCGTCGAGTACATCGCCGGCCAGAACATCTATCTGTCGATCGGCGAAGACGCCGGCGTACAGCGGCGCGATACGCTTGATGTCTTTCGCGGTACCAGGCCGGTCGGACGACTGCGTGTAGTGAGCGTCACGTCCCGGAGAATCGTGACGACGTTTGTTGGTGACCGGTTTCCCGTTGATTTCGGCGACGTCCTTACGCTGCGTCTACTTCATCCTGCAGCGCCTGCCGAACCCGCCCTCGCCGACGAGCCGAAAAAGCCGCAGCCCGAAAGCGCCGAACCCGAACGCGTATCAATTCTCTCGCAGACGGGACGCAAGTCGTCGGCATCCCGAAAGGGCGTACGTGCCAGCGGCCGCGTGTCGCTTGAAACGCAGAGCCTTCGCACGTTGACCGATGCTCGCGTAGACAGCCTCCCCCGGATTCAATCGAACTTCTCGACGGCCACTGCGAGTGTCAGAACCACTGTCGACCGACTCCCCGGTGACATCAAGGCGAACATCCACTTTCGCGCCTCCTACCGTCGGTCATCCGCCGTTACGACGCTGAACCCGCAATCGATTCGCGTCTACAAGGCCTCCATCGAAAAGCGCTTCAAGTCGCAGCCCGTCTCTGTAGAAGTCGGCAGGTTTTACAACATCTATGAAGACTTCAGCGGTTACTGGGACGGCGCGGTTGTTCGTTACGGAAACCGGAGTCTGGGAGCCGGGGTCGCCATTGGATTCGAACCAACCCTTTCGAACGAGGGGTTCGATCCGAATCTTCCGAAGTACACCGCCTTCGCTGACTTTCGTACTCGCGGCAAAGGGTTTCGATACGATGCGGATGTCTCGGTTCACGAGGTGCGTGGTCGCAATGAGTATGCGACACACGATTATTTCGGCGTTCAGCATGGTCTGCGTTCCAAGTGGCTGCTGCTCGACCAGGACCTTCAGGTAAACAGGGATCCCGAATCGCAGCAGTGGATGGTCACGCGTTTCCAGACGTCCGCCAACATCCCCGTAACGCGAGCCTTTCGGCTGACGGGACGCTACATGATTCGTCGTCCGTATTACGTCTGGCGTACGCAGAGCTTCATGTCGGCCCGAAGGGATCGGATTACTGCGGGGGCCAATCTTACCATCGGACAGGGCGTGACGGGTGTTACGGTTACCAGCAACACCTACGAAGGCCAGGATCCGTATACCACCTACTCGGCATTTCTGAATCTCCGGCGCACGGCACTGGCGGGAATCGGCTTTTCGTCTTCTGTCAGTTACTGGACCCGCGATCAGAGCAAGGCGGGATCTGCGAACGTGGGACTCAGCAAACTGGCGGGTCCGGTGCTGATGCGCGGACGCTATCGCTTCTATCGGACCTCGCTGAACGATCTGACCTTGACGACCCATTCGGTGGACTCAGCGCTCGAATTTCGGCTACCCGAACGAATCACCCTTTCCGTTCAAGTCCAGTTTCAATTCGGCGATACGTTCCAGAACACGAATGTCTTCACCGGACTTTGGAAGAGCTTTTAGCGACTAGATGAGCGACACGTTTGTAATTGCGCTTATTGGCGCAGCCGTTTCTGCCGTTACGATGATCCCGTTCATCCGGCACAAGCGAAGTCTCGAAAGACGAACTGCAAACGCCGAGATTGTCGCCGAGAAATACGGTCTCAAGGAACCGGCATCTCTGCACCCTGTGATCGACCCCGGCATTTGTATCGGTACGGGTTCGTGTCTGGCGGACGTGTGCCCAGAGCACGACGTTCTCGGCCTTTCCAGCGGAGTAGCAACTGTCGTTAGCCCTGCGCGGTGTATTGGTCACGGACTCTGCGAACGAGCGTGTCCGGTCGGTGCCATCAAGCTCGTCTTCGGCACGGAATCTCGCGGGGTTGACATTCCGCGGATCGACTCGAACTTTGAGACCAACGTTCCGGGCATGTTCATTGTCGGCGAGCTGGGCGGAATGGGCCTTATCCGTAACGCGTTCGAACAAGGACGGCAGTGCATCGAGTGGATTGCCAGGCATAAGGTATCCGCACCACCCGGCGTCCTCGATGTGCTCATTGTCGGATGCGGTCCGGCCGGTCTTTCCGCGTCAATCAATTGCATCCACCATGGGCTGAAATTCAAGACGATCGAACGCGAAGAGATCGGCGGCACTGTCCGCACCTATCCGCGCAAAAAGCTTGTGATGACGGCCCCGTTGAAGATACCTGGCTACGGAAAGCTCGCAGTGCGGGAGATTCAGAAGGAAGATCTTGTTTCGATCTGGGATGGGATCATCGAAAAGACTGGACTGGAAGTCCAGACGAACGAGGTTGTCAACGCGGTGGGTCGCCGGCCGGACGGTACGTTCGAGGTCATCACCAACAAGGGTGAGTACCTGGCAAAGCGAGTCGTTCTCGCTATCGGACGCCGCGGCGTTCCAAGGAAACTTGGTATCGAAGGAGAAACGCTTGAGAAGGTGGCCTACTCGTTGCGCGAACCCGAAGCCTATCAAGGTGATCGAATCGTAGTCGTGGGCGGTGGCGACTCCGCGGTCGAGGCGGCAATTGCACTGGCCGATCAGCCTGGCAACAAGGTCTCGCTTAGCTACCGAAAAGATCGCTTCTCGCGTATCAAGCAGGGCAACCACATTCGGATTCACGAGGCGATCGAAAAGAAGAAGGTTTCTTTCCTGCCCAATTCGACGCTGACCGCAATACATCAGGAGCAGGTCGCCGTGGACTTTTCCGGAGATGTCAAGTCGATGCCCAACGACTACGTGTTCATTTTCGCGGGCGGCGTCCTTCCGACGCCCTTTCTCGAATCCTGCGGAATTGCGATCGACACCAAGTTCGGCCAGGCCTGAGCCAGGCCGCGTACAGATAGACCGCGAACGGATCGTCGACTATTCGTTCGAACGGATTCCAACACTGTCGGCGGTTGGTCCATCTTTATTTTCGAGAGGACGCAGGTTCGCAAGAATTTTCTCCTTCCCCTGCCGATACTCGCAGTATTCGCCTTGACGAATTTTCCGTAAACAGGCGTTTTTTCGGGTTTTACCCGTTAACGTTGGAGCACAAAGGATACCGGTATTTCGCAGCTGTCCCTCATTCGACCTCGCCCCCCGGCTAGATGAAGCAGCAGGTTCTCACACGATTGCATCGCGTTCTTGTGCTGCTGGCCTTGCTCACCAGTGCAGCGCTGCCGCGCGTTTCCTCGGCTCAGGATGGCGTGACCAATCCGCACGGCGACTTTGACCCGCCGCTCGCCTGCTCAAACTGCCACACGACAAACGGATGGCAGGAGCTGAAACCGGTTCTCGAATTTTCGCACGACGACTTTCCGCTGCTGGGCCGACATCAACAGGTGTCGTGTATCGGTTGCCACACGGAACTGAAGTTCGACGAGCCGGAGGTTGGTCCGAGCGAGTGCGCGACGTGTCACCTTGACGTTCATCTGGGCAACTTCTCGCAGAACTGTCAGAACTGTCATAACAACACGTCCTTAAATGATGTCGACGGCATTGCGCTGCACGAACAAAGTCGCTTCCCGCTGACGGGCGCCCACATCCAGCTTGCTTGCCAGAACTGCCACACGGATGACCAGGGCGGGGCATTTGCGACGATGGAATCGGAATGCGTGAGCTGCCACCTCGCCGACTATGAAAACACGACGGCGATTGATCACCAGGCCCAAGGCTTCCCAACACAGTGTGAGTCGTGCCACTCGACAATGAGTTGGGGCGGTACGAGCTTCGATCACGCCGAAGCATCCGGCGGCTTTGAGCTCCTCGGCGCCCACGCACCGCTGGCCTGTGAGAACTGCCACTCGATTCCCGATCTCGGACTGCTGTTTCAGCCATCGGACAACAACGACTGCGTCACCTGTCACCAGCAGGATTACGACACTGAACATCAGGGCTCAGGCTTCCCGACAACCTGCCTGACCTGTCACAACACGGACACCTGGGGCAACACGACCTTCGATCACACCGAGGCTTCCGGCGGCTTCGAGCTCCTCGGCGCGCACGCGCCGCTGGCGTGTGAGAACTGCCACTCGATGCCGGACCTCGGACTGCTGTTTCAGCCGTCGGACAACAACGACTGCGTCACCTGCCACCAGTCCGACTACGACACCGAGCACCAGGGCTCCGGCTTCCCGACGACCTGTCTCACCTGCCACAATTCCGATAGCTGGGAAG
>JAGQWL010000301.1 GCA_020437385.1 Bacteroidota bacterium
AACGAGCTGACGCTTCCCACTGACACAAAGAGTACGAGGACGGCGGCGGCGAAAACAGCTTTCGACAGGGGTCGAGTGAGTGTAGGAATCATGGACGCTCGGAGCGACTGATCGGAAATTCATTGCCGCCCGAATATACCGATATCGAACGTGGATGCGTGTTAACCTTCTGCTACCCCGATCAAAACGAATTCCACTCTGGCCGATTTACGATCGCACACGACCCGTTCGCTAAATTGCCATGATCTCGCGCGCGAGTCGGTGGTAGCCGTCGTCATCGTTTGTCGCTACGGTCGATGTGATATGTGATCCCTCTCCCGCCTGCGCTGACGGTACCGGCATTCGTGCACCCCACGCCCACTGTTCGGGCAGAACGGCTTCCAGAAAATGCAACATCTCGGATCCAACACGTTCTTCGATCCCGTCCATGTAGTGACCGGACGGCATCCGAACTGTCGTAAGGTTGGCGAATCGCTGCGCGAACGTACCCAGGTACACCTTCCGACGCTCCTCATTGTCAAGCTGCAGCAAGCGGTCCTCGGAACCGTAGCAGACGAGCGCAGGTGTTGAGATCGGCTGCAACTGCCTCGCCCGCCGATGGAAAAAGTACTGGCGAGCCGTCCGGATTCCGTCGACTCGCTGGTACGGCAGGACCCCGAAATGGTCCAGGTCCTTGTCGATGTCGGGGAAGAGTTCGTCCAGTACAACCGTGAGCAGTCCAGTCGTTCGAGGCTTCTGCAGGTTCTTTCGAGCGGACCAGAAGATTCGCGCTGCTTCCAGCGGTGAACTCGAGTCCCATAGGTCGCGAATGCCGTTGATGAACACCAGCGCGTCGAACAATGACGGATTTCTCGCGGCGGCGAAGTGAAGCGGCGCAGCGCCAAAGCAAAGGCCAACTCCAATCAGCGGGAGTCCGCGCGTCGCACGAAGCGACATGGCAATCTCCTCGGTGTCGCGGAACGCACTGTCGACGTCGAAGCGTCCACCGCTTTTGGGGTGTCCGCGGTAGTTGAACGAAACGACCTCCCACCCATTTCGGACGGTGAAGTCGAAGATGCGTCCAAATTGCAGGTAGCTGCCGCCGATCAGCGGTGGAATCAGGAGGAGTCCGCGCGGAGCGCCCTGGCAGCCGAAATGGACGCGGATCAGCTCGGTGCCGTCCTCGCAGGTATGGGTATGCCGGGTGATTCTGGACACGATTTCGCGGTTTTTGACCCGATGGAGACTGGTTGCGAGCAAACTAATCAGTCGGGCGGCGCCGCGAACTACATGGATGGGTAGTCGCCGGGGGAATTGGGGAACTGGGAATGATGGAATGAAGGAATGAAGGAATGAAGGAATGAAGGGCGCTCGCTTCGCTCGCGAAGAGAGCAGTGTGCGGAAGAAGTTGTCAGAGGTCCGTTGTCAGTTGACAGAATGGGGTCTCGCGGTCGAGGGTTCGTGGCCGCGACCCTCAACGCGGCAGGTCGCGTCCGCGACGGCCACGATTCCACGAATCGACGACTCCACGATTCTTGAAATGCCGAATCGAAACCGCCGCGGCTCGCGACAACGCGGCTCGTTCCGAGCGGTCCTATCTTCCTATCTTCTTCGATTCCTCGATTCCGCAGAGTCGAAGACTCTGCGAAGGCCCTGCCGAACCTAACACGGACATATCGAAGCATCTCGGTGCTGCTTTGCCTGATCGCGGGCTTGCCGTCGGCGGGCGGAACGCTGTCGGCGCGTGGGCAATCGACGAACCTCGCGCCGGCGCCGGTTGTTGTTGACGAAAACACGTCGAGTCTGCGGATGACCTGCCTCATGAGCACGGTGCGTTCGGCAGTCTCACTTTCTGAGGCCGACGCCCGGGCCGCGTTGCGGCGTGCTGAAACGGCGGCGGATTGTCCGGTCTCCTTCGGCTATTCGGACGATGAAGTCTGGCGATCTGCCGTTATCAGGAGCAACGCCGCCGAAGCGATCGACGCCTACCTGGAAATCGTCGACCCGAGTCTCGACGACCTCTGGATCGTGGTGGAGACGGACAGTACACGAACAGAATGGCACACAGGAGACGATCGGCCGTTCCGGACACGGCCGGTCAACTATCGGAACTTCGTTGTCCCGATTGCCATGAAGCCGAACACGGAGTATCGCTTTCTGCTGCGCGCACACAGCACGGGACCCCTTAGAATTCCGGTACGGTTTCTTTCGGCACGCCAATTTGAACACAACCGGCGCGTCGAGCGGTTCTTTCTCGGAGGGTTCTTTGGCATACTCGCGGTCATGGCGCTGTTCAATCTGCTGATCTTCACGACCACCGGCGAGCGACCGTATCTGTTTTTTGTGCTCTATATCTCCGCCTTCCTGCTGTACATGTTGGCTGCCGAACGTTTCCTGCTCGAATATGTCTGGCCAAATCTACAGTGGTGGGATCAGCGCGCGAATTCGCTGTTTGCCACCGGCGTCGCGTTTCTCGCCGTCCAGTTTTCGCGATCCTATTTCAAGACCGATCTCTGGCTGAAGTCTCTGGACCGGATCCTGCTGGCAGTGATGCTCTGTTGTATTCCGATCTCCTTCTACGTCCTGTTCGGCGATCGGATGAACGCCAACCTCATCGTGTCGACGTTTTTTGTGCTGGTGACGCCAATGCTCGCGATCGTCGCGGCGTATTGCCTCAAGCGCGGGTACCGTGCGGCGATTCCGTATCTCGCCGCCTGGTCGTTCCTGCTCATCGGCACCCTTGCGGCCGTTCTGAGCAACCTGTCGGTGATATCAGGTGACTTCTGGAGCATCCGGGCGGTCCAGTTCGGCGCCGTCTTTCAGATGCCGCTGCTGTCGCTGGCACTCGGGTATCGTTACAACACGTTGCTGGGTCAGCAGCAGGCAACGCGGCGTAAGCTTTCCCGTGAGATGCACGACGAGATTGGACCAGGCATCTGGCACATCAACAACCTGGCGATCAAGATCGAAGCCGGATCAGAGGACTCCGCATTGCACGCTCGCGAAATCCAATCAGCTGCCCAGGAGCTCCATTCGAAACTCCGGATGCTCCAGGACGCCGTCGGAGCCGAAGAGGATCGGACCTGGTCGGACGTCGTGACGAACATCCGCACGACCGTGCGAACACTCCTTGCGGCGACGGAGATCGACGGCCGGGTCGCGACAAGTCCGGAGTCGGGTACGAGCGCGGCGGAGGCAATTCGACTTTCTTCGGATGTGTACTTCAATCTATTTCGGATCGTGCAGGAGGCGCTCACGAACGCGATCCGCCATTCAAACTGCAAGAGCATACGCGTGCAAATGGCCGCGACGGCACGCTCCCTGTCGATCGAGATTCACGACGACGGAAGCGGATTTATCGTCGGCAGCACGACGCAACGTTCCGGGCTGCGGAATTTCCGCGAGCGCGCGGCGGCCATCGGAGCGGAGGTGGCCATCGAGTCCAAGCTCGGCGAGGGAACAACGGTTCGCGTGAAGTCGCCCGTCGCATCGGCACCGGTTTGACGGCATCCTGTGGCCAGGTGGAAGTGGCCACAGAAGGGTGGCGATTCAGGCCAGCCTATCTTGCATAGTCCGCGTCCTTCACGTTGTAGATCTGTCGGAAGATCTTCCAGCTGCCCTCTTCCTTTCTCAGAACGGTGAGGTATTCGGAGACGTTGGTGGTTGAGTCGCGACACACGCCGGACTCCAGCGTGCACCACGAAAGATGCGAGATGCCCTGCAGGAAC
Organism: Bacteroidota bacterium; assembly: GCA_020437385.1. Taxonomy (GTDB): domain Bacteria; phylum Bacteroidota; class Rhodothermia; order Rhodothermales; family JABDKH01; genus JAGQWL01. The sequence continues at coordinate 3,708 of JAGQWL010000301.1, forward strand.
GCCAGATGCCCGGATCCCTGTATCTCCTCATCCGTGATCCGATATTCGTAAATGGGATAGGAGACGTCAGAAGGTGGAAACCAGAACTCCGTCAGCTGCTTTTTTCCGATAAGCGGCTCGGCGGACCCATCCGGTCGGAACATGCGAACGTGCTCGCTCAGTTTGTTTACTACATTGGCTGAGTCTCCGGCCATCCACGCGTCGCGATAGGATTCCATCGTCTGCTGAATGGCCGTTGCGTCGGCCTGCGTAAACAACGCGGTACCGTCTCCTTCGGGCTGAACGCAGGCGGGCAGAATAAGGCTGACTGCAAGGAGCGCTAACTGCGCCGGACTACCTTTCATCGTTCTTGAGCTCACGGTATTGGGATTTTGCGACGGTGAACAGCCTGCAGAGTATGCGAACAGTTGGTAACATGGAAATCTCTTGTGACGGATGGGAAGCGGGGATCCGGACGCGCCAATTGTGTGTCCGGAACCGCGGGTTTTGTCATTATTCAGGCTGACATTTTGAGTGCGGATACCATTCAGACGATGGAGATCATGCTTGTCGACGACGACCCGTCGATTCGCGATCTCTATTCGCGGGCGCTTGACTCGATGGCGGACATGTGCTGCACGTCCGTCTTCGGCAGCTACGAGGAGCTTGCCGACGCGGCCGGCGGATCCTTCTCGGAGCGTCTCCGCGAACCACACGTTCTCCTCATGGATATCGGATTGCCGGGCAAAGGCGGCGTGGACGCGATCGCGGCGGTACGGAAGGAACTCGGCTGGAAACGATGCAGCATCGTGATGCTGACGATTCAGTCCGACCCGAATGTCGTTCGGTCCGCAATTGCAAACGGGGCGAACGGCTATCTGCACAAGGATGTCGAGCCGGTGGAGCGAATCGCGGCACGCCTCGAAGACATCCGCCACGACGGAAGTCCGATGACGCCGGACATCGCGAGCTTTGTCTGGAGCAACCTTGTGGAACGCAAACCGGCAAAAAAGGAGGAGCAGCTCAACGACCGGCAGGTCCAGGTTCTGCGCCTGGTCGCGCAGGGATTGACCAACAATCAGATTGCCGACGAGATCGGCGTCACGGTCGACACCGTTTCGTATCACCTGCGCGGAATCTACGCGAAGCTCCACATCCACTCGAAGGCGGAGGCCGCGTTGTGGTGGGGAGAGAATCGCGCGATCTTCGATCGCGCTCAGGAATGGGAGAATGGGAGAATGGGAGAATAGGGGCCGCTCGTGAAGCGAGCCGTTATCCCGAAACGCGGTGGGTGTGGCGAGGCTATGAGTTCCGCAGTGCCGTTGATGTGCTGCTAGGAAGTCCCTGGCGTCCGTTTCTTTCAAGACCTGATACACCGCCGCAGTTCGATGACGCCGACGTATGAGAAATTCCAGAGGGTGTCGGCCTGATTCCCGGAAGCCGCGTTGACCAGGGATAACATCTATCCACGACCGACTGCCGTCTGCCCACAAAATAGCTCACTTCGCGAGCGAAGCGAGCGTCCCCCATTCCCCCATTCCCCTATTCATTCCTTTCGAACCCGGGAATCATCTCTAAAATCCCGTTGTCTAATACGGTAAACAGACACAATCCCGTCATCGCCATGCGTCGCCCGATCGCTACCGCAATCTGGGTGCTGGCCCTGTTCCTCGTCTCCGCCGGCGCCTCCTTCGCTCAGTCCGAAACCATCCAGATCCAGAGTCCGCAGCCTGTTCTTCAGTCTGCCAACGGAACGGATCGTTCACACGCCACACCGGAACAGATTGCACCGAGGCTCGCACGCACGAACTCCGCTGTTCGAGCAGACATCCTGCAGTCACTCAACCGGATTCGGGTGGAGCTGGCCTCGGGTTCGATCCCGGGGTTGACGTTCGACACGATGACGGTCACGGATGACTCGACGGAGACCGGCGGAATCTCGGGACTTGTTCGCACAGCCGATCCGACAGGCATCGACAGCTCAGCGGCATGGGTGCTTGCCGTTGCAATGGATCTCGCCAACAATCCGGATGCGTGGCAGGCGACTTCGACGGATCCCGGCGGCTACTATCAGTTTATCGGGCTGCACCCTGGTGAGTATCTCCTCATGGCGGGTGCCGCCAACGCGCAGTCGCTGTTCTTCCGCGATTCGGACTCCATGCAGGGGGCCGAACCCGTTCCGGTTTCGCCGGGCGTTCTGACGGACGGTATCGACTTCTTCCTGCAGCCGATCGCAACCGGAAGCGGAATCCTGACAGGCACCGTTGTATCCGGGATCGATGAGGCGCCATTGCCGGAAGCGCGCGTCGTCGCCATTCCCGCGCATCATCGCTACCAGGTTTACGACGCGGTTTCCGACGCCTCTGGACAGTACCAATTCAGCAATCTACCGTCCGGAGACTACACGGTGATGGCGTCGAAGGATGGCTTCCTTCCTCTTTACTTTGACAACGTCCGACACGAATACGAAGCGACGCGCGTTGCCGTAGTGGGCGGCGAAGAGACCGCCGGCATCGACTTTTCGTTGCCGGCCGCCGGATCGATCTCCGGCAATGTTTCAGATCAGGACGACAACCCGATTCCAAACGCCACGGTCCTGGTGGCCGCAGCAAACAATGCCCCGGACTCTGTCTACTATAACACAACGTTCTGGACCCAGACGGATGCTGAAGGGAACTACGTTGTCTCCGGACTCGCGACTGGCACCTACTACATCTACGCACAGGCATTCAACGGCTGGATCTCCGTCGATGAGTGGTATGACGACGCGCAGCGAATTGAAGACGCGCTTGCCGTTGCGGTTGAGGAGGGTTCGGTAACGACGGCGATCGATTTTTCGCTCGACCTGGCAATTGACACAGGCAGCGTAACAGGACGCGTCACGTTTGCCGACGGATCGCCGGCAGCCGGTGCGATTGTACAATTGGATCCGTACTACTGGACGCCATTCGATTCGACACTTGTTGACCCGATTCCGTACGACAGCCTCTTCTTCGGATACCATTTTGTCCGCACAGACTCTGATGGCAACTTTGCCTTTGATTCCGTTCCCGTCGGCGAGTATGCTGTGTCGGTCGACTGGTGGGGAAACGAATACTACCCGACGGTATGGTACGATCAGGTGTACGTCCGCTCGAGTGCGACGCCGGTTGTGGTTGAGCTGGATCAGACAACCTCCGGTATCGACTTTGTCCTGTCGCCTGCAAACGGCGTCATTGATGGACGGATTACCGACGCGGACGGCAAGCCGATTGCCGGCGCGAATGTCTTCGCCTCGCCGGGAGATTGGTACTATCCAGTTGACGCATCGGGCGGATGGGGCTACGCGCACGCGACAACAGATCAGGATGGATTTTATCGAATCAGCGGGCTCGTGGACGGTTCCTGGTATGTAAGCGCATCAGCGTGTCTCTTCGCGCAGTGCGCCGAGCGCTGGTGGCCGGACGCACGGCTCTTTCCGGATGCCGAGGCGGTGGTTGTTGCGGATGGTCAATCCGATCCGTCGGAAGTCAACATCTCACTGCCCTTGATGCAGGGAACGGCGTCCGTTTCAGGCACGGTGACCAATGTCGATGGCCAGCTGCTGAGCGGCGCATCGGTTGTACTTGCGATGACCAGCGACGCGCTCGACCCCACGATCGCGGACACACTCAACTGGTACTTTGAGTTGCCGACAACGACGGACAGTCTCGGGCGGTTCGTTTTTAACAATCTGCCGGCGGGGGACTATGTCTCCCAGGCATCGTACTGGAGTAACAGCGGATACGCCACACAGTGGTACGACGGCGTCTCTTCGTTCAACGACGCAACGGTCATCCGAGTAGCAGACGGGGAGTCGCGCAGCGACATCAACTTCACACTGGAATTTGCGCCGATGTTTGGGTCGCTCGCGGGGCAGGTTGCCCTCCTGACTCCGTCGGCAGATCCAGCCGATTCGCTGGGCTCGCCGATCGAACGAGCCTACGTGGAAGTTTCCGCGGCCTATTGGGACTATCTCATGTCTCCGTTCATCATGATGCCGTGGTTTGCGGTAACGGATGCCAACGGCCGCTTCGAAATGACGGATCTGCCGAACGGCACGTACTATGTGAACGCCTACGCCCAAGGTGCGCGGCTGCCGCTCGATGCGGATGGAACTACCGGATACAGAGTCGACATCCGCGGCGGGCAGCAGTCGTGGGTGAACGTCTGGATGAATCCGACTGACGATGGCGACAGAACCATCGCAGGGACGATCTCCAGCTCGGCGGGCGACGTGCCCAAAATCGCCGTCGTGCTCGCCATGGCCGATGACGACCCCATGCGGACGTATACCGCGATCATGAACGAAGATGGCTCGTACGCTTTCGAGGGACTCGCGCCGGGAGAGTACGTATTGTGGAGCTTCGCCCCGTACCACGCGACGGAGTATTACGACAACGTTTACGATCCGTCCGAAGCGAAACGGCTGTCGCTTACGGAAACACTGTCAATTTCGGGAATCAACTTCGAGCTCGAACCGGTCCTGTACCTGGCGGAAGACGATGAAGGACGAGCGAATGCCAGTGTCATTTACGGACGCGTCGCGGACAGCCACAGCAAGTCGCTGGACGGAGCGATGGTTTATGCGCTGGACGAAGCCGGCACCGTTGTGCAATCCGCACGGACGAACGCGAACGGCATGTACGAGCTTGGCGGTCTCGCGGCTGGACACGGGATCCGGATCAAGGCGACGCGGCCCGGGTTTGCCAGCAAGTTCCACGACGGCGCGACGGCATTTGATGCGTCTGCTGAGATGATGCTGAGCCGCGGTCGATTCGAGGTCAACTTTACGCTTGCGACCGATGTGTCGTCGGGTACGGATGATCCGTCTTCCGATCTTCCGCAGGGAATTTCGTTGTCGGGCAATTATCCGAACCCGTTCGCGGCAACGACAACCATCAGCTTCAGTGTTTCGGCGCCAACCAACATCACGGTAACCGTATACGACGCGCTCGGTCGTCGAGTGACTGAGCTGTTCCGCGGCCAGGCGACAGCGGGTGAGCATACGGTCGAATGGAATCCAGCGGATGGCGGGCAGAATGTCACAAGCGGACTCTACTTCTATCGCATCGCGTCTGAGAACGCGGTGGCGACTGGCCGGATGGTGAAGGTCGAGTAGTCGCGCGATCGGAGCGAGCGTCCCTCATTCTCCGCCCGCCAGAACAACGCGATGCGATACCACCTGTGACGGCGTTGTCAGCCTGACGAAGTACACGCCGGCCGCAGCATCGCCGGTCT
>JAGQWL010000302.1 GCA_020437385.1 Bacteroidota bacterium
CTCTCCAGCTGATATTCCTTCGAGATGTTGAGCATGACCTTCACGACGCGCGTTCCATGGTCATGCAGGAGGGATTCAAAGTTGTTGATATGCTCGTAGCGCTTCTCGATCAAGTCCGGAGGCGCCCAGCCGTGCACACGCACCACCAACACGTCTTCGTAGTGGGACCGGTTGAAAACGCCAATGTGGCCTTTTGGCGGGACCTCCGCGTGTACGCGCCAGAGGAAGTCTCTCGCAAGTTCTTTGGCACTCGGCGCCTTGAAGCCGTAGATGCGCGTGCCCTGCGGGTTGATGCCCTTTGTTATCGCTCGAAGGGTAGAATCCTTTCCGCCCGTGTCCATCGCCTGCAGAACAAGCAGTACGGCATGCTTGTCCTCGGCGTAAAGTCGTTCCTGAAGGTCGACGATTCGTTGCCGATTCCTGCGCAGAATCTTGCGCCCCTCATCCTTGCCCAGACCATCCGGCGCGAACGACGAATCGACAGACGATAGCCTGATTGGCTGACCCGGTAGCACCCGATGAATTTCCGGGTCGACTTTCGTGCTCTTGTCCCTGTCCTTCTCCTTATCCTTTCCCATCGCGAGACAGTCCTGGGTGTGCACAGGCGGGCCCAGCCATGCGGACCCGCCCGTTGGTCACACAACTGGTGCTACTTGAACAATCGACCCAGCAAACCCTTGCCGCCTAATTTTGCAAGGTCGTCGATGACGGAGCCGTCATTATCGGCATCCAGCATTCCCAGCAATCCACCCAGCGCGCCGGATCCGGACTTCTGGAGTTTCTGCTGTTCCTGACCGAGCATCCCGGCCAGGCCGCCCGCGTCGAGATTCTGCTGTCGCTTCATCTTTCCAAGCGCGCCCATCACGATTGGCGCGAGCAGCGGAAGGAGTTTCGCGACCTTCGATGCGTCGAGTCCACTGGCCTTGGCGATTCCAGACTCAACGGTGTCTTTGCGTCCACCAAGGATATGTCCGAGGATGGCACCGCCGTCTAGTGTCTTGGCGCTCGAGCCTCCGAGCATTCCAGTCGCGGCGCCGATAAGATCACCAAGACCGCCACCACCTCCACCGGTCAAAGATCCAAGAAGCCCCGGCAAGTTGTCGAGCACACTCCCGTCATGATCCCGCTCCAAAGCCTTGGCCAGGGACGCGGCACCATCAGGAGAACTGACGGCGTTCCTGGCGAGCCCGCCGACGAGAACGGGGATAGCGGCAGAGAGAGCCGCCTCCGTCTGCTCCCTATCTGCGCCGATCTGACCGCCGAGTTGCTCAAGTGCGCCGCCGCTAAGCTGCGACGAAAGCATTTCCATTAATCCAGACATATTGTACTACCGTTTAATAACGCGATTTAGTTCTCGTTCTCCGGATTTGCGTCCGACTAGCGAGAATGATTCAGAGAACTGGCTTCGTTTGTCTGAAACCGTTGCGACCCGAGCGGCATTTACGTTCAAGTCATTGGTAATTACGAAATCCCGTCAAGAATTCCACGGCTTCACCGAACGTTATGCCAGGCCGCAAACTGCGTCTCGAGACCCTTCACAAGGACCCGTCGTTCCTCGTACTTGACAAGCCTGCGGGACTCCTTTCGATCCCGGACCGCTATGACTCGACGTTGCCGTCGGTGCTTTCGATGCTGGACGGCACGGGCGCGATTCCTGTACACCGCCTCGATCGCGATACGAGCGGAGTAATCGTTTTTGCCCTCTCGGAAGAAGCCCATCGGAGCTTGAACAAGCAATTCGCCGAGCGCTCAGTCGAGAAGTATTACCACGCTGTTGTTCAAGGTGAACCCGCAGAGCCTGACTTTGAAATCGACGAGCCGATTCTTTCGGATCAAGGCCGTGCTCACAAGTCGATAATCGATCGTCGCGGAAAGAAGTCGCGAACGAAGTGTCGGCTCGTTGAGCGTCTCGGGCCTTTCTCGATCGTAGAGGCCAAGCCGCTGACAGGTCGTACCCATCAGGTGCGTGTCCACCTCGCATCTGTCGGACTGCCCATTGTTGCGGACAGCCTCTACGGCGACGGGCGTCCCTTCCTCCTGTCGGAAGTAAAGCGATCCTACACGCCCGGAAAGCACGACGAACGTCCGCTTCTGGGAAGGCTTGGCTTGCACGCTGCCAGACTCACATTCGATCATCCCGATACCGGTGGACGACTCGAATTCGAAGCCGAGTACCCGAAGGACTTTCGAGCGTCGATCACACAACTACGCAAGCTGTTCGGATGAATGAAGTGAGCCGACATGCGCCGTCCTGGCTTCGACACTTCAGACGCAAGCGACTCCTGATTCCGTCGACGACGTTGGTGTTGCTCCTTGGAAGTCTCGCGTGGCCCTTGCCCCGACAAGTGACTCGACAGGCTCCCGTCCATTCCGTGCGTGTCACCGACAAATTCGGCCAGACGCTGCGAATTGTCGGCTCAGACGGACGGTTCAAATGGGTGCCACTGGGCGACATCGACCCGGCGATTATCGGTGCGCTGATCGCCACGGAAGATCGTTCGTTTTACCTGCACCATGGTGTATCGGTGAGCGGCATTGCACGGGCCGTGCGGGACAACGTCCGCGCGGGACGCGTGGTCAGCGGCGCATCCACTATCACAATGCAGGTTGCTCGAGCCCTCCGGGGCAGTGACCGCCGGCGGCTGTCGGATAAGCTCCTGGAGGCACACCTCGCCGTTCGACTTGAGCTGCACGAATCGAAAGAGGCAATCCTGGAGGAATGGCTCAATCGCGTATCATTTGGAAACCGAATCCTGGGGATCGGCGAGGCGGCAGAATTCTATTTCGGTAAGTCGGCCGAGGACCTTACCCTTTCCGAAGCGACTCTTCTTGTAGGTCTGCCTCAGAGTCCCAGTCGTTACAACCCCCTTCGTCACATCGATCGGGCGTTGGCTCGACGCGAAACGGTCTTGCGCGCCGCCGAAAGAGAGGGGGTGTTCACAAACGACCAGGTAGAGACCATCCGACGAACGGTTCCAACGCTCGCGTCGAGACAGGCCGTGAACTTCGCGGCGCCACATTTTGTGGACGCGGTTCGACGAAGTCTTGGCTCAGAGTGGGCGAATGTCGTCGAGGTTCGAACCACCGTGGACCCACAACTACAGCATTCCGTTGAGGAACTGGCAAAGTCCCATCTCCGGCTGGTCAGCCCGCTAGGCGTGTCAAACGTTGCCGCAATCGTTTTGGACAATCACACCGGAAACGTGCTGGCGTGGCTTGGCAGCGCAGACTATTGGGACGCGCAGAGTCTTGGACAAAACGACGGAGTGACCGCACTGCGACAACCGGGAAGCTCGCTGAAGCCCTTTGCATACGCTGCAGCGTTCAGGCGTGGACTGCTGCGCCCCGAATCGATAATTCCGGATCTGCCCATTCAGGTTCCGGGTGCGGGAGGAGCGTTCAGTCCGGTCAATTACGACAAGAAATACCACGGCCCGGTGTCGGCACGGACGGCCCTTGCAAGCAGCTACAATGTACCGGCGATTCGTCTGGCTCAGCTTGTTACGCCGGAGAAGATACTCGACGACCTTCACGACGTCGGTTTCGCTTCTCTTCAACGATCTGCCCGGCGATATGGCGTCGGGCTCGTACTCGGTAATGGCGAAGTCACGCTGCTCGAACTCGCGAGGGCGTATTCGAGTTTGGCGCGTGCCGGCTCGATCCCAGATGTCCGAACCGTTGAATGGCTGCTGACTGTCGACGGTGATACGCTTCTCAGTCCGGCACCCACAAGCCATCAGACCGTGATCGACGAAGGGACCGCATTTCTGGTGACGGACATTCTATCGGATGCGGAGGCCCGCGAACCCGCCTTTGGCCGAGGCGGGCCGCTCGAACTCCCCTTTCCTGCCGCCGCCAAAACCGGAACCTCCAAAGACTATCGCGACAACGTTACTGTTGGATACACCCCTGCACATACGGTAGCAGTCTGGGCGGGAAATTTTGACGGATCGCCGATGCAGCGGGTAAGTGGGATCTCCGGGGCAGGACCGCTGATGAAGGCCATCCTTCTTGAGATCGGCTCGGGGGGCTTGTTCGACGTCCCCAGAGAAATGGCATTCGCCACAGTATGCGAGGGAAGTGGAAAATTGCCGGGCCGCTTCTGTCGAAACACGGCCAGTCGACCCGTGTCGCGCACTCAGCTCCCATCGGACACATGTGACATTCACGTCACGATCGACTACGATTTAAGGACAGGACGACGCGCAACGCCGGATACACCGCCGAGCTTCCGTACCGCACGAGAATTCGTTGCACTCCCCGAGATCTACGACGAGTGGATGGTCGAGCACGGATTGGAACGTCCGCCAGATAGCGAGGTCGACAACATTGCCCTGACGATTCTCTATCCGACGGACGGCACACGGTATCAGATTGATCCGATCCTTCGTGAAGGTTGGCAGCGGATTGCTCTTTCTGCCGCGCTTTCGAGCAACGTCACGGGGGCTCAGTGGTGGATTGATGGCCGTCAGTACCAGAACGTATCGGATTCTGTTTCGTGGCCGTTGACGGCGGGAACGCATCGTTTCGAACTCCGTGGCAGGGTGCGCGACAAAACGCTTCACAGCCAACCCGTAACCGTGCACGTCTCCAGTGTACAAGACTAGGTGTCAATCTCGAAACCAGTGTCTATGACTAAGGCGGCTATTCGCGGGATTGATCTCTTGCTTGCGCTGTTAGCGGTCGTCGTTCTGTCGCCCGTCCTGGCGCTCGTCGCGCTGTTCATCTGGCTCAGTGACGGCCGCCCGGTACTCTTCCGACAAACAAGGACCGGGCAGGACGAGCGGCCGTTCGACATCCTGAAGTTCCGGACGCTCAAGAGCCACTCCGTCGAAGGTGATCGCAGTTTCTTCGGCAGCCGCTTCTTGCGGCGAACAAGCCTTGACGAGCTGCCGCAACTGTTCAATATCATCAAGGGCGACATGAGCTTTGTGGGACCACGTCCCCTCCTTCCCGAATATGGCGCGTATTACTCGGATGAGGAGAGAGTCCGCTTTTCCGTAAAGCCGGGCCTGACGGGTCTTGCCCAGATCTCGGGCCGAAGCCTCCTGTCGTGGGACGAAAAGCTGGCAGCAGACGTGAAATTCGTCGAGGGTTATTCGATCCGGAGCTACTTGCGGGTGTTGCTTCGGACGCCGCTGGTCGTTGCATCCGGACGCGGAGCAACATCCAGTTGGGACGCTGAATCGCGTCTCGATGACGAGCGCAGCAAAGCAGGATTGCGATCTGGTGAACAGCGGGCCTAGACACGGGCCACCGGCAACTCAAACGAGAACGTTGTACCCGTGCCTGTCGCGCTCTGGACACTTAGTTTTGCCCCGTGGAGCTCAACAATCTTGCGAGCGATAGCAAGCCCAAGCCCTGCCCCGCCTCTGCCCCTCGTCCGACTCTTTTCAACACGGTAGAACCTGTCGAAAATGTGCGGTAGTTCATCTTCCGGAATACCATCTCCAGTGTCGATGATGCTCAATCCGATTCTGTCGCCGGAGTCCCGAGGTACAATTCGGACGACGCCTCCGTCTGGCGTGAACCGAATGGCGTTATCGATAAGGTTCGAGACGGCACGCTCGACGAGAGCGATATCGCCATACGCAAGCGACAGGTCCGGCGGGAGTTCGGCCTCCAGCCTGACTCCGACATTTTCGGCGTCCGGTCGATACTGTTGAACCAGATCCTGGACAAGCTCCGCAACCGAAAAAGGTTCGTTGTTCGGGCGAACCTGTTCAGCGTCCAGCTTCGAGAGCTCGAATAGCGCAGACACCAGGTTGCTAAGTGATACCGTATTCCTCAGTACGATGTCGATGTACCGTCGCCGCTCGTCCGGACTCAATTCTTCGTCCTTGATCTGAATCGTTTCCAGGTAGCCGCGGATCGACGATAGTGGACTTCGCAGGTCGTGCGAGACATTTGCCACGAGCTCCCGCCTGAGCCGGTCTGTCTTTTTCAAGTCGTCGAGTACCGAAACGATCGTGTCCGCCATCTGATTGAACGATTGTCCGAGCTGTCCAATCTCGTCAGCCGACTTTACTTCGACGCGCGTCTGGTGATTCCCGGCCTCAAAAGCAGACACCACCTCTTTCATGTCGCGCAGTCTTCTGGTCAGAAGTGAAAAGAGCAGGATGCCGACCGCGCCCGTCACAAGCAATACGATCGATAGTCCCTTGAGGGTCGCTCTGACGATATAGCTGTCTCGAATCATCGAGGCGGCCGAATCAAACCGACTTCCGCCGAGAATGACGTACAGATATGCCTCCTGGCCCATTATCTCGATTTGGGTTGCCGAGAACGGTTTGCGGCCGTTGCTGCTCACGGGATCTGTGCCGAGAACCGGCGGATCGGCGCCCGTCAACCAGGCACGGATAGGCTCGAGATCCACTTTGGTTCGGACAAGCTCCTTGTCGGCGCCGACGAAGTTTGCCTTCAACGATCCGTCGGCCGCTACCAGGTAGATTTCGATACGCGGGTTGATCCCCAGAACGCGATCAATGCGCTGTTGGAGGCTGTCTGGATCAATTCCACGGTCGAGGAGCGGCTGAAATTCCACTGCCAGTTCGCCGGCCAGCCCCATGTTTACCTTCTGTTCCGCCTCATCCGAGAATCGCATTACCGATCGAACAACGAGGAACGCGATCGTGACACCCAGCGACACGATCAAGACAAGAAAGAGAGCGGACAGTTTCGAAAGAAACGTTCTCATGCGCGCTCATCCTCCAGTTCGGAACGCTCTGCAAACTGATAGCCGACACCCCAGACCGTTTTAATGAATCGCGGCTCCGTCGGGTTGTCCTCGATCTTTCCGCGCAGACGGTTAATGTGAGTATTAACCGTGTGACTGTAACCGGCGTACTGATATCCCCAGACAATATCGAGCAGTTCCTGTCGCGAATAGACACGTCCCGGATTCGAAAGAAAGAGCGAGAGTAAATCAAACTCCTTGCTCGTCAGCGACACCGGTTCGTCGCGCAGAGAGACGCGTCGCTTAAGTCCATCAACTCGGAGCGGACCGTACCGAAGCACGTCCTGGATTTCCGTCCCTCCGCTTTCCCGATCAATTTCGATTCTGCGATACAGCGCCTTCACGCGCGCCTTCAACTCGCGGATGCTGAAGGGTTTTGTGAGATAGTCGTCGGCGCCCAGTTCGAGTCCGAGAACCTTGTCGAATTCTTCCGCTTTCGCAGTCAACATCAGAATCGGAACGTATCGATTGGTCTGACGGACCTGCTTGCAGATTTCGAGTCCATCGACCTCTGGAAGCATTAGATCCAGAATGATCAGGCTGTAGTCCCCGCCTGTCGCCATCTCGAGTCCGGATCGACCATCGTTGGCGATATCAACACCCGCCGCCACGTCTCCCAGATTGATCTGAAGAAGATTGGCGATGTCAGCGTCGTCCTCAACAACGAGAATTCTACCGTGCATGGTTTTAGGTATGTGCAAGATGATCGCGAACGCTTCCTGTAAGTATCCAACAAGGAAGAACGGAGTTTTAGCCCGTGCGTTCATTACATTTCGATAAACTCCTTTGCCCTCCAACGCACGGCGATTGCAACCCCATGAACGAGGATTCCACACTCCATCCGCTTCTGATGACGCATCGCAAGCCGGGCGTCGTCGACTGGATCGGCATCCGAAGAGAACGCCTCACGCCCCCGGAATCCGTTGAATCTGTGGTCGCCCACCCCGATACGGGACTCGAAGGTGACCATTATGCCGGCCGGCCGGGCGGTAAACGCCAGGTCACGCTCATACAGGGCGAACATCTGGAAGCCGTTGCCTCGATACTCGGGGTGGACGCTATCGCCCCGCAGTTGGTCAGAAGGAATATCGTCGTTCGTGGGATCAATTTGCAGGCGCTCCGCGATCGCCGCTTCCGGATTGGCGAAGCCGTGCTGGAGTTCTCGGGCGATTGCCACCCCTGCTCCCGGATGGAAGAGAATCTTGGCAGCGGCGGCTACAACGCGATGCGCGGACACGGCGGCATTCTGGCGCGAGTACTCGAAGCCGGCTCAATTTCGATTGGTGATCGCGTCGAAATGATTACGATGCAACAGCAACATGCGGACGCCGGCAGACTCTAAGTAAGAGACGAGCCGACTTCCACGTACGACATTTACTGAAATGCGACTTTCGTACCGAATTGCGGCACTCCTGGCCTCACTGTCCCTCTCCTGCTCTTCAGGCCCGAAAGGGGCCTCGACCGTCACACGGGAAGTATCAATCGATACGCCGGCCGGTGCGTCCGAATACATTCCAACTCTGGACGGACCACTAAGGGCGTTGAGCACAACGCCCGTTGGCCGGATGCCCGCCCTTGAGCAGCGTCAACCCATTTCGATTACGTTCAGCAGACCCATGGTGGCCCTTGGAGATGCCCCCAGTCCGGCCGCTGGTTTGCTCGAGGTTGTTCCGAACGTTCAAGGTGAGCTTCGCTGGCACGGCACGCAGACGCTGGTACTCACGCCCTCTCGTCAACTGAATTACGCGACCGAATACCGGGCAGTTGTCCGGGCCGGCCTCGTATCAGTGGGTGGCGACACACTCAATCACGCCATTTCGTGGACCTTCAAAACACCCTCGCCATCCGTGCAGTCCGTGGTCTGGGGAACGGATGCCGACCACGTACAACCTCGCGACACGCTTTTTATCCACTTCAACCAGCCGGTCGACGCTGCGCGAATTGCGGAGTTCGTTTCGATCACTGCCGGTGGACGATCAGTAGCGCGGACGGTTCAGTCCAAAGCCGCCCGGAGCGTTGCAGTGATTCCCTCAGAACCGCTGCCGCTGAACAGCTCGCTTCGCGTAGGACTTAAGAGAGGGCTGCCATCTCCTGAGGGACCCGGAGTTATGGAGGCCGACACGACCTTCGAGTTCCGCACTTACGGACCGGGACGCGTGCTGTCTATTGCCGGGTCCGGGAGAAGCGATGAGTTTTCCGCCGGCGAAGGCCTGCAGATACATTTGTCGAATGCGGTCTCTCCGGAAGCGCTGGAGGAAGCGCTGTCGATTGTGCCATCGGCTCCGTTCGCCACCGGCAGACAACCGGAGACTTCCCGAGTCGCGTCGAGCATATCCTGGCCAATCGAGCTGGCGCCGTCGACCAACTACACCGTCACGATCGCGGGACTCGTCGACGTGTACGGGCAGACCGTCCCGACTTTCAAGCAAAGCTTCACTTCGGCGGCATACGCCCCCCAGATCTCGCTGCCAGCCGGAATGCAGGTAATCGAAAGCCAGGAACACCACCAACTCGCTGCATCGTCTGTGAACATCGTCGGTGCCGAGATTGGTCTCAAGAGGGTTTCCATCGACGAGGTCGTGCCGAACAGCGAGGCGTTTGGGGCGGACTGGGCCGACTACTACGCAGACCGAGACTCGAGAGGCTTCGATATGAAACCGCTCGATCTGTCCGCCTCCAGGGACCGGTGGCGGACAACTCCGATAGACCTCGATCCGGTGTTGGATGGCGGCGTCGGGATCGTTCTCGTGAACGCGTTCGTCCCGAAGCAAAAGGGATGGTACGGTGCCAGAGCGTATCGGTCGATCGTTCAGGTAACAAACCTCGGCATCACTGCTAAATACAGCCCGCATCAGATCGTTGTTCTCGTCTCAAGTCTCGACTCTGCAACGCCGGTCGTCGGCGCCGAAATCACGCTCCGGGACAAGCACAATGCAATTCGATGGACCGGAAAGACGGGAGAAGACGGAACGGTGCAGGCACCGGGTTGGGATGCACTCGGTTTTGAAAGTGATTCGCAATGGGAGCGCCCTCGGATTTTCGTTTTTGCGCGGAGCGGCGCAGATGTGTCATTCGCAAGCAGCGAGCGCGACCGTGGAATCGAGCCCTATCGAATGGGAGTGAGCTACGATTGGAACCCAACGGTGGACAACGCTGCCGGGTCCGTTTTCACCGATCGCGGTCTTTATCGCACCGGCGACTCCGTGCACGTTAAGGCGATTGTTCGTCGGCGTGCCGATCTCGACTGGCACCCGTGGACAGACTCGGCCTTTGTAAGGATCCGAAGCCCACTGAACGAGAACCAGTATGAACGCTCGATCCGATTCTCCGACTTCGGTTCGTTCGACCTGTCGTGGATGATCCCCGATGATGCTGCCCAGGGCAGCTATCAGGTGTCGATCTACCGGAAGCGTCCAACTGAAGACGAAGAGTATTCGGCAGGCATTGCGCAGGGCTCCTTCCGCGTTGACGCTTTTCGGACATCAACCTTTTCGGTGACAACCTCAACATCCGCCGGATCGTATGTCGCAGGCGACTACCTCGAAGGGAAGGTTTCGGGACGGTACCTGTTCGGTGCGCCGATGTCCGGACAACCTGTGTCGTACACGCTGACGCGAACGCCGACCTCGTATTCGCCGGATGGCTATGAAGGTTATCGATTTGGCCGCTGGACGTACGACGACCCGTGGGACTCGTCGTTTCGTCGACTCGGGAGGGCGGATACATTGCTTGGCCGAGAAGGCGAGCTGGATTTACGAGCGCACCTTCCGGGTAATGCCGGCGGGACACCAATGAGCGTAGTCTTTGAGGGCACGGTTACCGATCCCGCGCGCCAAACGCTGTCCGGCAGGTCGAGTGTCGTCCTGCATCCGGGCCTGTTCTACGTTGGCCTGAAGCCGCGGAGCACGTTCGTGGACTTGTCGAAGGATGCCGAGCAATCGGTAGACATCATCGTCGTCGACCCGACCGGTGCGCCGGCATCCGCAGACTCAGTTGCGCTTTCCGTCGTTCGTCGGCAGTGGAACAGCGTGCGGGAAGTCGGCGCGGATGGTCGCCTGCGCTGGCGAAGCATGGTCGAGGATGAACCCATCGCCGCAACTTCCGTCAGCGTTGAACGCGGCACCGCGAAGCGTTTCTCGTTCAAGCTGGAACAAGGCGGGAGTTACGTGATCCGCGCACGCAGCCACGACATCCGGGGGAATTTCATCCAGTCCGAGGCGTATTTCTACGCGACCGGAGGCGGCTACGTAGCGTGGGAACGCAAGGATGATGATCTGATCGAGTTGGTTGCCGATCGAAGCCGTTATGCGCCGGGGGACATCGCGACGATCATGATTCCATCGCCATTCGAAAGCGCGGAAGCACTCATAACGGTCGAGCGCGAGGGCATACTCTCGAGCCACGTGGAGCGACTATCCGGAAGTGCACCCAAGATTGAGATCCAGCTGACGGACGATCATATTCCGAACGCTTATGTCAGTGTCATTCTGCTAAACGGACGCTCGGCCAGGCCGGAGGGCCTCCAGGACATCGGCGCCCCCGCATTCCGAATAGGATATGTCAATTTGAGCGTCGATCCGGGGGAGCGCCATCTCAGCGTAGACGTAAGCAGTGACAAGAAGACGGCGCGGCCCGGCGATGAGATCACCGTCAACTTTCGCGTCCGGGATCGAAAGGGGAACGGCGTTCCGGCCGAAGTAACGTTCTCTGCCGCAGATGCCGGAGTGCTCCAGTTGATCGACTACTCACTTCCAGATCCATTCGGTGCATTCTACGGCGAACGGCCACTGGGTGTAAGTACGACCGAGTCTCGCGCTCACCTGGTACGTCAGCGAAACTTTGGACAAAAGGAAGAGGACTCCGGTGGCGGTGGCGGCGGTCAGGGCAGTCAACTCAGAACGGATTTTCGGCCACTCGCCCACTGGGAACCAGCGCTGAAAACAGGTCCCGATGGAAGGGCGTCCGTCACCTTTCGGCTGCCGGAATCTCTCACGACCTTTCGCCTGATGGCGGTCGCCGCAACGATGGACAGTAAGTTTGGCTACGGCTCGGCCGACATTGTCGTCACGAAACCGTTGGTTCTCCAGCAGGCACTTCCCCGCTTTGCTCGACTCGGTGACCGGATTCATGCCGGTGTCGTTGTGACGAACCAGACGGGGAGCCCCGGCAATGCTGAGGTGACAGTGGCGGCTTCGGGGGTCAGCGGTATTGGTGCCCTTACTCGAACAGTGTCACTTGCAGCGGGCCAGTCACGCGAGGTCTCGTTTGAGTGGCTTGCAGACTCGGTGACGACGGCAACAATGGACTTTACTGCCCGTCTCGGCAGCGAGCGGGACGCGATGCGAGCGACTTTCCCTGTTGTGCTGCCAACTGTTCGCACTGTAACCGGTACGTTTGCGCAGACCGACTCAAGCGCCCTGGAAGTCATACGCCTTCCTTCGAATCGGATTTCAAGTCTTGACAGGCTAACGGTGTCGCTCTCCAGCACGGCTCTTGTGGGTCTCGATGGCGCAACGGACTACCTTTTCGAGTATCCGTACGGATGCCTCGAACAGCGAACGTCTCGCATTCGTCCGCTGCTGATTGCCTCGGATCTCGTTGATGCCTTTGACCTGGACGTTGTCGAGGGTCAATCCAGAACGCTTGTGTCCGAGTGGCTCACTGAATTGCGACAATACTGGAACGGGGATGGGTTTGCGCTCTGGCCAGGCGGCAGGTACAACCCACCATTCGTCAATGCGTACGTCCTGGCCGCGTTGGCCGAAGCCAGGGATGCCGGATACGAAGTTCCTGCAGATCTGGTCGCCGACGCGATAGGATCAGCCGAGCGAATGGCGCGGCGACGAACAGACAAGCCTGAGTACTACGACAACCGTTCGTGGCGCTTGTCTCGCGCATACCTTCTGTACGCGCTGGCCCGACATGATCGGTTCCTGGACGACGAGATTCTTACGCTCTCCAAAGAGGAGTTGGACCGGTCTGATGGCCGAAGCCCGGAGACTGCCGCGCTGCTGCTTCGAGCAATCGGCTCCCATCGCTCCGCCGCGCTCGATCCGCTCGTCGAGCGTCTGCTCGACCGTGTGAAGTCCGGGATTACCGTCGAACCCACAACCGCGTTCGTATCAATCCCCGATCGACCCGACTATTGGTGGACGTACTCAACATCGAGTCGGGCAACGGCACTCGTGGCGACGGTCCTGAGCCAGCCCCGATTCGCGGATGACGCTGCGCTCGTGATACAACGAATGATTCGCTATCTACTTTCACGTCGACAAGCCGGGCACTGGGCATCCACCCAGGAGAACATTGCTGTAATCGAAGCCATGGCGACGTTCTTCCAAACCTACGAGTCTGAAGCACCTGATTTTGTTGCGACGGTTGATGTTGCGGGTCGCGCCATTGTCAGGGATCTGTTTGAGGGACGCACGTTTCAGGCGACCCAGCACGCTCTGGATGCCGATTTGCCGGGCGATTCGACGGCGGTTCCGGTGCGCATGGGGAAGACGGGAACAGGAACCTTGTACTATTCGCTGCGCCTCGACACCTATGCAGCCGATGCGGAGCGGGCGGATAACGGCCTTTCCGTTTCGCGGTCAATTCAGCGCCTCGACAGATCCGGCGCCGAGGTGGGGAACGAGGTTGCGGTCAATTCGACAGAAAGCATTGAGCTCGAAGCTGGCGAGCTGGTTCGCGTAACGCTGCGCCTCAATAGTCGGGCAGATCGACACTATGTCGTGGTGGATGATGCATTGCCGGCCGGGCTGGAAGCCCTGAATGCCGCGCTGTCCACGACAAGTGACGAACTGACGCGCGGCACAGGAAGCTCAAAGTGGTGGGGCTCCTTTAATCACACCGAAATGCGCCAGGATCGCGTTTTACTGTTTGCGGACTTCCTGCAGCGAGGGGATCATACCTATCAGTATGTGGCGCGGGCAACGACGCCCGGAACGTATAATTATCCACCCGTTGTCGGCGAGTTGATGTACGAACCAACGGTGAATGGCCGTACGTCGTCGACGAAGCTGACCGTTCGCCAGCAGTAGGAACGCGTCGGACCGGTCAGGAGGCAGGCAGGTTGGACAACTCCATATCGACCTGGATCGAGTGGTACTTGTAGAGTGCACCCTTACGAGCCAGCAGCTCGTCGTATGAACCCGTCTCAACGATACGGCCGTTCTCCATAACAACGACCATGTCCGCATTGCGAATCGTTGAAAGTCGGTGCGCAATCGCAAACACCGTACGTCCCTCCATCAACTTGTTCAGGGACTCTTGAACAAGCTTTTCAGAGACACTGTCCAGTGCGCTCGTGGCCTCATCGAGGATGAGTATTTCGGGGTTTCTCATGAAGCACCGTGCAATTTCGATCCGCTGCCGTTGGCCGCCCGACATCGCCGCTCCGCGGTCTCCAAGCATTGTGTCCATCCCATCGGGAAACGCCTTGATGAAGTCTTCGGCATTCGCCCGTCTGGCGGCATTCCAGATCTGCTCGTCACTGGCTTCCGGCAGCCCATAAGCGATGTTGTCGCGTACGGAGGCATTAAAAACAAATGCGTCTTGTGAAACGACCCCGATGTGTCTGCGCAAACTGACCTGGGTGAACTCGCGAATGTCAACACCATCAATTTTGAGGCTTCCGCTGGAGACTTCGAGAAACCTTGGAATCAAGTCGACGAGTGTCGATTTGCCGGCACCCGAACCACCTACGAGTGCGACCTTCATCCCCTGCTTGACCGAAAGATTGATATTCCGAAGGACAGGGTTGCCCTCATCGTAGGCGAAACTCACGTCGTCAAAGTCGATGCTTTTGCGGAAGCTCGACATCTCCCTGGATCCATCTGCGAGATACGGCTTGTCATGTCGATCGACATAAGCCCGGATCGCGCTGAGCGCCGGCATGATCGTGGCCACTCGGCTCCGCGCGTTGTTGACCTCTCCGAAAATTGGCTCGAGCCGCAGCAGAGCAAAGAGAAACGCCATGAGCTCCCCGGCCGACAGCTTGCCGGGAATAACGAAAAACTGAATTGATGCGACAATCAACACCAGCATCAGGATGGTCGAAAGCGAGCGATTGACCGACGGCAGAATCGCCCGGCGACGCATCGTCTCCACAATTCTGTCGGCAGTCTTCTTGCTGAACGAGTCGTAACGCTCCTTCTCGCTTTCCTGCATCGACAATGCGCGAATCAAACGCATTCCGGCAATGGTCTCGCTCGTGATGGCCGTCATGGTGCCAAGCATCTGTGGCACCTGCCGGGCGCTTCGAGAGATCCACCGCGTGAAGACCGTCATCAGCAGAGAAAGAAGAATAAAGACAGCGAGCCCGACGACAGACAGCTGCCATGATATCAGGATCATGGCGGCTGCATACATGAAGAGGAAGAAGACCCTTGTAGACACCGTCTGAATCGTGTCGAGAAGGAATCGAACCCGCTGGACTTCATTCGTGGAGACGCTGATAATCTCCCCGGCACGAGCGTGCGAATAGTACGAGAGCGCAATATCCATCGACTGCGCATTGATCATTCTCCGGAGTTCATGGGCAGTGTACTCCTGAGCCTTGCCGCCAAGGAAATTGGAAATGAGACCGAAACCTGAGCGAAGAAGCGCAACCAGACCAATCGTGAGCGCAATCCGATGCAAACGAACGATCGTGTCCTGGCCAACAGCAAGGAAGACACGATCGATAAACTCGACGTGGGTCATGAAGCCCTGCCCGCCACTGCCGTCTTCTGTAAGGTTCTGAATGAACGGCACGATCAGACCAACTCCAAGCCCCTCCAGTCCCGCTGCCACCAGCGTTGTCAGAAACGTGAAGGCGAGCAGCTTCTTGTGCGGAGAAGCCGCCCTGTACAGCAGGCGCCAATCTTCAAGATTGCTGCGGTCTATCATCTAGTCAGCCCCACGGTTGGCAGGTTTTCAGAAAGGGTTCGAGACGAAAACGCCGATATTTCGACGGAACAGGTCGTATTCGATTATCGTCGAGTGGCCTCGATGCTTTAACGACATTACGAGATTGCAACTACATGCTGCGCCGGTACTGTCCGCCAACCTCGAATAGCGTATGCGTGATTTGTCCCAATGAACAGGTCTTTACGGTCTCGAGAAGTGTGTCGAAGAGATTTCCGCCGCTTCTCGCTGTGTTGGACAACGCCTCCAGTGCGCCCGCCGAACCATCGGCGTTCCGGGCCTGGAACGCACGGAGGTTTGCAATCTGCAGCTTCTTCTCTTCATCTGAGGACCGCATGAGTTGAACATCCTTCCCGGACCCTCCGTCCGTATCGGATCCCGATCCGAGGAACGTATTGACGCCGATGATGGGCAACTCACCTGAATGCTTCTTGTTTTCGTAGAAGAGCGACTCCTCCTGAATACGCGACCGCTGGTACATCGTCTCCATCGCACCGAGCACACCGCCTCGGTCGTTGATTCGCTCGAACTCACGAAGGACGGCCTCCTCTACCAGATCCGTCAGCTCCTCGACAATGAATGATCCCTGCAGCGGGTTCTCGTTCTGTGCAAGTCCGAGCTCCCGATTAATAATCAGCTGGATAGCCATGGCGCGACGCACGCTCTCTTCTGTTGGCGTCGTAATCGCCTCATCGTAGGCATTGGTGTGAAGCGAGTTGCAGTTGTCGTTGATGGCCAGCAGCGCCTGCAGCGTGGTTCGAATGTCGTTAAACTGAATCTCTCGCGCGTGAAGGCTCCGACCGGACGTCTGGATGTGGTACTTCAGCTTCTGGCTTCGCTCATTCGCTCCATACCGATCGCGCATTGCCACCGACCAGATCCTCCGCGCGACGCGACCGATCACCGTGTACTCCGGATCCAGTCCGTTTGAGAAGAAGAACGAAAGGTTGGGCGCGAAATCATCGACGTTCATCCCTCGTGCGAGGTAGTACTCAACGTAGGTGAATCCATTCGAGAGCGTGAAGGCCAACTGTGAGATCGGATTCGCTCCTGCCTCGGCTATATGGTAGCCTGAAATTGAAACCGAGTAATAATTGCGAACGTCGCTGGCGATGAACGATTCCTGAATGTCGCCCATCATACGCAATGCGAACTGCGTCGAGAAGATACACGTATTCTGTGCCTGATCCTCCTTCAGGATATCTGCCTGCACGGTGCCCCGCACGACGCTGAGCGTTCGCTTTTGTATTTCACGGTACTCTTCGGGTGGGAGCAACCCCCATTCGACCAATTGTGAACCCGTCGTGCCTAGCAGACCGAGACCCGACCCGTCGTGTCCCTCCGGCAGTTCATCGAGTCGCCCGTTCGGACCGAATGGAATGTAGGTCGGACGATTCTCGCCAAGTCTAGCGTGAATTTCCCGTTCCACATCGGCCCATTTTCCGCTTTGCCGCAGGTGCTGTTCGATCTGCTGATCGATAGCCGTGTTCATGAACATTGCCAGGATCATCGGTGCCGGTCCGTTGATCGTCATGGATACCGAGGTCGCAGGATCACAAAGATCGAATCCTGAGTACAGCTTCTTCATGTCGTCCAACGTACAGATCGACACGCCCGAGTTTCCGACCTTTCCGTAGATATCCGGACGTTCGTGCGGATCGAAGCCATACAGGGTCACCGAATCGAACGCGGTCGACAATCGCTTCGCGGGCATACCCTGCGACACAAGGTGGAAACGGCGATTGGTTCGCTCCGGCCCGCCTTCCCCGGCAAACATCCTCGTCGGGTCTTCTCCTGTGCGCTTAAACGGAAAGACACCGGCCGTGTAGGGAAAATAGCCCGGAAGGTTTTCGCGGAGCGCAAATCTCAACCGCTCTCCCGCATTCCTTGTACGGGGTAAGGCAACCCTCGGGATTCGCAGGCCCGAAAGGGACTGACGGGCCAGAGGGACCTCGATTTCACGGTCGCGAACAGTGTAGGTGTACGAATCTCCGTCGTACTTGCCGGCGGTCTGATCCCAATCGGCGAGAATTCGTCGACAACGAGAGTCGAGTTTGTCCCACCAATATTGCGCCATCGCGTCCAGCCTGGATCGCATGGCATCGGCATCATCGGGGTTCCAGGTATCAAGCTGTTCGGCCACGCCGCGAGCCTCACCCCACTTCCGCGCAATCTCGACCTGCTGATCACCCCAGGCGTGATAGCTTCGCACCGCGTCAGCGATGTCTCCGAGATATCGCTGCCGGCGAGGCGGAATTAACGCCAGTTTCGACGCCTCCAGGTCGGGGATCTTTTCGGCGCGGTAGATGCTCGACGTACGCGAAAAGGCAAACCGACTGTTGAGAAGATCCAGCATGGCAAGGTAAAGTTTGGACACGCCTGGATCATCGAAGTTTGATGCCATCGTCGGATAAACCGGCATATCCTCGACTTGCGCTGCAAACAGTTTCTGATTGCGCTGAATCTGCTTTCGTACATCCCGCAGCGCGTCATCGCTGCCGCGCTTTTCAAACTTGTTGATTGCGACGAGGTCCGCCAGATCGAGCATGCCGATCTTCTCGAGTTGCGTTGGCGCGCCGAACTCGCTTGTCATGACGTACAGGCTGACGTCGGCGATGTCAGTTATTTCGGTATCACTCTGACCGATGCCGGCCGTTTCGACGATGATCAGATCGTACCCGGCAGCGCGACAGATCCTAATCGACTCCGCAAGCGCACGTGACGTGGCAAGGTGGTTCTGACGCGTGGCGAACGACCGCATGTAGACGCGCTCTGCGTTCTTTCCATAGATCGAATTCATCCGAATCCGATCACCAAGAAGCGCGCCACCGGTTGAGCGCCGCGACGGATCTACCGAGAGCACGGCGATTTCGATATCAGCGAAGTCGTTGAGCAACCGTCGAACGAGTTCGTCGGTAAGCGTTGATTTGCCGGCACCACCGGTCCCGGTGATACCGATGACCGGCGCGGTGCGTACACCCGTCCAATCGGCACTGGCGCCGTCACCCGACACAACAGCGGCAGGCTCAAAAGCCGCCGGCGCTTCCGCGGCGATGAGTTCGACAGCCGACAGCACGCGCGCAATGTAGCCGGCATGTCGCGACTTGACGCCCTCATCGAGAACTGATTCCGAATCTTTGATGGTTGGGAAGTCGCATTCCCGAAGCATGAGGTTGATCATTCCCTGCAGCCCCATCGCCATTCCATCGTCTGGCGAGAAGATCCTCGCGACACCGTACTCGTGAAGTTCTTCGATCTCGCGGGGCACAATGACCCCACCACCGCCGCCGTAGACGCGGATGTGCGAGGCATCTTTTTCGCGGAGCAGATCGACCATGTACTTGAAGTACTCCACATGGCCGCCCTGATACGATGAAAGTGCAATTCCCTGTACGTCCTCCTCGATCGCCGTTTCGACTACTTCCGCGACAGATCGATTGTGGCCGAGGTGGATTACCTCCGCGCCCGAGGCCTGCAGGATTCGCCGCATGATGTTGATCGCGGCATCGTGCCCGTCGAAAAGACTCGCGGCAGTGACAAATCGAATCCGATGCTTCGACTGATACGGTGTACTGTCGAGGTGCTCCATTTCCGGCAAGTTGAAGTTCGTACTGTCTTTTGTCGCAACCGGCTTCATTCAGCCGCGACGCAGTGTTCGGCACTACTCGGGCACGGCGACTGCAATGTAGTTATCGCTGATCTGGCTGTAATTGCAAATCCATGTTTCGCCGCCGGCTACAAAAACACGTGCATTCCCCCTCTCAAAGTCGATGGACAGCGTGAGATCACGGGGAGAACGACGCAAGCCGGTTCTCAAGCCCTTCAGAACTGCCTCTTTGACAACCCAGCAAAGAAGCGTTGTGGAATTGTGATCCAGGCCGGAATTGTCGAGGATCGGGTACTCGTCTTCCGACAACACATA